>NZ_JAJVKW010000001.1:600000-900000 GCF_024198255.1 Myxococcus guangdongensis
GTGGCGTCCGCGCCCGGTCGCCGTCCGGCGGTGCGCGCGGGGCTGGGGAATGAACGTTCGTCCTCGAGTCACCAGAAGGGGCGCGTGAGAAGACACGGGCCCGGGGGCTTGAACTACATACGGGTGCCATGAATCGCCTGACCCGCCTGTCCATCTGCGTCGCCGCCTCACTCGTCGCCTGCACCGAGCGCACCGCCACTCCCGCCAGCGGTCCGGCGGACGCGGGGGCCCCTGCCGCCGCCGTGGCGCCCACCCAGCCCGTCGTCCCCGACTCCCCTCCCGTCGCTCCCGGCACGACGGGGAGCGCGGTGGACCTGACCGACGCGGGAACGGGTGACGCCGGGGCCGTCGCGCAGGCCGCGGGCAGCACGGACTGCTCGGCGGCGAAGCTGAAGGCCTCCACGAAGGCCGCGCCGAAGCCGCCCCTGCCTCCGGCGGTGGAGAGCATGCGCACCCGCATCATCGCCGCCGCGCGCGCCTGCGACTACACGGAGCTGGGCAGGCTGGTGGACGAGAAGGGCAAGAGCGTGCGCTTCAGCTTCGGCCCCGACGAGGACGCGGTGACGTTCTGGAAGCAGCAGGAGGCGAAGGGCGAGCCCACCCTCGCGCGCATCGTCCAGGTGCTGGAGCTGCCCTACGCCCAGGAGGGAGACCTCTACTACTGGCCCTCCGTGCACATCACCGGCCTCAAGACGGAGAAGGACGTGAAGATGCTCGCCGGTGTCTACCCGAAGGCCACCCTCGAGAGCATGCGCAAGGAGATGGGCAGCTACCTGGGCCTCCGCGTCGGCATCGACAAGGACGGTGACTGGCAGCTCGCAGTCGCGGGCGACTGAGCACGACGGTCCACCATTCGCCGCCCCGGGCGCGCACTTCGCCGCGCCCCTCTCGCCATTGGCTGCAAAGGCGCCGGAAGCACTCGGGCGCCTCGACATCCTGGGGGCATGAGACGAACCGCTCCGTTACTCGTGCTCCTCGGTCTGGTCCTCGCGTCCTCCGCCCTCGCGGCCGAGGACGCCTCCCGTGCCCACCTGCGGGCCTCGCTAGAGGCCATGGGGGGTGAAGCGAAGCTCCAGGCCCTCTCCGCGCTGCGCATCCAGGGCATCGGCCACTGGAACCTGATGGAGCAGTCCGAGCGCCCTGCCCCGCCGTGGCTCGTCAGCTACGAGCAGGTCGACGAGGTGCGCGACCCGCGACAGCGCCGGCTGCGCATGAAGACCGAGGGCCGTGGCTCCGGAGGGCTCGAGGACTGGCAGGGCGCGACGATGGTGCTGTCCGACGGCGTGGTGATGCTGGAGCGCGGCGGCCAGCGACGCCCCGCGGGAGGCGCACAGCTCCAGGACATGAACGAGCGGCTCGACTTCGCGCCCGAGCGCATCCTCTTCACCGCGCTGGCCGCTCCGGAGCTGCGCGCGCTGGCGGACACCCGCCTGCAGGACGTGCCGCACCACGTGGTGGCGTTCCGCCATGGCCACGCTCGGGTAAAGCTGTACCTCAACGCGAGGACGCGGCTGCCGACGATGGTGGAGACGCAGGACGCGCACCCGTCGGACTTCTTCTGGAGTGTCTGGGGTGACGTGACGACGCGGCTGTTCTTCCAGGCGTGGTCCCTGGAGCCGGGCGGGCTGCGCTATCCGCGCCACTGGGAGTGGGAGCGCAAGGGACAGGCGTACCACAGCTTCACGGTGACGCGGCTGGAGCTGGCGCCGAAGGTCTCCGAGGAGGACTTCGCCATCCCCGAGGACGTGAAGAAGGGCTTCGGCGCGCGCGGCAAGATGACGGTGGAGGACCTGCCGCTGGGCCACCCCGACCGCCCGGCCGTCGAGCTGGCGCCGGGCGTCGTGCACCTGCCTGGTGCGTGGGATGTCACGCTGGTGAAGCAGGACGACGGCCTGGTCATCGTCGAGGCGCCCATCTCCTCGGGCTACTCGGCGCGAATCCTGGAGGAGGCCCAGCGCCGCTTCCCCGGCGTGAAGGTGAAGGCCGTGGTCTCCACGAGCGATGCCTGGCCTCACGTGGGCGGTGTCCGCGAGTACGCCGCGCGCGGCGTCCCGCTCCACGTGCTGGACCTCAACCGGCCGCTCCTGCAGGGCGTGCTCACGGCGCCTCGGACCCTCGCGCCGGACGCGCTCGCCCGCGCGCCTCGGGCCGCCTTGCTCGTCAACGTGGGGCAACGCGTGAAGCTCGGCAGCGGGAAGAACCGGTTGGAGCTGGTCCCCGTGCGCACGGAGACCGGGGAGCGGATGCTCTTCGTCGCGCTACCCGAGCACCGGCTGCTCTACACCAGCGACCTGGTCCAGCCTCGCCCGGATGGGACGTTCTTCAACGTGCAGCAGGTCTCCGAGACGATGGAGGTCATCGCGCGTGAGCGACTGGACGTGGACCGCGTCTTCGGCATGCACCTGAGCGCCACGGAGGTGGCCTCGCTCACGGCGGCGGTGGAGAAGCAGCAGGCCCCGCCGCTCTCCGAGGTGAAGCCCTGAAGTGAGGCACGTGTGAGAGGATGCGGGAGTACGAACGGGGTCGCATCCGCATGAACGACGAGACGCTGTTCACTCATCCCTGGATGGGAGTGCTCGAGCCCAAGGTCCGGGACTTCCTCCGGCAGCGCGGCGTCCTCCAACCGCGCACGGTGCCCATCGACACCGTGCGCGCGGAGCTCGAGGGCCTCGGCTATCACGTCCATGACTCCGTCCGGGCGGTGATGGCGTCCATGGAGGGGCTGCACCTGCGCGGGCTCGACCATCGCCACCTGAAGTTCGACGCGAGCGCCGCGGCGGATGGAATCGACGGTTTCTGCATCCCCGACGTCAAACGGACCCTCTCGGACACCGCGTGTCCCGTGGCCACGAGCGACTTCGCCACCTTCTTCGTGACGGCGGACGGCGGCTGGTGGCTCCTGGATGAGGCGTGGATCCTCTACATCCGGTTGAAGGACTTCAACGACGTCATCCGGCTCGTCTGCTTCGGCGAGCAGACGGTCGGGACACGAGTCCAGTTGGAGGGGGAGCAGATTCCTCCCGCCTATCGACGGGATACCTAGCGCGCCCGTCCGAGCCTGCGCTCCAGTTCCTCGCGTCGACTCCGACTGACGCGCAGGCGCTGGCCGGTGCTCAGCACCACCACCACCTCCGTCGCCGAGTCGTGATGCAGCTCACGGATGCGCTCCACGTTGACGATGACCGAGCGGTGGATGCGCACGAAGCGCTCCGCGTCCAGACGGGATTCCAGTGACGCGAGGCTCTCGCGCAGCACGTGCTCCTTGTCGCCCACGTGCAGCGTGACGCAGTAGTCGTCCGCGCCAATCCAGTCGATGTCCGTCACCGGCACGAGCACCGAGCGCGCCCCCACCTTCACCACCAGCCGGTTCGGGTGTTCATCCTGTCGGGGAGCGTCGCTCTCCATGGGAGTCGAATGCCCCGTGTCCGCGAGCAGGGCCGCGAGCTTTCGCCCCAGCTCCACGGCCTCGCCCTGTCGCAGTCGTTGCCGGGCTCGGCTCAGCGCCTCGTCGAAGCGCTCGTCCGCGAAGGGCTTCACCAGATAGTCCACCGCGTGCATGTCGAAGGCGCGCACGGCGAAGGTGTCGAACGCGGTGATGAAGATGACCGCGGGCATCCGCGACACGCCCACCTCGCGGATGACCCCGAAGCCATCCAGCTCCGGCATCTGCACGTCGAGCAACACCAGCGAGGGCTTCAGCGCGTGGATGGCGTCCACCGCCTCGCGACCATCGCGGCACTCGCCGCACACCGTCACGTCCGGATGCCGCGCCAAGACCTGCCGGAGCCCGCGCCGCGCCAGCGGTTCGTCATCCACCAGGAGGACACTGAGCTCAGCCACGTGCGGCCCCTCGGGAGTCCTCGCGCTGGAAGGGCAGCGACACCGTGGCCACGGTCCCCACGCCCTCCGGCGCCGCCGCCACGCTCACGCGCCCCGCCGCCCCGTAGAGCTGGGACAGCCGCGCCCGGGTGTTGGACAGCCCGATGCCCGGGCTTCGCTCCACATCGAAGCCCACGGGCAAACCCGGCCCGTCGTCCTCCACCTCCAACTCCAGCGCCTCGCCGTGCCGCCGCGCCCGGATGCGCAGCATCCCCGCCGCCGTGCGGGCCGACACCCCGTGCCGGATGGCGTTCTCCACCAACGGCTGCAGCACCAGGTGCGGCACTCGCGCGTCCATCAACGCCTCGTCCACGTCCCAGTCCACGCGCAGCCGGTCCTGGAAGCGCAGCTGCTGTATCTCCAGGTACCGCTCCAGCACCGACAGCTCGTCCCGGAGGGACACCTCCTGCGTCGCGCCCTGCTGGAGCAACCGGCGCAGGATGTCCCCGAGCAACACCAGCATCCTCGCGGCCGTGTCCTTCTCCCCATCCCGCACCAACACGACGATGGCGTTCAGGGTGTTGAACAAGAAGTGCGGATGGAGCTGGACCTGGAGCGCCTGGAGTCGGGCCTCGGCGAGCTCGACGGCGAGCGCCGCGGCCTGACGCTCCCGCGCTCGCTCCCTCCTCCGGGCCGCCAGCGACTGCGCCACCCCCACCGTCGCGACATACGTCATCGCCATCATCGGCAACCAGCCCAGCGCATAGCGCGTCAGCATCGCCCCGAAGGACACGCTTCCCATCCCCGCGCCCAAGGCCCGCTGGCACACCGTGTACACGAGCGCGAACAGCCCGCTCACGCCCAGGCACGCCAGCACGTGCCCCACCCAGGCGCCCGCGCGGAAGGGCCGCCCCAACCGCAGTCGCTCCGCCAGCGCGAACACCAGGGGCGTGACGGGCACCCACACATACCAACCCGGAAGCTGCGTCAGGAACGCGCGCCACGGCTCCATCGGCCGAGGCGACGACAGGCTGAAGAAGTACGTCTCCAGCGCGGACAGCGTCCCCGGTACGGTCCACACCGCGACGAGCCCCAGCGCTCGCCGCCACGTGGAGGCAGCTGTCTCTTCCATCGGCGTCACGGTGCCCCTGAGTGTAGCGGAGTCATCCCGCGCCACCCATGGCCTTCCACGGAGCCAGGAGGCGACAGCCACGCCGTGTCCTCGCTTGCGCGTCGCCCGGCCGGTGCCCACCTGTCCCTCGAGGAGGACGGACTCATGGGACTGGGAAGAACGAGGGCGGTACCCACCCTGGCGGTGACGGACCTGAAGGCGGCCCGACGCTTCTACGGCGAGGTGCTCGGGTTCGACGAGGTCAAGGAGGTCTCGGAGGAAGGCGCGGCCATGTACCGCGTGGGCGGTGACTCGCTCCTGCTCGTCTACGAGCGCCCGACACCGTCCGGCTCCACCGCCACCGCGTGCTCCTTCGCCGTAGAGGACGTGGAAGCCACGGTGGACGAGCTGCGCCAGGCGGGCGTGAAGCTCGAGGACTACGACATCCCCGAGATGGGCATCCAGACGAAGAACGGCGTCGCGTCGATGGGCGACTTCAAGTCCGCGTGGTTCAAGGACCCTTCGGGCAACATCCTGGCCATCGACGACTCCTTCGCCCAGATGGAGCGACGGGGACGGCAGACGCGCACGAATGCACCCTCGGAAGGGCTGCACGCCTGAGCGGCGACGCACACGCCGCTAGGTCGGCAGCTTGATGCCGGACAGGCGCTGGTACAGCGCCACCGCGAAGCCGTCCGTCATCCCGGAGATGTAGTCCGTGACGCACAAGAGCCGCTGGTACATGGACAGCCGCGCGAGCGCGTCGCCGATGGCCTCACTGGTCAGCGGCTTGTCCGGACGCTGGAACAGCTCCAGGGGGAGCAGTTGCCGCAGCTTCTTCTCCTCCCGGTTGGGCGTGTCGGTCACCACCGCCTGCGCGAACATGTCCAACAGGCCGCCGAGCGTCTTGAAGCCCGCGCTCTCGATCTGCAGCACGCGCTCGCTCTCGTAGCCCTTGCGACGCGTCAGCTTCTTGATGGCGTCGAGCGGCACGCGCACGTCGTCCCGCGCGGAGACGAGCGGCTTCTCCCACTCGCCCTCCTCCATCTGCTCCACGTGCTCCAGGAACACATGCTTGCTCGCCTGGATGAGCACGCCAATCACGCGCGCGCGGGCCTGCGCCAGGCGCGTCTCCAGGTGCGCGGGAGGTGGCCGGGTCGACTTCTCGGAGGGAGGGAGCACCTCGTCCAGCAGCTCGCACGCCTCCTTCGTCGGCACCAGCCCCAGCTTCGCGGAGTCCTCCAGGTCGATGACCGCGTAGCAGATGTCGTCGGCCGCCTCGACGAGGAAGGCCAGCGGGTGACGGGAGAAGACGCCCTCCTCGCGCTCGGGGAGGCCCGCGGCGCGGTAGGTCTCCAGCGCCAGCACGTGGTCGTCCTGGAAGTAACCGAACTTCTTCTCCGACACGCGAGCCTTGCTCGCGTCGCGTCCGCCCGGGAGCACCGACGGTCGTGGGT
Organism: Myxococcus guangdongensis; assembly: GCF_024198255.1. Classification (NCBI taxonomy): domain Bacteria; kingdom Pseudomonadati; phylum Myxococcota; class Myxococcia; order Myxococcales; family Myxococcaceae; genus Myxococcus; species Myxococcus guangdongensis. The sequence goes on from NZ_JAJVKW010000001.1 coordinate 606,388, forward strand.
ACTTGCTCATCGCCCCCAGCGTCGCCGCGGTGTAGCGCAGCCCGCCCCGCCGCTCGCGCGACTGGAGCCGGTTGAGGATGCGGAAGCCCTGCGCGTTGCCCTCGAAGCTCTCCAAGTCCCGCCACTCCTCCACCTTCGTGAAGGGACTCGGCTTGCCCGCGAGCGCCTCGCCCGGCTTCGCCAACCGCTGCGAGACCCAGTGCTGGATGGCCGCCTCGCCCGAATGACCGAAGGGCGGGTTGCCGATGTCATGCGCCAGGCACGCCGCCGCGACGATGGTGCCCAGGTGCGAGGGCTCCACCTTCACCCCCTGCGCCTTCAGCCCCAGGCCCGCCAGTTGCCCCAACGAACGCCCCACGCACGAAGCCTCGATGCTGTGGGTCAGCCGCGTGCGCGTGTAGTCGCTCGTCGACAACGGGAAGACCTGCGTCTTGTCGTGCAGGCAGCGGAACTCGCTGGAGAACACGATGCGGTCGTAGTCCACGTCGTACGGCGTGCGCTCATCCAGCGAGACCTCACCCTCGGGCGCCTTCTCCACCCGAGCCTCCACGGGCTTCGGCTCCGAGCCCACCCGGTGTCCCGACAAGAATCGCTGCCACCGCTCCGTTCGACCGCTGCCGCCCACTGAAAGTGCCTCGCTGCCATCCCAGGAGAGAGGATGACGGGAGCATGCTGCTCCGCCCGTACGCGGAGGCAAGTTTCATGGGACGGGCGGGCACGGAGCCGTTGTCCCACCCGGCGAGCGGACGGCGCCCGGGTCGCTCGCCGGGCCTCGGGACGCTGGACGAGGACACGCGCCCTGGGCAGCCTGCGCCCGGTTCCCTCCTCCAGCGGAACCCAAGGAGTCTCACCGTATGAAGCTCAAGGCGTTGTGCATCGCCGTGTCGCTGTTGGCCATCCCGGGCGTGGCCGCCGCGCAGAGCCCCTTCGACAACCTCAAGAAGGCCGCGGGTGACGCGGGCAAGTCCACCGTCGAGAAGCGCGTCAACACCAAGCTCCTCGAGGAGGGCCAGAAGAACCAGTGCAGCTTCAAGACGGGCACCGCGGAGCTGGCCGCCGGCTGCGAGGACAAGCTCAAGAAGCTGACCAATGCCCTCATCGACGCCAAGAAGCAGCTCACCGCCGGCGGGGTGAAGAGCTACAAGTTCGAGGTCTCCGGCCACACCGACTCGACGGGCGACGCGGCGAAGAACAAGAAGCTCAGCGAGCAGCGCGCGGAGGTCATCGTCAAGGAGCTGGTCGCCCGCGGCCTCCCCCGCGGAGAAATCGTCGCCGTGGGCCTCGGCTCCGACCGGCCCCTGGTGAAGCCGGACAACACCGAGGCGAAGAAGGCGAAGAACCGCCGCTACGAGCTCCAGGTCCGCCTGTAGCGCGCGCTCAGGACGGCAGCCGGGCGAGCCGCGGCGCGTCCTCCTCGCCCTTCCGCGCGTGGGGGATGAAGGTCATGGCGCGCTCGGCCAGCGCCGTAATCGTGAGCGAGGGATTGACGCCCGGGTTGGCGGAGATGGCCGAGCCGTCCACCACGTACAGTCCCTCGTAGCCGAAGAGCCGGTGGCGATGGTCGATGACGCCCGTCGCCGCCGAGTCTCCCATGCAGCAGCCGCCGAGGATGTGCGCGGTCGTCGGGATGCCCAGCACCGTCTCGCTCACCATCGTCATCGGATAGCCATCCAGCTTGTCCGCCACGCGGCGCGCCAGGTCGAACGCCTCGGGCATGTTGGCCGTGGGCGCGGGGCCGGACTGCAGCCCGGTGGACAGCCCGTTCTTCAGCAGCCGACCGCGCCGCATGCGCAGGTGTCCCTCCAGCGTGCGCATGTAGAGCAGGATCAGGGTGCGCTTGGCGAAGTCCGGGACGAACCACGCCTTGAGGAAGCGCAGCGGATGCCGCGCGAGCAGGCCCGCCACTCGCGCCAGACGCCCCAGCATCGACTTGCCGGGCACCTGCGGCGCCATCAGCAGCCGGAAGAAGCCGGAGCCCTCCGAGAAGCGCACGGGCTCCAGGTGCGAGCGCTCGTCGGTGTGCAGGATGGAGCCGATGGCGATGCCCTTCGACAAATCATGCTCCGGGCGCCCGCTCACGATGCCGATGAGCGCCTCGGAGTTGGTGCGCACGCCGTCGCCCAGGCGCTCCGACAGCTGGGGCAACCCATCCTTGTGTTCCTTGAGCCGCAGCAGCAGCGACAGCGAGCCCAGCACACCACCGGCGAAGATGACGTTCTTCGCGGTGAGGCGCAGCGTCTGCCGCCCGAAGAGGCCCGTGCCCTGCTTCGCCTGCACCTCGTAGCCGCCGTCCGGCAGGGGCCGCACCCACGTGGCCTCCGTGTCCGCGTGCAGCGTCAGGCCGCGCTTCTCCGCGAGGTAGAGGTAATTGCGGTCCAGCGTGTTCTTCGCGCCGTGACGACAGCCGAGCATGCACCCGCCGCAGGACGTGCAGCCGGTGCGTTCGGGGCCCTCTCCGCCGAAGTAGGGGTCCTTCACCGTGACGCCGGGCTCGCCGAAGTACACGGCGACGGTGGACGGCTCGAAGCCCGGGCGGCCCAGGTCCTGGCCCACCTGCGCGAGCACCTGGTCCGCCACGGTGCTGCGCGGGTTGGGGGTGGCGCCGAGCATCCTGCGCGCGGTGAGGTAGTGCGGCGACAGCTCGTCCTTCCAGGAGGCCAGGTGTCCCCACGAGGAGGCCTGGAAGAAGTCGTCCTTCGGGATGGGGAGCGTGTTGGCGTAGACGAGCGAGCCGCCGCCCACGCCCACGCCCGACAGCACCGTGACGTGGCGGAAGAAGCTCATCTGGAACAGGCCCCGCCAGCCGAGCTGGGGCATCCACATCCAGCGCTTCAGGTTCCAGTTCGTCTTCGGGAAGTCGGAGGGAGCCAGCCGCCGCCCCTTCTCCAGCATCACCACGCGGTAGCCCTTCTCGGTCAACCGCAGCGCGCTGACGCTGCCGCCGAAGCCCGAGCCGATGATGAGCCAGTCGCAGTCCATGCGTCTCCCGTCCTTCGCAGTCCCCGGCATCGGCCCTCGCCCACCGGCACCGCCGCGGCACGACGAGGGCGCACTCTATGCGAAACACCCCGGGGGCCCGCGCGCCACGAAGCCCGCTCAGGTCGCATGGCGCACGCTCGTCCTCCAGGCCAGCGCCCCGAAGCGGGTTTTCCCGGCCGTCCCATCCAGTCCCCGGCCGCTCCTTGTCGAAGTCAGCGCCGTCATGCGGGTGGACGCGGCGTGAGCAGGGCTCACGCGGGTCATTTCCTCCCCCGGGGAAATGGCTCGGGCGGACGGCATATGGTCCGCGCATGGCCCACGACGTCTTCATCACCAGCCTGGGGAAGTTCCTCCCCGGCGAGCCCATCACCAATGAGCAGATGGAGGACTACCTCGGCAGGGTCCGGGGCAAGCCCTCCAGGGCCCGCGCCCGCGTCCTCTCCCAGAACGGAATCACCCAGCGCCACTACGCCATCGATCGCGAGCAGCGCACCGTGCTGCGCAACTGGGACCTCGCGGTGAACGCCATCCAGGATGCGCTGTCGCGCTCGCCCATCACCCTGGGGGAGATGGACCTGCTCGTCACCGCCACCACCCAGGGCGACCTGGTGCTGCCGGGCTTCGCCAGCCAGGTCCACCGCGCGCTGGGAGGCCCCGCGTGCGAGGTGGCGTCGCTGCATGGCATCTGCTCCAGCGGCATGCAGGCCCTGCGCGCCGCGGCGCTCCAGGTCTCCGGCGGAGAGGCCAAGAGGGCCGTCGTCTGCGCCAGCGAGCTGGTGAGCCGGTTGCTCAAGGCGCGCCACTACGAGGAGGTCACCGCGGACGACAGCGTGCCCTTCGAGGCGGAGTTCCTGCGCTGGATGCTCTCTGACGGAGCGGCAGCCGCCGTGGTGCAGGACCGGCCGCACCCCACGCGGCTCAGCTTGAAGGTGGAGTGGATGGACATCCGCTCGCACGCCAACCGGCACGAGCTGAACATGTACGTGGGCGCCCGCTACACGCCCGAGGGTGGCTTCGGGCCCACCTGGCTCGACCAGCCCAGCGTCACCGAGGCCGCGGCGCAGGGCGCCTTCAACATCAAGCAGGACATCCGCCGGCTGGAGTCACTGGTCGCGCTGGGCGTGGACGGCTTCTTCGCGCTGATGGACCAGGGGCTGCTGCGTCCGGACGAGGTCGACTGGTTCTGCATCCACTACTCGTCCCACTACTTCAAGAAGCCCATCGTCGACCTGCTGGGACGGGGCGGCGTGCGCATCCCCGAGGAGAAGTGGTTCACCAACCTCTCCACGCGCGGCAACACGGGCTGCGCCTCCATCTTCCTCATGTTGGAGGAGCTGGTGAACGAGGGCCGCGCGCGTCCGGGCCAGCGCATCTACTGCATGGTCCCCGAGAGCGGCGGCTTCATCACCTGTCACGCCCTGCTCACCGTCGTGGGACCTGAGCGCGCGGCCACGCCTTCGTTCGAGAGCGCCGACGAGCTCGGTCCGCTTCCCCTCAGCCCCCGCGCGGACGGCGAGCCGGTGCGGGAGCAGCTGGTGCGCGAGCTGACACACGTCTGGGTGGACTTCGAGTCGAGGCTCCAGCAGGTGCCGATTCTCGACAAGCTGCGCCGAGGGGTCTTCACCGTGGAGGACTACCGCGAGCTGCTCGTCAACATGCGGCAGCAGGTGGTGGAGGGCTCACGTTGGATTGCGCGCGCCGCGTCCAGCATCACCGCCGAGCACCTGGCCTTGCGCTCCTCGTTCATCCGTCACGCGCGCGACGAGCACCGCGACTACGAGATGCTGGAGGGGCACTACGTCTCCGTGGGAGGCACGCACGAGGCCATCACCCGCGCGCCGAAGAACATCGGCAGCGAGGCCTTGTCGGCGTGGATGTTCCACCGCGCCAGTCAGGAGAACCCGTTCGACCTCTTGGGGGCCATGTTCATCATCGAGGGCCTGGGCAGCCGCGTGGCCCGGCGCTGGGGCACGGCCATCCGCGAGCAACTGCGCCTGGAGGACGAGCAGGTGAGGTTCTTCCTCTACCACGGCGACAACGACGCCACGCACCTGGACCGGCTGGACGGTGCGCTCGGCTCGGGCATCCTCACGCCGGAGCTGGCGGCGCGCATCGTCAAGACGGCGAAGGTGACGGCGCGCCTGTACCTGCTCCAGCTCGAGGAGCTGGGAAATGTCTGAGTCGTGTCATGGTGCGGGACACGCGCGCCTCGTCCCTTCGTTCCGGTGAGTCATGGACCCCGTCGAGCAACTGAACAACCAGCCGCACGACCCCAGGGACCCCGACCCCTGGGTGGCGATGTTCCTGGACCGCAGCCTGCCGATGAACGAGCGCACCAAGGCGGCGCTGCTCGTGGACCAGCGCTCGCGCTCGCGTCAGTTCCTGCTGCCCCTCATGCGCCCCATGGCGCGGCTCTTCATCGTCTTCTTCCAGGTGGTGAAGCTCTTCATCCCCAACCGCTTCACCTCGTCGAAGCTGCTGCACCGGCTGCTCGCGTGGGGGCTCAAGGTGTGGGTCAGCCCGGAGGCGAACTTCCTCATCCTCCGGCACTTCCACGTCGGCTCGGAGATTCTCGACTTCATCGCCCGCAACGCGAAGGAGCTGAACGTCCCCACCCAGCCCCTGCGTCCGACGACGCTGGAGCACGTGAAGGACGAAATCTTCCTCCAGCACGACCTCAACCTCTTCAACTTCGTCATCCGGCTGAACAAGGCGCTGCGCGAGCAGGGACGCACCCTGGAGCCACCGGCCCAGCTGGACTTCAGCGGCATCTCCGACGAGTTCCCACTGGAGCCCCTCCCCAACGGCTGGACGAACTTCCTGGACCTCCAGTCGGCGATTGAAATCTTCACGCCGGTGTACCAGCTGTTCCTCACGGACCGGGACTTCTGGCGGGCGAGCAACTCGCTGCAGCTCGACGAGACCATCGCCATCTACGTGGCCACGCTGATGCAGGCGCCGGGGCTCGTTGCGCTGGTGAACAACCGCCATCCGCTGGTGCCGCTGTCGACGATGCGCGCGGGCTTCCGGTTGGTGCTGCACGGCCTGTCCGCGGAGTCGATGCACGCGTTCCTGGTGGAGTGCAAACACGGGCGGATGCCCCAGCTCGCGCGCATCGTGGCGCCGGGGCTCCGGGCTCCCGCGCCCGAAGCGGCCTGAACCTCGCGTCGTCGTCTTCCACTCGGAGCGAGTGGAGAGAAGCCAACACGGCGAAGACAACGGGCCTCGCGCGCATCGCGGCGGGTGGCGTTCCCGGGGAAGCTGCCCGGGCGCCGCCTTCGCGGGGCGCATCGCTCGCCGCGCGAGGTCCCTCGTGAAGGAAGCCACTCCGACAAGTCCCCCGTCCCGTCCTGGCCTCGTGCCGCTGCTCGGCTGGGTGCTCGTCGCGCTCGTCGGTGCCTTCTGTCTGGGCACGGTGGCGCTCCACCGGGGCGAGTCCATCAACGCCATCTGGCTGCTGGTGGCCTCGGTCTGCGTGTTCCTCATCGGATATCGCTTCTACGGGCGGTTCATCGCGGACCGGGCGCTGAAGCTGGACCCGACGCGGGCGACACCCGCGCTGCGGCACAACGATGGACTGGACTACGTGCCCACGGACAAGTGGGTGTTGTTCGGCCACCACTTCGCGGCCATCGCCGGCGCGGGGCCGCTGGTGGGGCCGGTGCTGGCGGCGCAGATGGGTTACCTGCCGGGCACGCTGTGGATTCTGGCGGGCGTGGTGCTGGCGGGCGCGGTGCAGGACTTCACGGTGCTGTTCCTCTCCATCCGGCGCGACGGCAAGTCCCTGGGGGACATGGTCCGGATGGAGCTGGGGCCGGCCGCGGGTGTGGTGGCGATGGTGGGCGTGTTGATGATCATGATGATCATCCTCGCGGTGCTGGCGCTCGTGGTGGTCAAGGCGCTGACGCACAGCCCCTGGGGCACCTTCACCGTGGCGATGACCATTCCCATCGCCCTGGCGATGGGCCTGTACCTGCGCTACGTGCGCCGCGGCAAGGTGCTCGAGGTGTCGATCGCCGGCTTCGTGCTGCTGATGCTGTCCATCTGGTTGGGGGGACGGGTGGCGGAGTCGGCCACGTGGGCGCCCTTCTTCACGTTCGACAGCAAGGCGCTGGCGTGGATGCTCATCGCGTATGGCTTCTGCGCGTCGGTGCTGCCGGTGTGGCTGTTGCTGGCGCCGCGCGACTACCTGTCCACGTTCCTGAAGATTGGCACCGTGCTGGTGCTGGCGGTGGGCATCGTGCTGGCGGCGCCGGAGATGCGGATGCCCGCCGTCACCCGCTTCACGGACGGCAGCGGGCCGGTGTTCTCCGGCAGCCTGTTCCCGTTCCTGTTCATCACCATCGCCTGTGGCGCGGTGTCGGGGTGGCACTCGCTCATCGCCTCGGGGACCACGCCCAAGATGCTGGCGAACGAGCGGGACGCGAAGATGGTGGGCTACGGGGCGATGTTGATGGAGTCGTTCGTCGCCATCATGGCGCTCATCTCCGCGACGGTGCTCCAGCCAGGGGTGTACTTCGCGATGAACGCCCCGCCGGCGCTGATTGGCACGACGGTGGAGCAGGCGGCGCGCACCATCAGCGAGTGGGGCTTCGTCATCACGCCCGAGGTGCTGGCGCAGACGGCGCGGGACATCGGCGAGACGTCCATCCTCTCCCGGGCGGGAGGCGCTCCGACGCTGGCGGTGGGCATGGCGCAGATCCTCCATGGGCTGGTGGCCGGCGAGGGGATGATGGCGTTCTGGTACCACTACGCCATCCTGTTCGAGGCGCTGTTCATCCTCACCACGGTGGACGCCGGCACGCGCGTGGGGCGGTTCATGATTCAGGAGCTTGCGGGCCTGGTGTACGCGCCGCTCAAGCGCACGGAGTCCTGGGGCGCCAACCTCATCGCCACGGCGCTGGGCGTGGCGGGCTGGGGATACTTCCTCTACCAGGGCGTGGTGGACCCGCTGGGCGGCATCAACACGCTCTGGCCCTTGTTCGGCATCGCGAACCAGATGCTCGCGGCCATCGCGCTGACGCTGGTGTGTGTCGTGTTCGTGAAGATGAAGCGCGAGCGCTACCTGTGGATTCCCGCGCTGCCGGCGGCGTGGCTGGTGTGCTGCACGCTCGTGGCGGGATGGCAGAAGGTGTTCGGCTCGGACCCGCGCGTCAGCTTCGTGGCGCACGCGCGCGACTTCTCCGCCGCCATCGACGCGGGCAAGGTGCTGTCGCCCGCGAAGTCGCTGGAGGAGATGCGGCAGATCATCTCCAACGACTACCTGGACGCCGGGCTCACCGTCTTCTTCATGGTGCTGGTGCTGGCGACGGTGGGCTTCGGGGTGCGCTCCGCGCTCGCGGCCCGGCGCTCCGCGACGCCCACGGCGAATGAGACCCCCTACGTCCCCGTGACGGCGGCGGAGGGCTCCTGAGATGGCGACCTGGGCGGAGGCGCTTCGACGCGGCTGGCGACAGGCCGTCCGCATCGCGCGGCTGATGATTGGGGTGCCCGACTACGAGGCGTACGTGGCGCACCTGCGCGCGCATCATCCGGAGCGTCCGGTGATGACGTACGAGGAGTTCTTCGACGAGCGCATGGCGGCGCGCTACCGGGGCGGTGGCGGACGCTGCTGTTGAGCCGAGGAGTTCCGCGGCGATTCCGTCGCGGTGAGCCACCGCGGCAGTGTCCGCCGCATCCGCCGACGCAAGAAGCCCGCGACGCGCCAATGGCCTCGCGCCGCCGGGCGCTCCTGCCGCAGGGGGCCTGAACGGGTCACCCGCCGTGCGGAACGAGCACGGCGGGTGACCCAGGTGCGCCCCTCCACGCCGCCACGACGCGAGCGCGGCGGGAAGGCCGGACGCTCACCGCCGCGTCGCCGCCTTGCGAGCACGACGCGCGGCGGGCGTGTTCGCCACGTACTGCCGACCTCTTCGCGAGGCCGTGCGCTTGCGCCGCTCCGTGGCCTGCTTCTGACGCGCGCTGAGCCGCGACCACGCCTTCTTCGGCAGATAGCGAGCCGTCGTCGCGCCACGGCGCGCGCGCGTGCCGCCGGTGCTCGTCTGCCAGGCCTCGCGCGTCCACGACGTGAGCGACTTCTGGCTCGTCGCCTTCCGCCCGCGATAGCCACCGCCGGCCTTCACGTATTCAGCGGCCAGCAGCTGGGCCTTGCGCGCGCTCCACTGTCCCGCGCGCCCTCCCCGCGAGCCCGCCATGATGCGCTTCTTGAGGCGCTCCCTCAGCGCGGGCCGCGTGTACCGGCTGTTCGCCGAGGCGCGCGCCCCGGACGCCACACGACGTCGGGGCGCGGCGGTGGCACGTCGAGGCTTCGACATGCGCGTACGAGAAACCATCCGCTTCTTGGGCATCCCACGGGTGCGCGACGTAGCGCGCGAGCTCTTCTTGGTGACCATCAAGTCCCTCCCCCTCAGTGACTGCGCTGCGCGCCACAGTTGGGGACGGCCAGCGCACCTCGCAATCACCTGGCCTTGCCGCCTGCTCCTCGCGACGAGGGCCCGCTCCCTCTCATGCCCGCCCTCCGGCTCAATCCTTCACACCCGCCGGCCCCCGGGGGCGGAAGAGCGCGCAAGCCCGCACCGGCTGCGGCGGGTACTTCCCCGGCAACAGCGGGCACATGATGAACACCGAGGTCCGCGACTGGACGTAGCGCGGTGGCGCGGCGCAGCGATGGCAGAGGCTGTCCGGGAACGGGAGCGACTCGGGAGGGGGCGTCGTCATGGGGTCTCGACGGGAGTCTTGCCACGGCACTGTCGTCCGCGTGCGTCATGCGGGCTTCCGCCGTGCATGTCTCCCTTCATCTCACAATTCGAGGAAACAAACGCAGACCTGTCCAGACAATCCAAGTGACTCAGCCCCCCTCACCCAGAGGAGTCACGCAATGGCCCCGCCTGTTCGTCTCGAGAATCGCCGAGCGGTTCCGTACCGTCGAGTGGAGCCAGAGGTGGCGCCCAAGCCGCAGGCCACCCCCGTGTCGGCCCAGGCGAAGGCGTCGCCCATCGTCGATGAGTTCATCCCGTCGCTGCCCATCCCCGGCAAGGACGTGCTCAAGAAGGTCCAGGACGCGGCGAACCAGCTCGAGGGGCAGCCGCTCGACGACGCGCAGAAGAAGGACTTGAAGAAGGTCTTCGGCGACAGCGTCGACCTGGACAAGGTCAGCGTGGTGAAGGGGCCCTCGACGCTCTTCGACAACCTGAGCCGCTACACGCCCGCCTTCACGGTGGGGAACAAGATCCTCGTCAACCCGAAGGCGCAGGACGGCTCGCCCACGAACTTCCCTCCGTCCAAGGACCTGCTCACCCACGAGGCCACCCACGTCTGGCAGTACCAGAACCACGGCGCGGACTACGCGGCCAAGGCGCTGGTCGCGCAGGGCGCGGGACAGGGCTACGACTGGGAGAAGGGCCTCGAGTCCGGCAAGAAGTGGGCGGACCTCAACCCCGAGCAACAGGGCGAGCTCATCCAGGACGCGTACAAGCAGGGCTACTTCGACGGCAAGCGGCCGTTCGTCGGAGAGAGCGGCAAGGACCGCACCGCGTACCTCGACGAGGCGGTGAAGCAGATGCGCGAGGGCAAGGGAGACCCGAACTGGGACTTCTCCAAGGCCACGGGCAAGTGGAACGAGGTCAAGGACGCGGTGGTCGACGGCGTGAAGGACGCTGGCAAGAAGGTCTGGGACACCGTCACGGAGCCCCTCGAGCGCGTCAAGGATGGCATCCTCGATCGCCTCCCCTGGCGTTGAGGCTAGGGCTTCGCGCCTGACGCGGGACTGTCCGCCGGTGGGTTCGGTTCACGAAGCCACCGCGCGGCGGCCTGCGCGACCTCGGCCGGAATCGAGTGGCCGCCGGTGAACTCGTGGAACCGCACGTCGAAGCCCGCCGAGCGCAGCTCCGCGCCGATGCGCCGCCCCTCCTCCACGGGGATGGCCTTGTCTCCGACGCCGTGGGCGATGAACACGCGCGGTACACCGCGAGGCTCCGCCGCGTCCACGAAGCCCGGCGCGAAGGCCACGATGCGCGAGAACAGGTCCCCGTTCAGGATGCCCATGGACAACGCATAGGACGCGCCATCCGAGAACCCGGAGACGCTGATGCGCTCGGGGGCCACGGCGTAGCGAGCGAAGACCCGCGCGAGCGCCCGGTCGATGAAGTCCAGGTCCGCGCCCCCCGTGGCCAGCTTGTGGTCCCACGTCACGCCGCGCGACTCCGGTATCACCAGCAGGAGCCCCTCCGCCTCCGCGACGGGCGCCAGCGCCTCCAGCATCTGCCGCGCGTTCCCCATCGCGCCGTGCAGCAACAGCATCAACGACGCGGGCTGCTCCGGACGGTAGGAGCGAGGCACGTACACGAGCCCGTCCCGCGCGCCGCCCAGCCCCAGCGGGTGCTCGCCGACCGCCGCTGACACCTCCGACACCGGGCCCGGACGCGAGCGCACCCGACCCTCCGTGGACACGTGGGCGAGGGGACCCGCCATCGTGGCCTCTCTCGCGGGCCCCGCGCTCTTGGGCGCCACACAGGCCACGAGCCCCAGGCACATCCCCACGAGAGCTCGAAGCAGGGCCTCCCGCGGCGAGAAGACCAGAGACCTCCTCGTCGGCATCTTCACGCCTCCTCCTTCGCGGTTGCGACTCCGCTTCACCAGAGCGGCGCCATGTTCTCCACGTACTTGAAGCCCGTGCCGGTGTTGAAGACCACCACGGACTCCTCGGGAGTCACCTGCCCGGACGCATGGAGCTTGCGCAGCGCGGCCACGCACGCGCCGCCCTCGGGCGCGGCGAAGAGGCCCTCGGCCGAGGCCAGGTCCTTCGTCCCCTGGACGATTTCGGCCTCCGTGACGGAGACCGCCGTCCCACCGCTCTGCTTCACCGCGCGCAGGATGAGGAAATCGCCCAGCGCCTTCGGCACGCGAAGCCCGTGCGCATGCGTCGTCGCGCCCTGCCACATCGGCGCATCGGGCTGGCCCTCCTCGTGGGCCTTCACGATGGGCGCGCAGCCCTCCGCCTGCACCGCCACCATCCTCGGCCGCTTCGAGCCGATGAGGCCCATCGCCTCCATCTCCTCGAACGCCTTCCACATGCCGATGAGGCCGGTGCCGCCGCCCGTCGGGTAGAGGATGACGTCGGGCAGCATCCACCCGAGCTGCTCGGCGACCTCGTAGCCCATCGTCTTCTTGCCCTCCACGCGGTAGGGCTCCTTCAGCGTGGCGCACTCGTACCAGCCATGCTCACGCGCCAGCCCCGCGCACACCTTCCCCGCGTCGGTGATGAGCCCATCCACCGTCTCGACGTGCGCGCCATAGGCCCGCGTCTCCAGCAGGAAGAGGCTCGCGATGTCGCGAGGCACGAAGACATGCGCCTGCAATCCACCGCGCGCCGCGTACGCCGCCAGCGCGCTCCCGGCGTTGCCCGCCGAGGGCAGGCACACCGCCTTCGCCCCCAGCACCTTCGCCATCGACACCGCCGCCGACAGGCCGCGCGCCTTGAACGAGCCGGTGGGATTGCCGCTCTCGTCCTTCACCCAGACCTGCTTCATCCCCAACCGCGCCGACAGCCGGGGCGTCGGGAGCAGCGGCGTCCAGCCCTCGCCCAGGCTGAGCCGTTGGGCGGGGTCCTCCACGGGCATCACCTCGTGGTAGCGCCACATGGAGCGCTCCCGCGTCGCCAGGGCCTCGCGGCGCAGCGTCTTCGCCGCGCGTTCCAGGTCGTAGCTCGCGAACAGCGGCGCGTTGCAGGAGGTGCACAGGTTCAGCACGGCGCCCGGCGCATACGTCCGGTCGCACTTCGTACAGTCGAGTCGGAGGACGGACATGGCCCTCCGACTCTACGGCGAACCCTGCCCCGAGTCCTACCGTCCGTCCCCGGCGGTGTTCACCGGGGGCAACCACTTGCGCAGCAAGGCGGGCGCGGTGGAGCGGTAGATGTTGTCGTGACGCAGGTCCGGCCGGGGCTCCACCTCCCACGTCAGCCCGGCGGGTGCGCTCGCCTGGAGGATGTCCTTCAGCCGGGCCACCGCGGGGACGATGTCCGTCTCGTTCGCGGAGGAGACATACAGCCGCGCGCGCAGCCCCGGACGGGAGGCGAGGTGCGCCCCGGCCTGGTTCACCAGCGCCTCGCCGTTCCACCAGAGGCTCGGGCTCAACACCAGGTACGTGTCGAACAGCTCCGGCTGGAGGAAGAAGGTCTCCATGAGGAACAGGCCCGCGAGCGACTCGCCGATGACGGCCCGCTCCTCCGTCACGCGGTAGCGCCGGGAGATGTCGGGAATCAGCTCGTCGCGGATGAACGCACGGAACGCGGCGGAGCCTCCCGAAACAGGGACGAGCTCCCGGTCCGCCGCCACCTCGCTGGGCCCCGTCATGTCGCGCTTGCGCACCGTGTTCTCGATGCCCACGACGATGACCGGCCGCATCTCCCCCGCGCGGATGGCGGCATCCACCGCGGAGGCCACGTGCGGGAAGTCCTCCTGGAGCCCACCATCCGGCATGTAGAGCACCGGGAAGCGCGCCTCCTTCGCCGTGTCGTAGCCGGGCGGCAGGTAGACGGCGATGCGCCGCTCCTCCTTCAGCACCGAGGAGGGCAGCAGGTACAGCTCATGCGGTGGAGGGGGCTCCAGGGCGATGGGTGGCAACCGGCGCACGGAGCACCCCGCCAGCAACAGGCTCAGCCCCACATACGCCATCCACCGTCGCGTCATCATGATGTCCCTCACCTGCTTCAATCCTGGAGCTCCAGCCACACCGGCGCGTGGTCCGAGGGCTGCTTGCCCTTGCGCGCGTCACGGTCCGTATCCGCCCCCGTCAGCCGGGGCACCAGCGGCGCGGACACGTAGAGGTGGTCGATGCGCAGGCCCAGGTTCTTCGGGAAGCCGAGGTTGCGGTAGTCCCACCACGAGAAGCGCTGCGTGTCGGGGTGCAGCTTGCGGTACGCGTCCGTCAGACCGAAGGCGCACAGGCGCTGGAGCGCGTCGCGCTCCTTGAGCGTGAAGAGCGTCTGCCCTTCCCACAGCTTCGGGTCATAGGTGTCGATGTCCTCGGGCGCGATGTTCCAGTCGCCGCCGAGCACCAGCGGCTCCTCCGGCTTGTGTCGCGTGTCCAGGTAGCGGCGCAGCCGGCCGTACCACTGGAGCTTGTACTCATACTGGGGCGAGTCCACCGACTGCCCGTTGGGCGCGTACGCGCTCACCACGCGGATGCCCTTCACCGTCGCGGCGATGAGGCGCGCGTGCGTGTCGTCCACGCCGTCCGACAGCCCCTTCACCACGTCGCGCGGCTCCTCCTTCGCCAGGATGGCCACGCCGTTGTAGGTCTTCTGCCCGTGGAGGGCCGCGTGGTAGCCGGCGTCGCGCACGGCCTCCAGCGGGAAGTCCTCCTCGATGCACTTGAGCTCCTGCAAGCACACCACGTCCGGCTGCGCGCTCTTCAGCCACTCGAGCAGGCGCTCCTGACGGGCCCGTACCGAGTTCACGTTCCAGGTCGCGATCTTCATCGCGGGCACCGTCGCACGGCACCCACGCCCCCGCCACGCTTTTCCCTCCTCGTGCGGCCCCACGGCCACACCCCGTCCCACGCCCCGGGGCAAGAGCCCTGGCATGCGCATCGCAATGACTCCGGGTGGGAGGACGCCCACAGGTGTCCTCCCGGAGCGCCCTTCCCGGACGCCCCGCCTGGAGTCGAGGTCGCCATGAGCCCGAGGACGAAGAAGACCTCCCGCCGCACCCTGGGATTCACCCTGCCTCCCACGCTGAAGAAGGCCCTGGTGCCGTCCTGCCTCGCGGCCCTCGGCCTGGCCGCGTGGACCGATGTCCCCCTGCCCGCCGCGCTGCGACCGTGGCTGGCCCTGGCCGAGCAGCACGCGCGCGCCCGTGACGCGGGCATCGTCGTGGACCTCGCGCCGACGTTCGCCGAGGCGCCCCTCCCCATCCCGGCCACCCACTCGGCCACCCCGGAGCTCCCGTCCGCCGCCGGGCCCGCGCCGCGCGTGGCGGTCGAGGATGGCCTGGCCCTGTCGCACGAGCACACCCGACGGGTGGACCACCTGGGCCGCGCCCGCGCCCTGCGAGAGCTGGGGGATGTGTCCGGCGCGCTCACCGAGGTGCGCCGCGCCCTGCACGACGAGCCGTCCGACACGGAGGCGCTGACGATGGCGGCCCGGCTGGCGCGGCTGCAGGGCCAGTCGGAGCTGGCGCTCGTGGCCTACGCGCGGATGGGGAGCCTGATGCCCGAGGAGGCCAGCGCGCTCATCCAGCAGGCCCGCCTGCTGGTGTCCCTGGGGCGCCATGCGGAGGCGGTGCGCGTGGGCGAGGAGGCGGTGGTGCGCGCGCCGGAGGACGCGGAGGGCTACCAGGTGCTCGGCCGGGCCCACCTGGCCTCGGGCGAGCTGTCGCCCGCCATCCTCCGCTTCCAGCAGGCGGTTCACCTGGAGCCGGAGCACGGCTACGCGCTCAACAACCTGGGCTTCGCCTACCTGCGCGCGGGTGAGGACACGAAGGCCGCGGAGGTGCTCGCGCGGGCCGCGGAGCTGCTGCCCCACGTCGCTTATGTGCACAACAACCTGGGCGTGGCCTGGGAGCGGCTGGGCCGCAAGGAGGAAGCTCGGGGCGCGTATGCCCAGGCCACCCGCCTGTCTCCCCGCTACGTCCAGGTGCGCGTCAACGCGGACCGGATGAACCGCGTCGCCCGGGCGGACCTGGCCCCGAGCGACGCCCGGACGCCGGAAGCCCTTTCACCCCTGCCCGAGCTGCATTAGTGCCTCCCCGCCTGGAGACCGACCTCCAGGCGGGCGTCGGGCCGGTTCCCGCCGCCGGCCCATCGGTCTAACGTGCGGCCCCCGTCGAGAAGCACATGACCTTGGCCCCTGTGATGCCCACTCCGCCCGAAGCCCCGCAGCCCTCCACGCCGCCGCCCCCGCCCGAGCAGCCACGCCGCCCCGGGCTGGGCGCGCGCCTCTGGAAGTGGACGAAGCGGCTGCTCATCACCGGCGTGGTCGGGCTCGTCCTCGTGCTGCTCGTCTGCGTGGGCGCGTACGTCTACTACAGCCAGGACCTGCCCTCGGTGGACGCGCTGCGCACGTACGAGCTGCCGCAGGTCACCAAGGTGACGTGCGCGGACGGCCAGGTCTGCGCCGAGTACGCCTACGAGAAGCGCACCGTGGTGCGCGTGCAGGATTTGCCTCCGCATGTGCGCGACGCGTTCCTCGCCGCCGAGGACGCGGACTTCTACAAGCACGTGGGGTTGGACCCGTTCGGCATCCTCCGCGCGGCCATCAAGAACCTCATCCCCGGCAGCCGCAAGTCCGGCGCGTCCACCATCACCCAGCAGGTGGTGAAGAACCTGCTGCTGTCCCCCGAGCGCAAGCTGTCGCGCAAGATTCGCGAGTGGATCCTCACCCCGCGCGTCGAGGAGGCGCTCACCAAGGACCAGATCCTCAGCCTCTACATCAACCAGTCGTATTACGGGCAGCGCCGCTACGGCGTGGAGGAGGCGGCGCTCTATTATTTTGGCAAGCGCGCCAAGGACCTGAGCGTGGGTGAGGCGGCGGTGCTCGCGGGCACGGTGCAGATTCCCCACCGCATCAACCCGGTGACGAACATGACGCGGGCGAAGTCGCGCCAGCGCTATGTGCTCGGGCAGATGGCCGCGCAGGGCTTCGTGCCGCGCAAGGTGGTGGACGAGGAGGTGGACAAGCCCATCGTGCTGGCGCCGCGTCCGGAGCAGGCCGTGGGCCCGTACTACGCGGAGGAGATTCGCCGCACGCTCATCGAGCGCTATGGGGAGCACGCGGTGATGCAGGGGGGCCTGCGGGTGGACATCGCCATGGTGCCCAAGCTCCAGGTCGCCGCCGAGCAGTCCGTGCGGGAGGGCCTGGAGGCGGTGGACCGTCGCCAGGGCTATCGCGGTCCCAAGGGCACGCTGGACGACGCGCAGTGGACGCGGCTTCGAGCCCTGGTGCTCACGCGCATCGAGGAGGCCGGGCGTCGGCAGAAGGACCAGGGTTATGTCGCGGACCTGGAGCCCCTGTCCCGCATCACCGCGGCGGGAGAGCCCCCGAAGGAGGTGGCCCCCGCGGAGGCGGACGTGGACGGCGCGGAGGAGCAGCGGCCGGAGCTGACGCCCGAGGACGAGGCGCCTCCGTCCGAGGAGGAGCTGCTGGTGCGCGCGGTGCGCCTGAAGCCGCTGGAGGAAGGGCTGCGGCTGACGGGCTACGTGACGGAGCTGGACGAGAAGCGCAACGTGGCGCGCGTGGACCTGGTGGGCCGCACCGCGGAGGTGGCCTTCCCTGGCGTGAGCTGGGCCCGTCAGAAGGGCAAGGGCGCGCCGAAGAAGATTGGCGACGTGTTCGAGAAGGGGCAGCTCGTCTTCGTGCGCGTGTTGAAGGCGCCGCCCGCGCCGGCCTTCCTGGAGGCGACGTTGGACCAGGTGCCCATGGTGCAGGGCGGCCTCGTGGTCATCCGCCCGGACAACCGCAACGTCGTCGCGCTGGTGGGTGGGTATGACGCGGAGCGCTCGTCGTTCAACCGCGCCACGCAGGCCCGACGTCAGCCGGGCTCTTCGTTCAAGCCCTTCCTGTACGCCGCGGCGCTCGCGAGCGGGCGCTACACGCCGCTCTCCAAGGTCAACGACGCCCCCGAGACCATCCGCGACCCGTACACGGGCAAGGCGTGGAGGCCGCAGAACTATGACCGTCAGTTCGAGGGGCCGATGACGCTGCGCCAGGCGCTCACGAAGTCGAAGAACACGGTGTCGGTGCGGCTCATCGAGGCGCTCACCCCGCCCACCGTCATCGACTTCGCGCGCCGGGCGGGCATCCGCTCCGCGATGCCGGAGAACCTCACGCTGGCGCTGGGCACGGGCGAGTTGACGATGCTGGAGGCGGTGAATGCGTATGCCACGCTCCAGGCCAACGGGAAGCTGGCCGAGCCGCTCATGTTGCTGCGTGTGCGCGACTCGCGCGGCAAGCTGCTGGAGGACCACCAGCCCGCGTTCGAGGAGACGCTGCCTCCGGCCGTCGCGTACCTCACGACATCGCTGATGCGCAGCGTGGTGGAGGAAGGCACGGCCAAGGCGGTGCGCGAGCTCAACCGTCCCGCCGCGGGCAAGACGGGCACCACGCAGGAGAGCAAGGACACGTGGTTCTCCGGCTACACGGCGGACTGGGTGGCCAGCGCGTGGGTGGGCTTCGACGACAACTCGCCGCTGGGTGGGAGCGAGACGGGTGGACGCGCCGCGCTGCCCATCTGGTTGCAGTTCATGCGCGTGGCGCATGAGGGGCTGCCCGCGCGTGAGTTCGAGGTGCCGCCTGGGGTGCTCCAGGTTCGCATCGACCCCGCCACGGGGCTCCTGGCCGGCGAGTCCGTGCCGGGACGGCTGGAGCCGTTCCTGGAGGGGACACAGCCCACCGCCAAGGCGCCGCCGCCCGGGCAGGTGACGACGGATGAGTTCTTCCTCGATGACGGCAGGAAGGGTCTGTGAGCCGAGCTCTCGTCCTCGCGCCGCTGCTGACCTCGCTGGCGGCGGGCGCGGCTCCGTCTTCCTCCGCGGAGCGGGCCACTGCCGTGCGCACGCTGCCCGCCGAGGCGCCCGTGGCCCTGTCCGTGTTGGCGGCGGGCACGGCCTCGAGTTCCTTCGGTGCGCCAGCCACCGGCATGAGGGCCGGCCCCTCCGAGACACCCGTGGCCGTCTCGCGGTTGGCGGCGGGCGCAGACTCGAGTTTCTTCGGTGCGCCAGCCACCGGCATGAGGGCCGGCCCCTCCGAGACGCCCGTGGCCGTCTCGCGATTGGCGGCGGGCGCAGCCTCGAGTTCCTTCGGTGCGCTGATCACTGAAGTGCGGACGTCTCCCTTCGAGGCGCCTGTGGGCATGTCCCTGTTCGCGGCGGGCGCGGCAGCTTCCTCCTCGGAGGGCTCGTCCGCCGTTCAGCGACTCGCGGGTGAGCTGGCCACCGCGGTGCGCGCGCTGCCCGCCGAGGCGCCGGTCGCCCTGTACCTCTCGGGAAGCTCGCCGGAGCTGCGGCGCGCGGTCGGAAGTGTGCTGGCTTCACGTCTCGCCTCCGCGAGCCTGGCCCCTGTCCTGGTCGATGCGCCGAGCGCCGAGGCCGCGGAGTCCGTGGCCCGGGCCCAGGGTGCCCGTACGCTCGTGCGGCTGACGCTGGATGTGGAGGCCGGAGCCCTGCGGGCTCGTGGCGACGCGCTGGGCACGTGGATCAACTTCTGGTCCGGCCGTGTGCCGACCCGTCCAGCGAAGCCCTCGGGTGCACTCGTCGAGTCGGTGGACGCGGACGCGGAGGTGCTCGCGCTGGCCTCGGTGGGCGCTCCCGCCGCCCCGCCTCCCACCGGAGGGCCTCGGAGTGTGCGGTTGTTGGGCGCCGTGCTGGCAAGACTGGAGCAGCCCATCGCCGCGCTCGGCGCGGGCGACCTGGATGGTGACGGGCGCGATGAAATCGTCGTGCTGACGGAGACAGACGTCTCCGCCTTCGACGCGGACGGACGGCTGTTGGCTCGACGCGAGCTGGAGGGCCTGCCCTTCTCGAATGCCCCCACGCGAGAGCCCTTCGGCGCGCTGGCCGTGATTCCCGGGCCACCCCGTATCGCCGCGTGGAGCACCCGGCGGGCACATGGTGAGCTGCTCGTGCTCGACAAGGCACGTGGCACGTTGCGGCCCGTGGGGACTCTCGACAGTGCCCCGCTGGGCGCTGTCGAACGCGGGACCTTCGTCCCTGGACAGACGGCGTTCCAGGCCGAGGTGCGGCTCGCGGAGGGCAAGCCCGTGACGCTCTCCGCGCCCTTCACCACCGCGGGCTTCGCGCCCCCGAGGATGCTCTTCGTGCATCCGGACGGTACCGGATCGCTCTACTCGCGCGCGGGGACATCCCCCACGCGACTGAGTGGGCTGGGAGCGGGCAGCGCGCTGGGAGACCTGGATGGCGACGGCACTCCGGAGCTGCTCACCACATCGCCCTTGTTGCAGCCCTCGCCGGACGTGCTGCGCGTCCACGCGCTCAACGGCACGGACCCCACCGTGCATGAGCCGCTGTGGCAGGGGACGTTGCCTGCGGGGCGCGCGCTGTACGTGGTGACGGCCAACCTGGACGGCGATGACCTCCGGGAGGTGGTGGTGGGCCTGTTGAAGCCGGATGGCACCGGTGAGTTGTTCCTCCTTCGCCAGGGTGCCCCATGACGCCGCGTCTCGCCCTCGCAAGTCTCATCCTCCTCGGCGCCTCGCCCTCGCTCGCGGCGGGACGGACGCGCTATGGCGGAGAGGTGCGCATGGCCCACGCGGGGCCGCCCGAGGTCGGAGAGCCCTCGCTCGCGGACACGCCGTTGGAGGCCACGTTGCTCGGCCTGCTGTCGCGCCCCGTGTGCACGGTGACGCCGGAGGGCGAGGCCCGTCCCGCGCTCGCCCGGGAGCTGTCGCGTCCCACGCCGCAGGTTTCTCGACTGACGCTGCCCAACGCCGCCACGGCCGGAGCGCTGGCTCGCGCGTGGATGCGGCTGTCCAGCGCGGAGGGCGCCTCGCCGTACCGTGCGCTGCTCTATCCCCTGCGTGGCGAGGGGCGGCAGGTCAACGCGAGCGGCGCCACGCTGGAGCTCGCGCTCTCGTTCCCCTGGCCCGACATGGAGCGCGCGCTGTGCCACCCTGCCCTGGCCGCGCCCGTGTCCGGGACTCCCGCGGGGCCGTTCTCGTCGGCGGGACGCGGCGCGCTCGATGCGCAGACTGGTTGGCCTCGTGGGAGGCCGTACCTGGACCGGCTGCTGCTCACGGCCACGGATGAACGGGGGCTTGCCCGCCTGTGGTCCTCGCGACAGGTCCAGGTGGAGCTGGGCGTCGCGTCCGAGTCGGACACCGTGTCGGGCGCGATGCTGTACGCCACGTACCTGGCCTTCTCGCCCCGTCGGCTCCCTGCGGACTTCCGGCAGGCGGTGGAGAGCTCCATCGACCGGGAGGACCTCACGCGGCTGTTCGTGCATGGCCCCGCGGTGCCCATGCCGCACCTGTTGCCTCCGGCGCTGATGCCGCAAGGGCCTCGGGCGCGGCCCACGGCGCCCCCGGCGGGCCCGGCCCACAAGGTGACGCTCATCTACGACACGGCGCTCGAGGACCAGCGCGCGGTGGCGGAGCGCATCCAGGTGAAGCTGCATGAACGTGGCTACACCGTGGCACTGGAGCCCTTGTCGCGAGCGGCCCTGCGCACGCGGTGGGCCAAGGGCGACTTCGAGTTGATGCTGCACGCGCTGATGCTCCCACCCGCGCCAGGCCCCGCGTTGGCCGTGGTGCTGGACGCGGGTGGGCGCAAGGACCTGCTCGGCGTGGAGCTGCCCCCCATCGGCGCGTTGACGGACATGGCGGCGCGCGACGCGCGGGCCCGTGAGCGTGCGTTGGCGCTGGCCGCGACGCTGCCCCTGTTGCCGCTGTATGCGCAGGGACTGGGCGTGCGCGCCATGCCGGAGGTCGGAGGGCTCGCCATGGATACACAGGGCCTGCCGACGCTCGACGGCGCGTTCCTGCTTCCAGCCGAGGGCGCCGCGATGGGAGGGCGCCCGTGAGCATGGCGCGGTGCCCTCGCGGCGAGGGGGCGAGGCAAGCAGGGCCTGCCAACGCTCGACGGCGCGTTCCTGCTTCCAGCCGAGGGCGCCGCGATGGGAGGGCGCCCGTGAGCATGGCGCGGTGCCCGCGCGGCGAGGGTGCGAGGCAAGCAGGACCTGCCAACGCTCGATGGCGAGTTCCTGCTGCCCGCCGAGGGCGCCGCGAGGAGAGGACGCCCTCGAGCAAGGCGCGGTCTCCACGCGTCCCGGATGAACGGCAAACAGGGTCTGCCGCCGTTCGATGGCGCGCTCCCGCGGCCCATCGAGTACGCCGCGATGGGAGGCCAGCCGGAAGCGTGTCGACATGGCGTCCGCACGGCACGGCTGAGCGGCACGTGAGGAGGAGCCACCCTTGAGACTGAGGACCCGACTGGCGCTCGCCTTCGCGCTGCTCGCGTTGGTGCCTCTCGCGGTGGTCGTCCTGCCCACGCTGTCGCGCCTGCGTGACACCCTCTCGCGCGAGCTGGATGCCCGCATGGAGGCGGCCACCCTCAGCGCGAAGGAGTCGCTGGAGCGCTCGGCCGCCACGGCCCGTCGCGCGGTGGAGGAGCTGGTCGAAAGCCCCGCGATGGAGGACCTGGCCCGCGAGGCGCGTGAGCGCCCCACCCGCGCCATCCAGGCCGGCACGGCGGAAGCGCTGATGAAGACGCGCGGACTGACGGTGCTCGCGCTCTTCGACCGGGGAGGCACGGTGTTGTCCTCGGGCCACCTGCCCGCGCGGCGCGGCGACCCAGACCCCGTCCTCTTCGCCGTCACCCGCGAGTCGTCCCCCAAGCCGGTCCCCGTCCGCGTGGAGGTGCGCACGTCATCGGGCCTCCGGCAGATGCCCGCGCTCGTCACCGCGCGCCCCATCGACTACGGCGACCTGCGCCTGTGGGCCGTGGGCGGTGTGCTGCTCGATGACAGCCTGGCGCAGCACCTGGCGAGACTGACGCAGGCCCAGGTCACGCTGGTCTCGGGAGAGAATGAGCTGGCCCGCGCCGGAACCGCGCTGCCGCCCACGGTGGCGCGCGAGCTCCCGCTGGGGGACACCGCCACGGTGCGACTGGTCTTCAGTCGCGCCGCCGCGCGCGAGGCCGAGGAAGGCGTCATGCGCGCGTTCGTCCTGCTCGCGGGCCTGGGCGGTGCGTTCGCGGTGCTCCTGGGACTGCTCGTGTCACGGTGGATGACGAGGCCCGTGGAGGCACTCACCGAAGGTGCTCGCCGCGTGGCCGAGGGCGCGCTGGACGTGCAGGTGACGGCGGACGCCACGGGTGAGGTGGGAGAGCTGGTCCGGACGTTCAACCACATGACGTCCGAGCTGAAGGCCACCACGGAGCGACTGGTGGCCAGCGAGCGCATCGCCGCGTGGCAGGAGGTGGCGCGGCGGCTCGCGCATGAAATCAAGAACCCGCTCACCCCCATCCGCATGTCGCTGGAGACGCTGCTCGCCGCGCAGGAGGCGCGCCATCCGCGCTTCCCGGAGCTCTTCAAGGAGAGCGCCGGGGTGGTGCTGGAGGAGGTGGACCGGCTGCGGCGCATCGTCGACGAGTTCAGCCGGTTCGCGCGGATGCCCAAGCCGCAGCTCTCGCCCGTGGACCTGTCCGAGCTGACGCAGAGCGTGCTCGCGCTCTACGCCACGCCGCCCGAGGGCATCCAGATCCTGCCCGCCCTGCAGACGGGCGTGGTGGCGCGGGTGGACCGGGACATGCTGACGCAGGTGCTGGTCAACCTGGTGAAGAACGCCGAGGAGGCCATGGCCGGCAAGGGTGGCAACCTGCGCGTGCGCGTGAAGGGCACGGACACCGACGCGCTCATCGAGGTCGAGGACAGCGGCCCGGGCATCCCCCTCGAGCACCGGGCCCGCATCTTCGAGCCGTACTTCACCACCAAGGACGGAGGCACCGGGCTCGGGCTCGCCATCGCGGCGCGCATCCTCCAGGAGCACGGCGGCAAGCTCGAGGTCGGCGGAGAGCCGGGCCAGGGCGCGCGATTCAGCGTCGTGCTCCCCCGCGCCGAGGGCATCAGCGCCGTCGGCGTCCGGTAGGCCGCGCCCCTCGCTCCGGAACAGAGCGCGCGGACACGGCGCGGCAAGCCATCCCGCCTCGAGCCAACACACAGCGCGCACGCCAGCGAGCAGCGAGTCTCGCCAGTGCGCGGGTCTCGTGATTGCGCGGTGCCTGGAACAGGGTGCAGCGAGCCCATCGCCTGGAGTCGACACCTCGTGCGCGGGCCCTCGAGCAAGGCGCCTCGTGCAGGCGAGGACCTGGCACCGCCCCGTGCTGCACGGCACCTGGGTCGAGGCGTGAGTCCGCCTTCGATGTGCCACCGCGGGAGCACACGAGAAGCGCGGGAGCACGGCGCCTCGCACGGGTTCCAGCCACCGCGTGACTCCGCCCCCAGAAACGAACGAAGCCCGAGGCGACCTGCGCCCCGGGCTCCGACTGTCACCTCACGGTGAACGCCGCGCTCAGTCCTTGACGGGCGTGGCCTTGAGGGCGGCCTTGCCCTCCTTCACGTAGACCTGGAAGCGCACCGTCTTGCACGCGTACTTCTGGACGAGCTGTTCCTTGTTCTTGCGCAGCTTCTGCACGAACTTGTCGTACGTCAGGCCGTCCGCCGGCTCCCCACAACGCTCGCGCGTGGTGATGAACTCGCGGAAGACCTCCTGGAAGTGCTGCTCCTCGGAGAGCGCCACCGCGGAGTTGCCCGAGGGCCCCGCGCCCGGCAGCGGAATCGCCGCGGGAGCCGCCCCACCCCGCGCCGGCAGCGGAATCGGAGCATCGGGGGGACGCGCACTCGCCTGGAGCAGCTCGCGCGGGATGGCCGCGACACGGGTCGTCTCCGGGTTGTCCGGAGCCTGCGCCGCCGCCAGGGCGAACGGATTGGCCGCCTGCTGCAGCGAGTACGCCGCCGTGGGCTGGTCCTCGAACGCGAACGCGCCCCGACGAGGCGAGGCCGGCGACAGGGACTCACCATTGGGCTCCGGCTCGAACGGCATGGACGACGCGGAACCGAACGGCGTCGCGGGCGGCACGGCCGGGGGAGGCGGCGCCGAGGGAGGAGGCGCCGGGAACGGGAACGGCTCGGCCTGGCCGAACGGATCCGCCCCACCGAACGGGCTCGAAGGCGCCGCCGAGGGAGGCGGCAGCGCGAACGGATCCGCCATCGGCGCGGGCGCCGCGGGAGGAGGCGGCAGCGCGAACGGGTCCGCCCCGAACGGCTGAGCCGCCGCGGGAGCCGGCGCCGCATGGGCGAACGGGTCCGCCCCGAACGGCGGGGCCGCGGGAGGCGGCGGCGCGGAAGCGAACGGGTCCGGCAACGGCCCCGGCGTCGGCGCGGGAGGCAGCGGCGAGGACGCGAACGGATCCGGCAACGGTCCCGGCGTCGGGGCCGCGGCCACCGGCTGCGGCGCGGGCGGAGCATGCTGCGCGGCGGGCATGGCCGCCGGAGCGCTCGCCGCCATCGCGGCCGACAGGCTCAGCGTGTCGGAAGAGCCCTGGACCTCGTCACCCGAGGCCCGGGCGCCGCCCATCATCGCGGCCCACACCAGCGTCAGCACCAGCAGGCCCGCCAGCGCGAAGAGCGCGTTCTGCTGATAGTCCGCCAGCGCGCCCAGCACCGCCTGCGTCCCGGCCACGGAGAACACCTCCACCGAGGTCCCCTCCAGCGCGCGACGAGAGGCCACCGCCAGCGGCGCCTGTCCCCCCATCACATCCCCGTCGGTCAGCATCGGCAGGGCGATGGGCCCCAGGTTCTGCAGGGCGCCACGGCGCACCACCACGCCGTTCGTGTTCGCGGCCACCTGCGCCAGGGACCCCTCCGCCAGGAGCTTGTCCGGCCCGAAGGCCGTCACCGAGTCACCCTTCACCAGACCGAGCGCCGTGACGCCCGTGGCCTGCACCGCGGCCTCCAGCGCGCCCTCGTCGAACAGCGGCGCGCCCACCACCAGCGTCACCGCCGGCTGCACGCCGAAATCCCCGCCCCACAACACCGGCACCGCGGCGAACACGTGGGTCGTCCCCAGCGCGTCCACCACCGTCGTGCCCGCCTTCGCCAGCGCGGCGACATCCAGCTTCGCGGTGTCCGAGGAAGGCTCGCCGCCCACGACCGCGTGGAACGCCGCGTCCGGGGCCGCCAGCGCCACCACCGCGCCCTTGAGCTCCTTGGGCAGCACGGCCTCGGCGGCGGTGCGGATGGCGGAGAAACGCTCGGCCGTCAGCGGCTGCAGCGCGGCCTTGTCGTCCTCCTTGTCCTTGTCGCGGGAAGAAGAGGCGCCGTACTGAGGACGCGCGGGCGTCGCGGGCTTGGGCGGCTGCAGCGCGTGCACCGCGCTGGCCACATCCGGAGTGGCGGCCAGCTTGAGCGCCAGCGCCTGGACCTCCGCGCGACGCGCATCCACGCGGCGGGCCACCTCCGTCACGCCCGAGGCGGACTGAGCCGTGGCTCCTTCCACCGCGCGCGCGCGAAGCGGTCCCGACAACATCGGGAGATGAGCAAGCCCCAGTCCAATGACCAGGAACGCGAAGAGGAGGAACTTGAGGCGGACCATCGCCGTCCTTTAGCCCATGGGTGAAGGGTTCCGCTTATAGCGTTCACCATTCGGACCCAGCAAGATTCGGACAGCGGACAACTGGGGCCCGGCCGCCTGGCCCACAGCCAGGAAGACCGGGCCCTACACCCTGATACGTCTTGCGCTAATAGGTGGGCACGTTCGCCGCCACGTCGTCGGGCAGCCCGTCCGTGCGCACCTCGCGGCGCCGCTCCACGGCCTTGCGCACGCTGCGCTCCAGCCGGTCACGCGCCGCGTCGATGGCCTGGAACAGCGTCTCCGCCGCCTCCGTGACGTGGATGGCCGCGAAGTTCGGCATGCGCACCGTCGCCCGACACTCCTTGTCCACCCCGCCCTTGGGGCCGTTGATGTCCACCAGCGAGATGTCGATTTCCGCCGCCTCGTCGTCCGCGTACCGCTCGATGTGGCTCACCAGATGTTCCTGCAGATAGTCCCTCAGGGAATCCGTCAGGGTCAGATGCACGCCCCGCATCAACACCTTCATGGCATCACCTCCGGGGCCAAAGATGGACAGTCCCGCGCGGATGGACAGCCCATTGCCCCACGGTGAGGGACGCTCTTCCGCCCGGCTGCCCTCCGAGCGGCGCGGCACGCGAGGCGCGGCGCTCGCGGCGGACGTTTCCGACAGGTGCCAGGGTTACCCAGACGCATGGGCGCCGACCGAATCAAGGTCCTCCTCGTCGAGGACGACGCAGACAGCCGGGAGCTCCTCGCGGAGCTGCTCGAGTTCGACTTCGACGTCGTCACCGCGAGTGACGGCCTGTCGGGCTTGAGGGCCTTCGAGAGCGCGCATCCGGACGTGGTGGTGACGGACGAGTCGCTGCCCGGACTGACGGGCACGGAGCTGGCCCGGCGGGTGAAGGCCCGCTCCGCGCGCACGCGCGTCATCCTCGTCTCGGGCTACACGCAGGTGGATGGCGCCGAGCACTGCGACTTGATGCTGCGCAAGCCCATCGACGTGGAGCGGCTGAGCAGCGCCGTG
Source organism: Myxococcus guangdongensis (assembly GCF_024198255.1). Classification (NCBI taxonomy): domain Bacteria; kingdom Pseudomonadati; phylum Myxococcota; class Myxococcia; order Myxococcales; family Myxococcaceae; genus Myxococcus; species Myxococcus guangdongensis. The sequence goes on from NZ_JAJVKW010000001.1 coordinate 633,472, forward strand.
GGCAGGCTGGGAGCCGAGGCCCGCCATTGGCCCGGCGACGACGCCCGGCAGTGAACGGAAGGATGGGCCCCAGGTGCCGCGACGGGACACCGGACCTACCATGTCCCTCCAGGACATCCACGGGCAGGAGGGACGGACATGAGATACTGCGCAAGGTGCGGCTCGGAGTACCGGGATGACATCGAGCAATGCTCGGACTGCCCGGGCAACCCCCGGTTGGTCGAAGCCGGAGAGATGAACCGCCGGGGCCTGCCGTTGCCCCACGAGCTGGACCAGCGCGTCTTCGCGCGCGCCGGGACGACGGACAACCCCCTCATGGTCGAGGTCTTCACCGGCATGCTCGAGGAGCGGGACATCCCCGTGCTCGTGCGCGCGGGACGCTCGGGGGTGGTGGACAAGCTGACCACCGGCAACCTGCTGCCCTGGTGGGAGATTCTCGTCCCCGAGGAGCTGCGCGAGCGCGCCGCCCTGCTCATCGAGCGCGAGCGCGCCGAGGAGGCGGCCACCACCGATGAGGCCGTGAGGGCCGCCGAGGAGGAGGAGCGGGAGACCGAGCGCTCCTCACCCCCGCCGCCCGCCTTCTGACGGCCGTCAGGGCGAGCGCACCACCGCGCTCGGCGGAGGGCTGTCCGGCCTTCGCGCCTCGAACAGGCTCACCCCGGTGACCTTCCACTTCGCGTAGCGCGAGTTGCGCGTGAGGAAGGTCTCCAGGTCCTCGTCCACCACGCGGTTGTAGCCGCCGCGCGAGGCGTGACGCAGGAAGGTGCGGTGCTTGCGCTGCACCACGAAGCCCAGGTGGGTGATGCGCGTGGCCTTGAGCGGGAGGTCCTCGCGCATCACCACCAGGATGGTGCCGGAGGGGATGTCACGCGCGTGCGCCATCACCTTCTCCAGCGGAATCATGTTCAGCGCGTACGTGCCCGTCGGCTGACGCTCCAGGGGCAGTTGGAGCGACTGCGAGGAGCGCGACTGCCAGGTGGCCTTCGTCAGCGTCTTCGTCACGCCGACGGTGTCCGCACCGCCGAGCGTGCGCGTCACGTCGCGCAGGAAGCCCTTGCGGATGTTGTTGGGCAGCCACTGCGCCTCCATGAGGTGGTTGCGGTCCTCGTACGAGGGCGTCTGGGCGTAGCGGATGTGCTCGAGCAGCGAGGCCACCTCCGGCTCGGTGTGCGCCAGCCCCAGCGCCATCGACTGCTCGACGAAGGTCAGGCAGTCCACCGCGTCCAGGCGGAAGGTCGGGTCGGGGTCCACACCCGAGCCCTCGCCCAGCGGGGACAGCACGTAGGGCGTGTTGATGAAGCGCGCGCTCATGGAGAGCAGCCGCTCGGAGAGGGGCGCTTCGGTCGCCTGGGCCACCAGGGCCGCGAAGGCGCTCGCGTCCAGGCCCGTCCAGCCGTTGGCGCGCGCGGGTGAGGCCGTGGCCGCCTGGGCCGCGGCGGAACCGGATTCGACGAGCCGCGCGGCCCCGGGCGCGGCGACCTGCTTCGAGGAGTCCACCGGCGCCTGGGTGAGGAGCGCCGCGGCCAGCACCACCGCCCACGTCATGGCGCCACGCCCGCCCTTCGCAGGATCACCTTGCGGCGATCATCCTGGAGCTGGAGCGTCTCCAGCTCCTTCTCGTAGGCCAGCTTCTCGTCGCTCTTGGCGTTCCAGGACGCCAGCACCAGCCAGTCCAGCATGGACGGGTCGCCCCCCTGGTAGAGGATGCGCGCGGCGCCCGCGGCGAGCGTGCGGTCCTTGTCCTCCAGGAGCGGCTTGAGCGCGGGGCTGGCCTTCTTCGCCACCACGCCCTCGAACAGCTCCAGCCCCTGACGCCGCTTGAAGCGGTCCGAGTCGCCGAGCAGCTTGTTGGCGAAGGCGAAGCCCTCCGGGGCCCCCAGCCGGCACAGGCCGCGCGCCGCCGCGAAGCGGGTGCTCTCCGAGTCGTTCTCCAGGAACTCCTTGAGGGCCTTGGCCTGCTTGGCGTCACCGGCCTCGCCCGTGGCGGCCAGCATCGCGGCGCGCACCTCCAGCTCCTGCTCCTCCTTGGCGGCCGCCATCAGGGCCTTGCCCACCTTGGGGTTGCGCGAAGCGCCCAGCGCGCGAGCGGCGTCCCGGCGCACGCCGCTGCTCTTGTCGGCCAGGAGCGGCAGCAGCACCTGGACGTTGCGGCTCTTGATGCGGGCCAGGCCCTGCGCGGCGTACATGCGCACCGTGCTGTCCCCGTCGCCCGCGAGCCGCACCAACGCGGGCTCCGCCGAACGCGTGTCCAGCCCCGCCAGCACCGCCACCATGTTGCGGCGGATCCGCTCGTCCAGGGCGCGCCGCAGGGACTCGGTGATGAGGTCCGCGGCGAAGGGCTCCTCGCGCAGGTAGCGCAGGCGGGAGACGGCCGCGGGCACGGCGCCGCCCTGGAGGACCGTCTGGACCACCTTCTCCGTCTCCGCCTGACGCTCGGCGCGCTTCGCGGCGGACGCCTGGGCGGACAGGGCCAGGGGGGACACGAGCAGCGTCAGGAGCAGCAGGAGGCGGGCGGGGAGGACGGGCGGGCGCACGGGAGGGGGACGATGGCAAGCCAGCCGCCGGCCGTCAAAGTCCCTGGCGCCGGGCCGCCCCCCCTCCAACAGGGTCTGCCCGATTCTTGACCCCCCAAGAGGCGATTGATACGACCGATGCCTCTGTCCCTCCTCTAGAGGCGCCACGCTATGAAGAAGCTGACGGTGCTGGTGTCGGTGGCCGGGGCGCTCGCCGCATGCGGCCCCGTGAAGTCCACCGCGAACATCCTCGACGCCGAAGTCCAGATTCAGGCCGCGCGCACGGCCGGAGCCGACAAGCTGGCTCCGTACGAGTGGACCGCCGCGAACCTGTACATCGACAAGGCGCGCGAGGAGGTTGGCTACTCCGACTATCAAGCCGGCGTGGACTTCGCGGTGAAGGCGTCGCGCTTCGCCAACGAGGCGCGCGAGAAGGCCATGTCCGTGTCGGGCAGCAGCGACACCGACGAGAGGACCCCGAACCCGTGACGCACCGAGTGCTCCCGATGACGCGTCCCTGCCTTGCGGCGCTGCTGTCCCTCTTCCTCGCCAGCTGCGTGAGCGGCAGCAAGATTCGCGCGGACACCCAGGTGCTCGCCGCCGACGTCGAGCGCGCCCGCCGCAGCGGCGCGCTGCGCTGCGCGCCCGTGGAGCTGGCCACCGCGGAGGCCCACCTCGACTTCGCCAAGGGCGAGCTGAGCCAGGGCAACAGCGGCCGCGCCGCCTCCCACGTGCGGCTGGCCGACACGGCGGTGGACCGGGCGCTGGAGCTGTCGAAGAGCTGCGGTCCCCGGCAGGTGCTGGTGCGCGAGCGCCCCGAGGCCCCGCAGGCGACGACGCCGACGACGCCCGAGCCCCAGAAGCCGCCCCAGGTCGTGGTCCGCATCGAGGAGACGGACAGCGACGGCGACGGCGTGCTGGACAAGGACGACCCGTGCCCCGACCAGGCCGAGGACAAGGACGGCTTCCAGGACGAGGACGGCTGCCCGGACCCGGACAACGACAACGACGGCGTGCTCGACGCCAACGACAAGTGCCCCAACGAGCCCGGCGTCCTGGAGAACCAGGGCTGCCCCGCGCTCGCGCCGACGGACCGCGACGGCGACGGCATCAACGACAACCTGGACAAGTGCCCGGACCAGCCCGAGGACAAGGACGGCTTCCAGGACGAGGACGGCTGCCCCGACCTGGACAACGACAATGACGGCGTCGTGGACACCCAGGACAAGTGCCCCAACGAGCCCGGCCCCATCCAGAACCTGGGCTGCCCGGACCGGGACAACGACGGCGTCAACGACGCGCAGGACAAGTGCCCGGACGAGCCCGAGGACAAGGACGGCTTCCAGGACGAGGACGGCTGCCCGGACCTGGACAACGACGCCGACGGCCTGGCGGACGCCCAGGACAAGTGCCCCAACGAGGCGGGCCCGCCGGAGAACTCGGGCTGCCCGGACAAGGACTCGGACAACGACGGCGTGGTGGACCGCCTGGACGCGTGCGTGGACGAGCCCGGCACCAAGGAGGAGCGCGGCTGCCCGAAGCAGTACAAGAACGTGGTCATCAAGAAGGACCGCATCGAGATCAAGAAGCAGATCCTCTTCGGCTCGGGCTCCGCGAAAATCGTCGGGAACAAGCAGAACAACGCCATCCTCGACGACGTGGCGCAGGCGCTGCGTGACGCCCCCTGGATTGGGAAGGTCCGCATCGAGGGCCACACCGACTCGCTGGGCAAGGACGAGGCGAACCTGAGGCTGTCGCAGAAGCGCGCCGACGCGGTGATGGCGCAGCTGCTGCGGCGCAACATCGACCCGGGTCGGATGGAGGCGGTGGGCTTCGGTGAGACGCGGCCCATCGGACCGAACACCACCAAGGCGGGCCGCGCGCAGAACCGCCGCACGGAGTTCAACATCATCACGCAGTAACTTCCGCCTCCCGCGGAAGCAGGCACAGCGCCTCCCGGGCTTCGTCCCGCGGAGGCGCTTCGCTTTTCAGCAGGGCCGTCGTCGCGGCGGGCATGGGCACCCCCAGGCCCTTGGGCCCGGGAATGGAGCCTGGCGCGAGGCAGCCCTCGCCGGCCGGCGACATCGGCGCGGTGCGGGCAACGCCGCACCGCAGAACGCCCCGAGCTCAGTCGTCCTTGAGCAGCTCGTGGAGGACCTCGGTGGCGTACGCGCCCCGGGGCAGCTCGAAGGTGAGCCACAAGTCCTCGCCCTCGGGCGTCAGCTCGGGCGAGCCCAGGCGGACGCGGTACGGCCTGCGCCCTCCCTCCGTCTCGCCGCCGCCGCGCTTGAAGTCCTCCAGCGTGACGCCCTCCCCCACGAGCAGCTTCGCCTCGACCTCCGCCACCTCGCCCGCCGAGGCCGTCATCTTCGGACCGAACAGCGGCCCCGCCGGGCTCACCTCGAACGCGGCGACGCGAGGCCCGTCGACCTCAGGCGCCTCGCACACGAAGAGGCCCCCCGTCTCCTCCTTGCGCAGCACGTCCCCCAACAGGGCCGTGGACAAGGTGCCCGCGCGCAAGCGGTCCGCGAGCGCCCGGTTGAAGATGCGCGACTGGAAGGCGGAGAGGTACAGCTTGCGCTGGAAGCGCTCCGGCCGCTTCGGCAGGCGCTGCCCCAGCACCAGCAGGCGCCCCAGGTCCGCGTTGTCACCCGCGCGGCCGAAGCGCTGCTCGCCGAAGTAGTTGGGCACGCCGCCGGCGGACAGCCGCGCGAAGGACTCCCGCGCCGCGCCCACGTCGCTCACGCCGCGCAGGCGCAGCCGGAAGCGATTGCCCTTCAGGTGCCCGGTCCGCAGCTTGTTGCCGTGCCGGCGGGACCACAGCACCTGGACACCATCCAGCGCGAAGTCGCCCAGCTTGGGCTCCGCGCGCGCGGGCACCGAGATGAGCTGCCGCGTGACGGCCTGCCGGTCCTTCATGCCCGCGACGCCCACGTCGTCCTCGGACACGCCCAGCGCCTTGGACACCGCGCGCACCACCTCGCGCGTGTCCCGGCCCCGCTTCTCCAGCCACAGGTAGAGGTGCTCGCCCTCACCCGACGGCTGATAGGCGGGGAGCTCCTCGACCTCGAAGTCCTCGGGGACCAGCTTGAAACCACCACCACAGCCGGGGACATCCGCCGTCAACCGCGGCCAATCCGAATCCGTCGTCACGAGCCCTCGAGCGTCGCCAGCAGCTTCTTCACACGACGGGCGAGGTCCTCGTCCGCGCGCGACTCCAACAGCTCACCGGCCTGGAACAACAAGAAGAACATCACGTCGCTGAGCGCCTGCTTGAAGGAGGCCAGCGGCTCGGAGCCCAGCTGCGACTGGTGCCGCTCGAAGGACTCCATCAACTTCGCCTCGGCCAGGCTGCCATCCGCCTGGAAGGCGAGCCCCTCCAACACCGGCGAGGACGACAGCGCCTGCCCGGAGAGCGCGGCGTTGGCGGCGGCGATGAACTCGCGGTCCATGCCCTGCTTGGCCACCTCGTCGCGAATCTCGCGGAAGATGAAGTTGAACACGCGCGCCGCCGGACGCGGGTCCACCGCGGGCGCGGGGCTCGCCGCCTGCGGCTTCTGCGCGGGGGCCCCCTGCCCCACCGGCGGTCCCTGCGTGGGAGCGCTGCCCGTCGCGACGGCCGCGGGCCCCACGGGCACCAGCAGCGGCTTGTCCGTCACCGACGCGAAGCCGCCCTCGAGCAGGCGGAAGACGACCTTGGTGATGTCGAACTCCGACAGCCGCGCCGCGTGCCCCAGCTCCAGGATGGTGCGGCGCCCGTCGACCAGGCCCAGCACCCGGTCCTCGTCCTCCTCCAGCTTGCCGTCGGAGGCGCGCTTCTTCGCCACGTACAGCCGGCCGTGGGGGATGCGCTTGCGGAAGTGCGCCATCTCGTCGATCTTCCGGATGCTGTCCATCAGCAGGCTCTGGGTGGAGAGCTGGATGGAGTGATTCGCCTTCTCGTCCAGCGGCTGGTCGATGAGGAAGAAGCTCCCCTCCCGACACAGCACGATGGCGTGGAAGATCTCACTCACCTGGTGCGTGACGCACTTGAAGAGGTCGTGCGCCTGCAACAGCCCCTTCTCCACCAGCGCGCGGCCCACCTTGGACGGAGGCTGGCCCTTGAGCGCGGCCTCCACCTGGGGACGCTCCACGTAGCCCAGGCGCACCAGCACCTCGCCCAGCCGGTCGGCCGGGTCATCCGAGGACGCGCCCCGCACCTCGCCGTCGCGGAACGTCACCGAGCGCTCACCGCCGGGCGAGTGCACCCGGATGATGCCGCTCCAGCGCGACTGGCTGAGGAAGGCCATCAGGTCCGACAGCGGGAAGCCGCCCGCGTCGCCGGAGAGCACCACCCGGGGCGCGGGGATGCTGCCGCCCTCGCTCGGGCCCCGGGAGAAGATGAGCAGGTCCGGCGCCGTGGGCATCAGCGCGTACGTCCCCGAGCGCCCCGCCAATGGAGAGGGGCTCTGGCGATCCTCGGGGACGAGTTGCCCCGCGTCGATGCGGAACCGTTGCGTCATCTGCCGCGTCAGTCAGCCGCCCAGGCGTTCTTGTTCGTCACCCACTCCAGCTCGTCTTCCATGCTGTGGGTGAGCATCTCCTCCTGGATGAAGCTCAAATCCAGGGCCCGGCCGTTGAAGTACACCGACGGCGTGCCCGACAACCCGGCCGCGCGGCCCTGGTTGCGGAAGCCCTCCAGCTCCTGCTTGTACGAGTCCGACTTGAGCACCGCCGCCAGCCGGTCCTCCTCCAACCCCAGCTTCTTCGCCAGCGCCACCAGGGCCTCGGGCTTGAGGTTGTCCTGGTTCTCGAAGAGCGCGTCGTGCATCTGCCAGAACTTGCCCTGATCTCTCGCCCACAGCGCCGCCTGGGCCGCCGGCACCGCGTTGACGTGGTTGGACAGGGGGAAGGGCAGGTAGCAGAAGCGCACCTGGGAGGCGTTCTTCTTCGCGAAGGCCTCCAGCACCGGCCGCGCCTTGGCGCAGTACGGGCACTCGAAGTCGGAGAACTCCACCACCGTCACCGGGGCGGACGCGGAGCCCATGCACATGCGCTCGTCGACCTTGAACTTCGCGCGCTGCTCGCGGAAGGCGCCGTAGTACTGGGACAGCTGGACGATGACCTCCGTGGCCGGGCTGCCCTCGGACACCATGCGCGCGGCCACCCGCGCCATGCGCTTGGCGTGGCGGCAGCCGGTGTGCGACTTCAGACAGGCGCCCAGCGTGTGGGGGCAGCCGCAGTAGCAGAACTCATCACTGAGGACGGTGGCCAGCTCCCGCTTGGAGACCGCCGACAGCGAGGAGAAGTCCATGCCGGGGATGCCGGAGAGCGCCTGGGAGGGGTCCGCCGGCGGGGCCGCGGGCTCCGGAGGGGGCGCGGGAGGCTTGGCCTGGGCGGCCGGAGCGGCCGGCGCCTGGGTGGAGGCGGGCGCGGAGCCCTCCGGGTTCTTGCAACCCGAGCCGGTCAGCGCCGCGGCGACCAGCAGGGGAACGACAGGCTTCCAGCAGGAGAGGAGCACGCGGCGGGTCTTAGCCACGCGCGAGGGGCTTGTAAAGCAACGCAAGCCTTGCCAAGGAGGGCCCCTTGCCCATGCCCAGAGTCCTGCTGCTGCACACCGGAGGCACGTTGGGGATGGCCGGAGGTCGGCCCTCCGCCCTGCGCCCCGCCGCCTTCTTCAAGACGCTCAAGGCCCGTGTCCCGGAGCTCTTCCAGCTCGCCGACATCGAGCTGCAGCTCTTCAGCAACCTGGACAGCTCCGAGATGCAGCCCGAGCTGTGGCAGCGCATGGCCGCCCACCTGCACCACCAGCTCCAGGACTTCGACGGGGCCGTGGTGACCCATGGCACGGACACGCTCGCCTACACCGCCAGCGCGCTGTCCTTCATGCTGCGAAATCCGCCCTGCCCTGTCGTCCTGACGGGTTCGCAGCGGCCCTTGGGCGAGGTGCGCTCGGATGCCCGGCTCAACCTCATCGACGCGGTGCTCTCCGCGCTGCAGGGGCCGCGCGAGGTCACCATCTGCTTCGACTCGCACCTGTACCGGGGCAACCGCACGCGCAAGGTGAAGGTGTCCGAGTACGACGCCTTCGAGAGCCCCAACTGCCCGGTGCTGGGCACGCTCGGCGTGGACGCGACCTTCGAGCCGGGCCTGCGCGCCCGAGGGCCCTTCAAGCTGTACGAGAAGCTGGATCCGCGCGTCTTCATGCTCAAGGTCTATCCGGGGTTGGACCCGGCCCTGCCCCTGCAGCTGTTGCCGCATGTCCGGGGATTGGTGCTGGAGGCGTACGGGGCGGGCAACTTCCCCATCGCCCCGGAGCTCGGACGCTCGCTCATGCCCCTGTTCGTCCAGGCGAAGGAGCGCGGCGTGCCCGTGGTGGTGGTGAGCCAGGCCCACCGCAACGGCGTGGACCTGAGCCTGTACGAGTCCGGGGCGGCGTCCCTGGCGCAGGGGGCCATCGGTGGCGCGGACATGACCCCTTCCGCCGCGCTGGTGAAGCTGATGCAGGCCCTGGCCTACCACCCCCGCTCCCCGGAGGCGCTGGCGCGGTTCATCCAGACACCGGTGGCGGGAGAGCTGAGCGTCGGACGTAGGACAGTCGAGCCGGAGGTGCCCAGCCGGCCCCGGACGACGCGGCGGATCCACGCGGGATGAGCGATTGGGCCGCGTGGAAGCCGGCAGCATGCTTGCCGCCATGAAAAAACGGCCCATAAGATGGGTGTTGCGATGTCCGAGGAGAAAACTTCCGTCCATTCCATTTCGGACCTGCTGGGCAACGCCCAGCGGCAGAGCGCTTATTTGATTGTCATCAGCGCCAAGTCCGCGGCGGGCATCGGCCGGATGTTCAAGCTGGACCGCTCCGAGGTGGTGCTGGGGCGCAGCTCAGAGGCGCAGTTCCAGGTGGAGGACGACGGAATCTCTCGCAAGCACGCCAAGGTGGTGGCGCTCGGCGACGGGCGCTTCCAGTTGATGGACCTGGCGAGCACCAACGGCACCTACCTCAACGGGCTGAAGGTCAACGCCGCCCCGCTGTACGACGGCGACAAGATCCAGATCGGCTCCAACACCGTCCTCAAGTTCTCCATCCAGGACGAGCTGGAAGAGCAGTACCAGCGCAGCATCTACGAGTCCGCCACCCGCGACGGCCTCACCCGCGTCTACAACAAGAAGTACTTCCTGGAGACGGTGCGCAAGGAGTTCAGCTACTGCCTGCGCCACCGGGTGCCGCTGTCGCTGGTCCTCTTCGACGTGGACCACTTCAAGAAGATCAACGATGCGTACGGCCACCCGGCCGGGGACTACGTCCTGACGCGCATCGCCCAGCGGGTGACCGACACGGTGCGCACCGAGGACCTGCTCGCGCGCTACGGCGGCGAGGAGTTCGCGCTGATGCTGCGCGAGTCCGCCGAGGACCAGGCCCTGGCGTGCGCCGAGCGCTGCCGCCACGCGGTGGACAAGGCCGACTTCGTCTTCGGCGGCACCCCCATCAAGGTGACCATCAGCCTGGGCGTGGCGACGCTCCTGGACTCGGACTTCACCCAGCCCGAGGACCTCATCGCCGCCGCGGACAAGTACCTCTACCGCGCCAAGCGCGCGGGCCGGAATCGCGCCGACGCCAAGGCCATCAGCGGCCCGTGAGTCGTCGCCGTCGGGCGCGGGGTTCCCTCGCGCCCAGGCGTCCTGGCCCCCGCGGACGTCAGTTCCCGAAGCCCAGCTTGCGCAGGCCCGAGCGGGACACGTGCTTGACGTGGGTGTCCGCGTCGCGGGCCGCCGCGTCGGAGAGCGCCGCCGCCGCATGAGGCCCGCCCAGCCGCCCCAGCGCGAGCGCCGCCGCCACCCGCACATCCGACACCGGGTCCTCGCGCAGGCACGCGGCCAGCACCTTCACGTGGGCCGCGCGTCCGATGGCCTCCAGCGCCCGGGCCGCCGCGGCGCGCACCACCGGGTGCTCCGAGCCCAGCAGCTCCGCCGCCAGGTCCCCGCGCGTCGACTGGCGCTGCCCCGCGACGACATCCAGCGCGGCGGCGACCACCTCCGGCGAGGCGTCATCCAGCGCGCGCTCGGTGGCGTCCAGCACCTCGGGCTTGCGCACCGCCAACGCGCCGAGCACCCGCACCGCGCCCGCCCGCACCACCGGCTGCGCGTCCTTCAAGAAGGGCGACAGCGCGTCCAGCCGCAGACCCTCACCCTCGCGGCAGTCCGCAAGCGACGTCAGCGCCTGACCCCGCAGGGGCGCGGGCATGCGCGAGTCCCGGGCGGCCTCCAGGAAGAAGCTCCCACAGCCCTTCTCCCGCTCCATCGCCTCCAGCCACGGCCGGGCCACCGCCAGGTCCTTGCCCTCCAGCCTGCGCTCGGCGGCCACGCGCAAGGACGTGCCCTCCGACTCAGCCAGCCGCCGCGCCGCGGAGCCCCGCACCTTCCGGTCCACGTCCGTGAGCGCGCGCTCCAACTCCTTGCGCGCCAGCGGGCCATAGACGCCCAAGGACAGCACCGCCGTGTCACGCCGTTGGGGCTCGGGCGCCGTCAGCTCCGGCTGGAGCGACTCCAGCTCGCGCGAGTACACGGCGAAGAGCCGGTTCACCAGCACCTCGTCCGCGGGCCTCGCCTCCTCCAGGAGCAGCCGCCCCACCGAGGAGTTCAGGCGCAGCGCCACCGCCTTGAGCGCCGAGGCGCCAATCCCATCCGACGCCTCGGGCCGGGACGCGGTCGCATCGAGCAACACCCTGGCGGGCCGCTTCCCCAGGAAGGCCCCCAGATGCGCGAGCGCGGTGCCCCGCTCCCGAGGGTCCTCCGAGTACAGCTCCACCTCCAACGCCTGGCGGAGCACCTCCCGGCGCGCCCACACCCGCGCCGCCGCCTCGGGCCCCCGGGCCCCCGCGTCGCGCAGGAAGGTGGCCGTGGACTGCCCTGACTCCGCCGCCGCGCGCGCCGCGGTGAGGCAGGCGGGCAGGTCCGACGACGAGGGGGAGCTGGCCACCCACTCGGCCAGCACGCGCTTCTCCGTCAACTGCCGCGCCTTCGCCTCCGCGCGCACGGAGGCCCAGCGCACGCGCCAGTCACCATCCTTGCGGGAGGAGGCCAGCGCCTCGCGCGGCATCGGCCGGACGTTGCCCAGCGGCGCCACCCACGAGTCCACCCGCCCGCCCGACAGACACGAGCCGCACACCCGGGCGCGCAGCGCGCGGTCCGCCACGTGACGCTGGCAGGAGTTCCAGCAGTCGGTCGTCCCGGTGCCACCACGCTGACCGGTCGCCAGCAGCACCATCAGGAGGAGGGCAGGGCTCACGCAGGCGACACTCTAGTCCAACCGCCCGCGGCTTTTCCCGCCTGCGTCCTTGCGTTTTACCGGCCACTGGGACATACCGCTCCCCTTCGAAGTACGCACACATTGACGCATGACGGAAGGAGGTGAACGCATGCCCGGTATCCGAGTGAAGGAGGGAGAGTCCATTGAGAGCGCCCTCAAGCGCTTCAAGAAGGCCACTGAAAAGGCCGGAATCCTTTCCGAGATCCGCAAGCGCGAGCACTACGAGAAGCCTTCCGTGAAGCGGAAGAAGAAGGCCCTCGCCGCCAAGAAGCGCGCGGTGAAGAAGGCCCGCAAGTCGTTCTAGTTGCGAGGCCGGCGTGTGAGCCGGGGCGCCCAAGTCAGGTGCCCTGGCTCCCGTCGTCTGCAATCCCCCGAATCCCAGCCAGCGGAGTTGCGAAGATGGCCACCCTCAAGGAACGGCTCGACGCGGACCTCAAGGACGCGATGCGATCCAAGAATGAGCTGCGCACCACCGTCATTCGGGCGATCAAGAGCGCCGTGAAGTACAAGGAAGTGGAGCCCGGTGCCTCCGCCCTCGACGACTCGGGCGTGATGAGCGTCATCACCACCCTCATCAAGAAGGGCCGCGACTCCGCGGACCAGTTCAAGGCCGCCAACCGGCCGGAGCTGGCGGAGAAGGAGGAGGCCGAAATCGCCGTCCTCCAGAGCTACCTGCCCCAGCAGCTCACCCCCGACGAGCTGGTCGCCGCCGTCCAGGCCGCCATCGTCGAGGTCGGCGCCAAGAGCGCCAAGGACATGGGCGCGGTGATGAAGAACCTCTCCCCCAAGCTCCAGGGCAAGGCCGAGGGTCGCGCCATCTCCGAGGCCGTCAAGGCGGAGCTCGCGAAGCTCGCCTGAAGTCCCCTGTCCCACCCCTTCGGAGGCCGCCCGGCGTATCCGGTGGCCCCCCGGAGTGGAAGGCTCGGGGTGAGCGGAAACTTGCTCCCCCGGCCCCCCGTCATTAAGTGCCTGGGCCAGCCCTGGCCTATCGCCCCTCTCCAGGGGAGATAGCCACCGGGCCGTAGGAGCCCCAACGTGTCCCCACACCCTCACGACGCCTCGCGCTTCCGGTCCTCCGCCCTGCAGGGTGGGGAAATCCACCGGGTTGGCGACCGGACGGGCGACGTCAGGCCCGGCTGGCAGGATGTCGGCGGTGCGCCCGCCCTGACGCGGGCCCAGGGGTGGGCGACATGATCCCGGAACACAAGATCCAGGAAATCCTCGAGCGGGTGGACCTGGTGGGCCTCATCTCCCGGCACGTGGAGCTGAAGAAGTCCGGCCGGGAGTGGAAGGGGCGCTGTCCCTTCCACCAGGAGAAGACGCCTTCGTTCTACGTGGTGCCGGAGAAGCGCTTCTATTTCTGCCATGGCTGCCGGGCCAGCGGCGACGCGGTCTCCTTCGTCCAGCGCTACCTGGGCAAGACGTTCCTGGACGCCGTGCGCGATTTGGCGCGCGAGCTGGGCATCGACCTGGAGGCGCAGCAGGACCCCGGCATGAAGGAGCGGCAGCAAATCAAGGAGGCCACGGACCTGGCCGCCGAGCACTTCCGCTCGCTGTTGTGGCACCAGGACGAGGGCCGCTCCGCGCGGGCCTACATCGCCAGCCGCGGCGTGTCGGATGAGACCGCGCAGGCCTTCGGGCTGGGCTGGGCGCCCCACGCGTGGAGCCTGCTCGCGGAGCGCTGCCAGAAGTCGGGCATGCTGGACTGGGCCATGAAGGCCGGGCTCGTGCTCAAGCGCAACACGGGGGACGGCTGCTTCGACTTCTTCCGCAGCCGGCTGATGGTGCCCATCCGCGCGCCGGAGGGCAGGCCCATCGCCTTCGGTGGCCGGCTGGTGGGCGCCGACGAGGGCCCCAAGTACCTCAACTCGCGCGAGTCGCGGCTGTACAACAAGAGCGAGACGCTGTTCGGCATGGACCTGGCGCGCGACGAGCTGCGCAAGCGCAAGTCCGCCATCCTCGTCGAGGGCTACTTCGACTGCATCGGCTTGCACCAGGTGGGCGTGCGCCACGCCGTGGCGCTGTGCTCCACCAACCTCACCGCGGGACACATGCAGCTGCTCAAGCGCGCCGAGGCGCGGGAGCTGGTGCTGCTGCTCGACGGAGACTCCGCGGGGCTTGCGGCCGTGGAGAGGCTCGCCGGCCCCCTGCTTGCCGCCGGGGCAACCGCTCGTGTGGCGCTGCTGCCCCAAGGGGATGATCCAGACACCTTCGCGCGTCGTGTGGGGCAGGACGGTGTGGAGTCGCTCATCGAAGGGGCGCAATCCCTCACCACCTACCTGTTCGCCACCCTGCTGCCCCAAGGCAAGGCGGCCACGTTCGAGGAGAAGATGGCGGCTCTGGAGCGACTCAAGCCCGTGGCGGCGCAGGTGCCCGTGGGGCTGGTGCGCTCGTCGCTCTTCGCCGCCCTGGCCGAGCACTTCGGCTGGCGCGCCCCGGACGTGGAGGCCGCCCTCCGCAGCAAGGTCCCCACGCCCAAGCCCGCATCCTCGGGCACTCATGACGCCGCCGCCGCGCCTGCCCGCCCGCTCCCCGAGAAGCCGCCGCCTCCCATGGAAGCCCTCTACGTGGCGGCCGTGCTGAGGGAGCCCCGGCTGCTCGGCCGCGACCTCTTCCGCGTGTGTGACGAGCTGTCGCACACCGGCCTTCGAATGACGCTCATGCACGCCACCTCCGGGCGGGGCGCCAATGACGCCCTCTATGAAGCCTCCGAGGGCGTGAAGCGGGCCATCGAGACGTCCTGGCGCCAGCTCCCCTCGGAAGGACAGGAGCTGGAGCAGGCGTTCTCCACCATCTGCCAGGAGATCATGGTGCGGCGCATCAACGAGCGTCTTGCTTATATAACCCGTGCGACGGAGCAGACGCTGGGCGCGTTCGACCTCACGGAGGAGACGCGCCAGCTCCAAGCGGAGCGGGTGGAACTGCTGGCGCTCAAGAAGCGTGTCCTGGAGGAGCTCAAGCCGGCCTCCGCGGGAACAAAGGCGCCCATGCAACCGGTTTGAGTTCGCGTTTGTAAGAAACCCTGACTTTGCGGTAGATCGGCCGGCTCGCCCCTGGCCTCAAGCCCCTGAATTTCTTAAGGAGAAGTACCCGAATGCCGACGCAGAAGCCCTCGAAGGCGTCCGTGAAGCCCACCAAGAAGAAGGTGGATCCGGTGATCCGCAAGAAGAAGGCTCCGGACAGTCCCGCGGCGAAGGGCGCTGGGGTGAAGGCGGGCGAGGAGGAGCAGGAGACGCTCGAGGCGAAGGAGGCCCCCGCCGAGGCCGTCGTCGAGAAGAAGAAGAAGAAGGGCGTCGCCGCCGTCTCGGAGGACGTGGACCCCGAGGAGGCCGCCGAAGAGGCCGCCGCCGCCGTCGAGGTGGACCCGGACGCCGTCGAGGACGACGTCGAGGAGGACCCCGTCGCCGAGCGCAAGGAGGTCAAGGACCTGCTCGCCCAGGGCCGCGAGAAGGGCTTCCTCACCTACGACGAGGTGAATGACGCGCTGCCCGCCGACATCGTGTCGTCCGATCAGATCGACGACGTGATGAGCATGTTCGGCGACAACGACATCGAGATCGTCGACGCGCAGAAGGCCGCGCAGAACAACGAGATCAAGCCCACCGTCACCGTCGAGGAAGAGAAGGAAGACGTCGACGAGGACGAGAAGGACGAGGACGACGAGCCGGGCGGCAAGTCGAACGACCCGGTGCGCCTGTACCTGCGCAAGATGGGCAGCGTCAGCCTGCTCACGCGCGAGGGCGAGGTCGAAATCGCCAAGCGCATCGAGGAGGGCGAGAAGGAAGTCTTGCGCGCCCTGCTCGCCTGCAAGGTCGCCGTCGAGGAGATCCTCGACATCGGCAACAAGCTGAAGACGGCCAAGCTGCGCGTGCGCGACGTCATCAAGGACGCGCCCGAGGAGGCCCAGGCCGAGGGCGCCGAGGAGGCTCCCGAGGAGGTCGGCGAGGGTGACGCCCCGGCGCAGCTGGCGCAGAGCGAGCTCAACAAGATCGAGCAGATCTGCAAGCAGATCGAGCGCTTCCGCAAGTTCGCCAAGGACTGCGACGTCCTCGAGGAGGAGCTCGCCTCGAAGAAGAAGCTGACCGAGGTGCGCAAGAAGGAGCTCAAGCAGGAGATGAAGGACCTCCGGACCAAGATGATGGAGGTCTTGGAGGAGATGCGGCTGAACAAGAAGCAGGTCGACCGCATCGTCGTGAACCTCAAGTCGCTCATCGAGCGCGTCGAGAAGGCCGAAGACGAGCTGCGCGACCTGGAGCGCCGCTACGGCATCTCCATGAAGGAGCTTCGCCCGCAGCTGAAGGAGTCGCGGGAGAACCCCAACATCGGCAAGAAGCTGCAGAAGCAGCTCAACCTCACGCCCGAGCAGCTCGAGGTGCTGGACCGCGACGTGCGCACCGCGGTGCGGAAGATCAAGAAGGTCGAGGAGGAGGCCAACCTCCCCGTCGATGCGCTGCGCCGCAACTACGACGCCATCCGCCTGGGTGAGAAGCGCGCCGAGCGCGCCAAGAGCGAACTGGTGGAGGCCAACCTGCGCCTCGTCGTCTCCATCGCGAAGAAGTACACGAACCGCGGCCTGCAGTTCCTGGACCTCATCCAGGAGGGCAACATCGGCCTGATGAAGGCCGTGGACAAGTTCGAGTACAAGCGCGGCTACAAGTTCTCGACCTACGCCACCTGGTGGATTCGTCAGGCCATCACCCGCGCCATCGCGGACCAGGCCCGCACCATCCGCATCCCGGTGCACATGATCGAGACCATCAACAAGCTCATCCGCACCAGCCGCTACCTGGTGCAGGAGATTGGCCGCGAGCCGACGCCGGAGGAGATCGCGGAGAAGATGGAGCTGCCGCTCGACAAGGTCCGCAAGGTCCTGAAGATCGCCAAGGAGCCCATCTCCCTCGAGACGCCGATTGGCGAGGAGGAGGACAGCCACCTGGGCGACTTCATCGAGGACAAGAGCCTGGTGTCGCCCGCGGACGCGGTCATCAACATGAACCTGGCGGAGCAGACCCGCAAGGTGCTCGCCACGCTGACGCCGCGCGAGGAGAAGGTGCTGCGCATGCGCTTCGGCATCGGCGAGAAGAGCGACCACACGCTGGAGGAGGTCGGCCAGGACTTCGAGGTGACGCGCGAGCGCATCCGTCAGATTGAAGCCAAGGCGCTGCGCAAGCTGCGCCACCCGAGCCGCTCCAAGCGCCTGCGCTCCTTCGTGGAGAGCTGACGCTGACTCCAGGCCCTCTGGCCTGAAGCAAGAAGGCCCCCGCTCCCATTCGTGGACCGGGGGCCTTCGTGTTTCTAGAGTCCCACGCGGCATGGCGCTCTTGAGACCGAGGACGAAGACGCGGGTGAAGGAGGCGGAGGCGGCGCCGAAGCGCGCGCCCTTCACGGAGGAGGTGTGGCGCACGGTGCGCTCGATTCCGCGTGGAGAGGTCCGCACCTACTCGCAGGTGGCGCTCTATGCGGGGCGGCCCGGCGCGGCGCGCGCCGTGGGACGGGAGATGGCGATGCTGCCCACGGGGAAGGAGGTCCCCTGGTGGCGGGTGACACGCGCGGGAGGAGTGCTTGCGCCCATGGTGGCCCACGAGCAGGCGAAGCGGCTGCGCGCCGAGGGCGTCGAGGTGCAGCAGCGAGGACAGACGTTCCGCGTCAAACGGCAACAGGACACGACGCCCAAGGCCAGACGCTGACGTGTGAGGACGCGGCGTGGAGTGGCGCTTGCCAGACCCGCGTGCGCGGAGTTATGCCCAGGCCCACGCGGGTTGCACACGCCTGAGGGCCCTTAGCTCAGCGGTTAGAGCTGTCGGCTCATAACCGATTGGTCCCTGGTTCGAATCCAGGAGGGCCCACTCCCCTCACCTTCCGCGCACCGACTCGGGTCGCTCCACCGGGACACCGTGGCTGCGGTCAGCGCGGTGGAATGCCCTCGCCATGCGCGTGGTCCACCGGCAGCCTCAGGCGCGTGTATGAGAACACCAGCGACGTCTCGATACGACTGACCTCCGGCCGGCTCGTGAAGGACAGGATGGTCAGCCGCCGCAGGTGGTCCGTGTCCCGGCACACCACGTGGACGAGGAAGTCCGTGGTACCGCCCAGGCAGTAGACAGCCACCGTCTCTGGCAGCGAGCGCAGGTGGTCTCCGATGTTGCCGAAGGCCTCGCCGACGTGGAGCCGGAGCTGGACGGCGATGAGCGCCTGCAGGCCGAGCCCCAGCGCGTTGGCGTCCAGGTCCGCCTGATACCCCTTGATGACGCCGTCCGCCTCGAGCTTCCGCACCCGCGTGAGGCACGACGAGGGAGCGAGCCCCACCTGCGCGGCCAGTTCCTTGTTGGACAGCCGCGCATTGTTCTGAAGGGCGGTCAGAATCGCGCGATCGATTCGGTCGAGCTGGGGCATCTGGGTCTCCCGGGCGAATTCCATTCGATGGAGGGACGACAATCCTCGCTCATATTCTGTCTTCATGCCCCTGAACAGAATCGGCGTGTTCGTCTTCCTCGTGGCGGGCCTGGCATCCGCCGCCCCGGCCACTCCCACCAACCCGTTGCTGGAGCCATGGACGGGCCCCCATGGCGGAGTGCCGCCCTTCGACCGGGTGAAGGTCGAGCAGTTCGAGCCGGCGTTCGAGGTCGCGATGGAGGAGAACCGGCGCGAGCTCGCCGCCATCCTCCGCGTGAAGGAGGCCCCGACGTTCGAGAACACCATCGCCGCGTTGGAGGACGCGGGCCGGACGTTCACCCGCGTCTACGAGGTCTACAGCGCCTGGTCCAAGGTGATGAACACGCCCGACTTCCAGCAGGTCGAGCGCACGATGGCTCCCAGACTGGCGGCCTTCTGGGACGAGCAGTCCCAGGACCTCGCCCTCTTCCAGCGCGTCCAGGCCGTCCATGACTCGCCCGAGATGGCGCGGCTGTCGCCCGAGCAGCGGCGCCTCGTCCAATACTACTACCGGGACTTCGCCCGCTCCGGCGCGAAGCTCGACGACCCGGGCCGCAAGCGCATCGCCGAGCTCAACCAGCGCTTCGCCGCCCTCTCCACGTCTTTCCGTCAGAACGT
Source organism: Myxococcus guangdongensis (assembly GCF_024198255.1). Classification (NCBI taxonomy): domain Bacteria; kingdom Pseudomonadati; phylum Myxococcota; class Myxococcia; order Myxococcales; family Myxococcaceae; genus Myxococcus; species Myxococcus guangdongensis. Next base: position 652,321 of record NZ_JAJVKW010000001.1, read on the forward strand.
GCTCGCCGACGAGGCGAACGCGGTGGTCATCGACGACGAGGCGGACCTCGCGGGACTGCCGGAGGCCCTGCGCAAGGCCGGGGCGACCGAAGCCGAGGCACGCGGCCTGAAGGGCCGGTGGGTGGTGTCCAATACCCGCTCGGCCGTGGCGGACTTCCTCACGTACCTGGACGACAGGGCGCTGCGGGAGAAGGTGTGGCGCAACTACGACAGCCGGGGGGACCACGGCGACGCGCACGACAACAACGCCATCGTCAGCGAAATCCTCACCCTGCGCGCCGAACAGGCCCAACTGCTGGGCTTCCCGACGTTCGCCCACCGGCAGCTCGAGGGGACCATGGTGGCCACCCCCGAGCGCGCCCTGAAGCTGCTGATGGACACCTGGACTCCGTCCGTCGCGCAGGTGCGCGCGGACGTCATCGCGATGCGGGCGCTGGCGCGGCGCTCCGGACTGACGGAGGACCTCGCTCCGTGGGACTACCGCTACTTCGCGGAGAAGGTGCGCAAGGCGAAGTACGACTTCGACGACACCGAGGTGAAGCCCTACCTCCAGCTCGAGAAGCTGAGGGAGGGCATGTTCTGGGTGGCTGGCGAGCTGTTCGGCTACACCTTCGCTCCCACGGCCAGCGTGCCCGTCTATCACCCCGACGTGCGCGTCTTCGAGGTGAAGGAGCGCGCCAGCGGGCGTCACGTGGGGCTCTTGTACTTCGATCCCTACGCGCGCCAGGGCAAGTACAACGGCGGCCAGACGGACCCGTACCGTGTCCAGGAGCGATTCCGGGGAGAAGTCACCCCCCTCGTGACGAACAACCTGCCCTTCGTGAAGCCAGGGCCCGGCGAGGCGGCGCTGGTCGGCTGGCGCGACGCGCTGACGCTCTTCCACGAGTTCGGCCACGCATTGCAGGTGCTGAACTCCAACGTGTCCCATCCCTCGCTGAGCGGCGGCCGCGTCGTACGCGACTACGGGGAGTTCTCAGGCAAGCTGCTGGAGCGCTGGGTGGCGACGCCCGAGGTGCTGGGACGCTTCGCGGTGCACCACAAGACGGGCAAGCCGATGCCCCAGGCCCTGCTGGCGAAAATCCAGAAGGCCGCGACGTTCAACCAGGGCTTCTACCTGGTGGACTTCCTCACCTCCGCGCTGGTGGAGATGAAGCTGCACCTGGCGAAGGAGCAGCCCCTGGACCCTGACGCGTTCGAGCGCGACACGCTCCAACAGCTCGGGGCCCCGGCGGAGGTCGGCATGCGCTTCCGGATGCCGCACTTCACCCATGTCTTCGAGGGCGACTCGTACGCCGCCGGCTACTACATGTACCTCTGGGCGGACGTGCTGGCCGCCGACGCGTTCGCGGCCTTCAGACAGGCGCGGCGGCTGCACGACCCCAAGGTGGCGGCGCGGCTGCGGCAGCACGTGTTCTCCGTGGGCAACACCGTGGACCCATTCGAGGGCTACCGCGCGTTCCGCGGTCGGGACGCCACCAGCGAGGCCCTGCTGCGCGAGCGCGGCATCCACTGACCGATTCTCGCGAGGCGGAGCGCACACGGCACGCCCCTCATGGCCCTCGGGGACAGAGCAGGTCGACCGACTTGATGCGCATCGCGCCATCCACGTTCGGGTCCCCCGTCTGGTCTCCGCTGGCGAGGGTGCCGTTCGACGTGAAGTTGTTCCGCGTGAGCTTCGCGACGCCGTCGATGCTCACCGTCGCGACCTTCGCCGCGTCCACCGACAGCGCGTAGACAGGGTACGCGCCATCGACCACCGGGAATGCCACGGACTGTGTTTCGTCCGCCCATCCGATGGCCGCACTGTCCAGGTAGAACCTCCGCGAACGCTCCACGGCGGTGCCGGGCGGCGGCGTGAAGCGCCCGAGAATGGCCGCGCCGCTGTCGAGCACGTTGTGACGGTCCACCGACTCCACCTGCAGCGTCACCTCGAGCTGGAAGGGCCTGGTGCCGTCGAATGCGTTCTCCCGCGCGATGAGAAGTCGCCCGCTCGTCCTCCCACAAGTGACGGTCGACGTCGCGGGCAGGCACACCTCGCAGGCGTTCGTTTGTGACACGAAGTGCTACTCAGCCTGTGACACGGAACGCTACTCATCGAGAAGTCAATCAACACCCATTGTGAACACTCTCTGAGACAGTCAGGCTGCATGTGCAACTCTTTGACGGAGGTCACACATGTTCCCCTCGCAGTCTGGCCTGACTCGTTGCGCGTCGAGGTTTTCATTGCTCGCGTTCCTCGCCGCCCTGAGCGTTGTCACCTGGAGCGGGCCCGCCCAGGCGCGCACGCCTGGCGGTGTCATCGGCGCCGGTTATTACGAACACATCGGCCCGCCCAAGTGGGTCGAGTTGGCCTGCAAGTACACGGCGGTCTACTCCCCGTGCCACTGTCCACCGCCCACCGTCGCCCCTTTCGATACCGCCATGGGCTGCTCCAACGTGAGCCAGGAGTGGGCCAATCGGGATGCATTGAACTCCTGCACGAATCTCTGCTCGAAGGCCGCCAAGGATTCTCCAGGGGCCGGCGGCGGCATCAACGGCGGCGTCGTGGGGCGCCCGGGGGGCCCGCAGAAGGGCGGCGTCTCGATTGACGGCGCTGGCACCGTGGCATCCCTGGAGTCGGAGGGCTTCGTGGGGTTCGTCCCCTTCCACAGGGAGCCGCTCTTCGGCACGCAGAAGGAGCAGCTGGCCGAGGCCGTCGCGGACGCCACGCACGTGCCCTGGGTGTTCCTCGATGGCATGGGCGAGTCCATCCAGTGGGAGGACCCGCACGGCTCGGCGGCCTTCGTCCAGGCGTACTGGAGCGAGCGCGGCGCGCCCCGCCCCATCGGCCACTGCAAGCACTCGCTCCAGGTCTCCTGCCCACTCGAGAGCGTGAAGCTCGGCGACAGCCTCCAGGTCTGCTCGGGCGAGAGCGAGGATGACGCCAAGGCCATCGCCGAGACGAGCTGCGCGCCGCTGCGCTACGACGCGCTGAGCCGCACCTGGAAGGCGTGGGGCCTGTTCGGCATCCCCGATGAAGGGCCCTATCGCGTGCCGACCGCCACGGTCCTCGCCGTGGGGCACCACACGTTCCTCGGCTTCATGCCCTCCAGCCTGGAGGCCCTGGGGCCCTACGAGGACTGGAACAAGCTGGCGGAAGAGCTGCTGGAGCGCACGCAGGGCACCACCGTGTGGCTCGCCGGCCCGGCGAAGTACTACTCCGCCAAGGAGTAACGCCTCACCGCATCCCGCCTCGCGGCTCGTCTGCGAGGCGGGTCCTCACGGGGTGCGGCGCGGCCTGTCACGGGGTAGGAGGCTCATCCGTCCTACGCTCCAGGATGACCATGACCGCGCCCCCTCCCCCGCCGACCGTCGAAGCGCCGCAGCGCCACCGCCCGCGGCTGCTGGGGCTCGCCTACCGGATGCTGGGCGAACTGGCTCCCGCCGAGGACGTGGTGCAGGACGCCTATCTGCGCTGGCACCAGGAGGGCTCGCGGGACATCCAGAACGCGGAGGCGTGGCTGGTCACGGTGGTGAGCCGACTGGCGATAGACCGGCTGCGCCGCGCCGCCACCGAACGCGCCGCCTATGAGGGCCCCTGGCTGCCGGAGCCCGTGCTGACTGAAGCGCCCACGCCGGAGCAGGCCGCGGAGCGCGCCTCGGACCTGTCAGTGGCCCTGCTGGTGCTGCTCGAGTCGTTGAAGCCCGAGGAGCGCGTGGCCTTCCTGCTGCGTGAGGTCTTCGGCGAGGAATACGAGACGCTGGCGCGCGTGCTGGGGCGCAACGAGCCGGCGGTGCGGCAACTGGTGCACCGGGCGCGAGAGCGGGTGCGGGAGGGCCGTCCGCGCTTCCCCTCTCCTCCCGAGGTGAGGGAGCAGCTCCTGCAGCGCTTCCTCTTCGCGCTCGGCACCGGGGACCAGGCGGCGCTGGTCTCGATGCTCGCCCCGGGCGTGACGTTCACCAGCGATGGAGGCGGCAAGGCCTACGCGGCGCGCAAGCGCATCGAAGGCGCCGAACGCATCATCCGGATGTTGCTCGGGCTGCGGCAGAAGCTGCGCGGCGCGATGGAGCACCGCATCGTGTCGCTCAACGGGCAGCCCGCCGCGCTCACCTTCCGCGACGGCGCGCTCTTCCACGCCACGATGCTCGACGTGGACGGTGAGCACATCCGCGCCATCTACCGCGTGCTCAACCCCGACAAGCTCCAGCGGCTCGAGCGCGACGCCATTCATCTCGCGTGAGTCACGTCCCCAGGCGGCGTGCGCAGGGGGACACCGATGCGATTGAGCGCGTTGATGAGCGCCACCTGTGCGACCAGCGCCGCGAGTGACGCGTCGTCGAACGCCGCTCGCGCCGCGTCCCACACCGCGTCGGGGACGCCCTCCGGCCCCAGCTGGGTCGCGGCCTCGGTGTACGCGAGCGCGGCCCGCTCCGCGTCACTGAAGAGCAGGGACTCGCGCCAGACGACGACCTGATGGAGGCGGTCCTCGGACGCTCCCAGCTTGCGTGCTTCACGCACGTGCATGTCCACGCACAGGACGCAGCCGTTGTGCTGCGAGGCGCGAATCTTCACCAGCTCTCGGATGCTCGCAGACAGTGGGCCCTCCCGCAGCGCGGCGTCCACGGCGAGGAAGGCTCGGTAGGGCGCGGGGGCGAGCGTGGCGATGTCCAAGCGGGGACGAGGATGTGACGAGTCGTTTCGCGATGCCTGCATGAAATGGCCTCCTGTTGGGTTCGCACAGAAGACGTGCGGCCGTTTCGCCTGTGACAGCCGGAAGCCGCGGGCCCTGTCGCACCGGGCTGCGATGAACCTGGAGTCGCCACCCTGGGAAGAAGTTTTCCCATCCCCGCCGGGCACACGCATTGCTGGGATTCCCGTGACAGCGAGAGTCAGGGAGGACGGATGCGAGGCGGATGGCGATGGGCAACGGCGGTGGGCATGGCGGTGTTCCTCGGCGCATGTGGAGAGTCCCCGGACAAGGACACCCCTGATGGCCCGGGCCCCTGGCCCACGGATGCGGTGAAGGACTACGCGACGGCGTTCGGCGTCGGCGCGGGAGTGCGGAGCATCGGCGTCGACGAGGGCCACAACATCTGGCTGCTGAAGGGCGACGAGATTGGCGTGCTGCGGCCCGGCGACACGGCGCCCACATGGACGCGCGGAGTGGGACAGGCGGCGGGAGGCTTCGGGCGGGACCAGAAGGCGCTCGGCTCCACCGTCATCTGCGGGGGTGAGGAAGGGCGCGCCTACGTGGGTTACCACACGTACGAATTACAGCCGGAGGTCCCGGACAAACCGCACGCCTACATCCCAGGACCTGGGGAGGAGCACTACACCGAGGAGCGCTTCGCGGAGTACCAGAAGGGCGACCTGGACGCGGTGCGCGTGGAGTCCGACGGCACGGTGGTGCTGGAGGAGCATCTGTGGCGCAGCGCGGGCGTGTCCGGCGGACAGCAGCAGCTCGGCATCCGCAACACCAATGACTTCCACTACGACGAGGACCGCTCGGTGCTCGCCTGTCAGCGGGTGATGCGCGGCAGGGACCGGGGCGATGTCTACATCGGCACCAACCACGGCGTGACGTTGATTCGAGACCTCACGTACAACAGCCACCGCCACGCGGCCTGGTATCTCGAGACGCCGCGCGCGGACGGCAGCGTGTCCCAGTCACTCCAGGCGGGGTTCAACTGGGGGCTCGGCATCGGACCTGGGGGTGAGGTGCTGGTGGCCAATGACTGGCTCGTGGGCATCCTGCAGCCGAACGGCGTGTTGGCGGACTTCGACAGGGAGCTCACCTGGGAGGGGCCGGTGCCCTGGAGCTACAAGGGGCACAACGCGCAGCTCAACAGCCTGGAGTCCTTCGACCACTGGCGCGCCATCGCTCGCACGAAGGCGTGGACGACCTGGGTGGGCAGTCGTGACTTCGGCCTGTGGCGCATGGAGCAGACGGACCGCTCCAGCGCGAACTACACGCGCATCACCACCCTGCCCTCCTCCAACGTGACGGCGCTGGCTGCCACCGATGGGGGCATCGTCTACGTGGGCACGCAGGACCAGGGACTGTGGCGCATCGAGGAGGATGGGACGACGCTCAACCGCGTGGAGACCGCGAACGGGCGACAGGTGCTCCAGCTCGTCTACGACCCCACCGTGGCACCGGCCATGCTCTATGTGCTGACCGACCTGGGGCTGACCGTGCTGCGGGAGTAGCACGCACCAATACATCCACCCGTGCCGTGAGGAGCTCACGGCAACGGGTCTGTTTTACCTACCACTTGAGTGGTATGGCTCGCGCCCATCCATGGATTCAAAGTCTCACGCTGTGCCAATCGGCACGACAACCCGTCTCATCAGGACGGAAGTGGAGACCACCATGGCGACCGTGGGAGAGCGATTCAAGACAGGAACGACGTGCCCCGTCTGGGGCAACTACATCTTCGATGGATATACGGACAACACGACCACGCCAGCGCCGACCAGCGAGGAGCGCGTCATCCAGCTCAACGTGGGCGCGACGTTCCCGCCCGTCAGGTCCACCAACAAGGGGGCGTACTGGAAGCTCGCGCGAATCCTGTAGTCAGTATGACTCCCACGCAGGCAGCGTCACGAAGCCACGAGTTCACGCATCGGGAGCTGCCTGCGTGACATGAGGTAGGCCACGCCGAGGTTGGGGACCCAGCAGAGCCACGCGACGATTCGGTAGGCCGTGACGAAGTCGCCCAGCGAGTGGACCAGCACGGGCATCCACAACCTCAGCGTGACCGCCGCGAAGCACGCAGCGAAGCTGTAGGTCATCATGAGCCGGTGCTCCTCGACCCGCCGGTTCCTGATGAGCCACCAGGCCCAGGCCGTCGTCGCGAGCCAGATGACACCCAGGCTGACGAAGCCCGACGCGGCGATGAAGCCTCCCGTGGCGAAGAAGCCGATGTACACGGCCGCGAGCCCGCTCAGGAAGACCGCCCCGACATAGATCTTCCCGAGGCTTCGGTGCGCCCGCGGATACCGGAGCCGCAACCTCGCGACGAACTGCGTCCAGCCCACCGCCAGCGCGAGCCCGCCCATCGCGATGTGCACATAGAAGGCCGCATTCCAGACGAGGTCCATCAGCAACGCCTCGTCCTTCGAGCCGCGAATCCCGAAGGTCGAGCCCGCGAGGAAGTAGCTGATGGGATACAGCCCCACCGCCACGCAAAGGAAGCCGAAGACGAACCAGCGTGCCTTGCGTGTCATCGTGGAGACCCAGGGTTCGAGATGGAGCGGCGCCGCGCGAACATCAATCGCCCACGGTTACGGACCGCGCCCCGCTCGATTGCATCTCACTCCGGAGAAGACGGCGCACGCAGCTCCATCTTCAGCGACTGCTTGCCCACCCACTCACCGCGCAGCAGGTTCTTCCCCACCTCCAGCCGCAGACTCCCCGTCGAGTTGCCGTCGGCGTCCCGCTCCTGCAGCTCGAGCTTCCCGCCCTCCAACCGGCCGTCCACCTCAATCGGCTTGCGGTGCTTCTCGTAGAAGTACACGCCAGAGACCGAGTCATCGCGCTGCCGCTCCAACATCATGACGATGGGCATCTTGCCGATTCGCCCCCGCAGCACCTGGCCGAAGACGTCGCCGGACACCCCCTGCCCCTCCCCCAGCAACACCCGCTTGCCGTAGGCCGTCAGATGCGGACGCAGTGAGTCGTAGGACAGCGCCAGGCTGACCTTGTCGACGTCGTCGAGCGCGCGCGACGCGTGATTGCTGCAGCGTCCGGCAATCATCCGCGCCTCCGCCCCATCGAACTCCCAGCGCTCATGGAAGTAACTCCTGGTGCGCTCCTCCTCCGCATTCGCCTCCACACCCTCCAGACACTCACGGTTGAACGCGAGCCGCTCCTCCAGGTTCTCCACCGTGTCGCTCGCGGGCGTCTTCTTGCTCGACGGCTTCAGCTCCCGCTCATACCGCGCGACTTGTTCCCGATAGAGCCGCAGCTTCTCCTTGTGCATGCGCAGCACCAGCGCGCGCACACCCGCAGGAGTGAACAACTCTCCCGGGTTCACCTGCCGCCCCGTCCGCGTGTCGAAGGTGTAGGCCACGCTGTACGACTCGCAGTAGGCCCCGCAGCCCTCGACATCGAAACGAATCGTGAGCAGGCGCCCATCGTTCCGCGTCACGCTGAAGCTCTGCTCGGAGAGACCCGACAAATCGAGCCCATCCGCCGGCAACCGCGCCGCCACCTTCGTGGGCGTCAGTGCCTTGAACCGACCGATGAACAAACCGTCGTTGATGTTGGCGCCCACCTCCGGCGTGCCGTGGGTGACCAGCGCCATCTGGAGGTCACCCACCGGGAAGACACTCTCCGCCTCCGGCTTGGGGATGACCTTCAGCGTGCGCACCTCCAGGCCCTCCGCCCCTGCCCTCCCCGTGAACAGCACGGCCAGGAGCGGGAGCAGCACGAGACGGACGGGAAGGCGCTTCATCGGCAAGACCTCGGACAGGATGACCACGCCGGCATCCTGCCTCACGGCCTCACCGAAGGGCATCCCGAGGAGCACGCCTCAATACCGCGGCGTCGCCCCGAGACGAGGCGTGTACACGTTCGCGCTCACAGAGCGGACATCCACGTCGACGCCAATCAGGCTTTCCGCGTGCCCCAGGAAAAAATACCCCGTGGGCGCGAGCCGCTGAAGCATCCCGCCAATCACCCGGCCCCGCGCCTCCGCGCCGAAGTAGATGAGCACGTTGCGACAGAAGATGAGGTCGAACGGCCCCGGAGGCCACTCGCCGGGCGCGTTCAGGTTGACGCGCGCGTAGCGCATCAGCGCCCGCAGCTCCGGCCCCGCCTTCATCATGCCTTCCTGTGTCCGCACGCCCTTGAGCATGTACGCCCGCAGCAACGGCGGAGGAATCGTGGCCGCCCGCTCCAGCCCCCACAACCCCTCCTGCGTCCGCTCCAACGCCCACGTGGACAGGTCCGTCGCCAGGACCTCCAGGCTCCACCCCGAGCCTCGCGGGAACGCCTCCAACAAGCACATCGCGAGCGAATACGGCTCCTCCCCCGTGGAGCACGCCGCGCTCCAGACCCGGATGCTCCGGGCCCGACGCCCCGCGTTCGCCTGCGCAATCCAGTCGGGGAAGACGCGCTCGCGCAGCAGCTCGAAGTGCTGAGGCTCGCGGAAGAACGCCGTCTCATGGGTGCAGAGGCTGTCCAGCATCCGCACCTTCTCGGCCTCGTGCCCCCGCTCGGTGACGTACGCGTAATACGCGCCGAACGACGTCAGCCCCAGCTCCCGGAGCCGACGCGAGAGCCGGTTCGCCACCAGCGCATCCTTGGACTGCGACAGGTGGATGCCCGCCTCTCGCTCCACCAACGCCTGGAACAGGGCGAGCTCCCGCGCGGTCAACACCGGGGGCGGGGCGAGCAGCCGCGTGAAGTCGCTCATCGCGTCAGCCGTTGCCGGGAGCCTCATCCGGAATGGGCTCGACGACGACGGGGACGGGCGTGTCCAGCGTCTCGGCCCCGGCGGTGGGCTCCGCGGAGGCCGTCTCCAGGCTGAGCAGCTCCGCCACCGACAACAGCCGGTCCAGGTCCAACAACAGGATGAACGTGTCCTCGTGTCGCCCCAGGCCCAGGAGGAAGTCCAGGCGCACGCGCGTGCCGAACGCCGGCGGCTGCTCGATGTCCTCCGGCCCCAACTCCAGGACCTCGCTCACCGAGTCCGCCAGCAGGCCCATGGCGCTCTGCCGCCCGTCGAGCGACACCTCGACGATGACGAAGCACGTCCACCGGGTGATGGGCCTCGGCGGCAGACCAAACTTCACCGCCAGGTCCACCACCGGCACCACGCTGCCTCGCAGGTTGATGACCCCCTGCACCGCCGCGGGCATGCCCGGCACCCGGGTGATGGGGCGGTGCTCGATGATCTCCCTCACCCGCAGGATGCCGACGCCGTACTCCTCCCCCGCGAGCATGAAGCTCAGGAAGTTGGACCGGCCGGACTTCTCGATGGAGTCGCTCATGGCTCGGGCGCCTAGAACCGCTGGAAGTCCTGGTTCGAACCCGGCGCCGGTGACGCGGGCATCGGGCCCTGCGCCGCCGCGAACAGCGACCTCGCCGGGGACGAGGGCGGACGCTGCGTGGGCGGCTTCGGCAGCGACAGCCCACGCCCCCCATACCCCGAGCCATCCGCGAGGCGGAAGAACGTCATCATCTGCAAGAGCGACTCGGCCTGCGTCGCCATCTCCTCGGCCGTGGAGGACAGCTCCTCCGCCGCGGACGCGTTGCGCTGGGTGACCTGGTCCACCTGCACCATCGCGCGGTTCATCTGCGACACGCCGATGGCCTGCTCCTTCGACACCGTCGTCACCTGCTGCACCAGCTCCGCCGTGCGGCGGATGCCCGGCACCAGCTCCGCCAGCAACTGCCCGCTGCGCTCGGCGACCCGGACGCTGGCGCTGGCCAGCGCGCCAATCTCCTTCGCGGACTTCTGGCTGCGCTCGGCCAGCTTGCGCACCTCCGTGGCCACCACCGAGAAGCCCCGGCCATGCTCACCCGCGCGCGCCGCCTCCACCGCGGCGTTCAGCGCGAGCAGGTTCGTCTGGTAGGCAATCTCCTCGATGATGGAGATGCGCTCCGCGATGGCGTTCATCGCGTCCACCGTCTCCTTCACCGCGCGCCCGCTCTCCTCCGCGTCACGCGCGCCCTTGACCGCCATCTGCTCCATCTGCCGGCTGTTCTCCGCGTTCTGGCTGATGGTGAGGTTGAGCTGCTCCAGGCTCGCGGTGGTCTCCTCCACCGAGGCCGCCTGGGTGCTGGTCCCCTGGGACAGGCTCTGAGAGGCGGCCGCCACCTGGGTGGACGCGGAGGACAGCGAGCCCGCCGCGCCGCGCACCTCGCTGATGACTCCCGACAGGCGGTGAATCATCTCCCGCATGCCCGTCATCATCTGCCCCGTCTCGTCCTTGCCGCGAACGGAGATGCTCGCCGTCAAATCACCGCCCGTCACCTGCTCGGTCACCTGCACCGCCTCGGTCAGCGGGCGGACGATGCTCCGCGTCAGGATGAAGGACAGCGCGCCCGCGAGCATCACGCCCAGCGCGCCGCCGAAGATGAGGGTGTCGTACAGGAGCTCCACGAGCCGCGCGACGTCCTCCGCGCGCCGCGTCTGCAGCGCGGACTCCTCGGAGGCCACCTCGGTGAGCAGCGAGCGCATCCGGTCCGCCATCTCCTTGCCACGCGCGCCCTTCACCTCCTCGAAGATGGCGCTCAGGTCCGCCTTGCCCGCGACGACCTCGCGACGACGCGCGATGGTGGACTCGAGGTACTGGCCCTGCCACTGCTGGGCCAGGTCCCGGACCTCCTGCAGCCGCTCCTGCTGTCGGGAGCTGGCCAGGGTCAGCTCCCGGATGTGATTGAGGTTCTGGGCGAGGCTGATGCGCGCCGCGGTGTAGGAGTCCAGGAAGCGGTCGTCGCCCGTGATGAGGAAGCCGCGCTGGCCCGTCTCCAGGTCGGAGAGGTCCCCCTCCAGCGTCCGCACCGTCATGAGCACCTCGGTGCTCTGCTTGCTCCCGACGTCCGCCGCCGCGGTGCGGCTGAGCGTCGAGTACGTCGCCAGCACGACGCCGATGAGGATGACCACCAGGGTCGTGAAGGCCAGCAACAATTTGCGGGTGATGCTCAGGTTGTCGAACACGTTCAGGTCTCCGGAGAAGCGCGGGAGAAAGAGGCGCGAGGGTCGGCGCCCGGCGTGAGCGCGCTCTCGAGGAAGAGGGATTCAGGGGACTCGGCGGCGCGGCGGATGGCCCGGCGCACCAGCGCGGAGGTGTCCAGGATGAGGCCCACCCGGCCATCTCCCAGGATGGTCGACCCGGAGATGCCGGGCGCATCCTGGAACAGCCGCCCCAGGGGCCGGATGACACGCTGCCCCTCGCCCTGGAGATGGTCCACCGCCAGCCCGACGATGCCGTCCGGGTGTCGCAGCACGACGACGTTCTCCCGGCCCGGCGCCGTGCCGCCCACGCCGAAGACGCTGCGCAGGCGCAGGTAGGGCAAGGGCTGTCCGCGCAGCGCCAGCATGCCGGCCTCGTCGCCCGTGCGTTGGGAAGCGGGGAGCTCCAGGCACTCCTGCACCAGCTCGATGGGGACCACGTAGACCTGGTCACCCACGCCCATGGCGAACCCCTGGATGACGGCGAGCGTGAGCGGCAACCGGAGCGTCATCGTGGTGCCGTGGCCCTCCCGGGTCCGCACGGCCACCGTGCCGCGCATGGCCTCCACGTCGCGGCGGACCACGTCCATCCCCACGCCGCGGCCCGACAGCTCCGTCACCGCCCTCGCGGTGGAGAACCCAGGCTCGAAGATGAGCCGGTCGACCTCTTCGTCCCGCAGCCGCTCCGGGTTCGCCACCAGGCCCCGCTCGCGGGCGCGCTCCCGGACGCGCTCGCGCTGGATGCCCCGGCCATCATCGGACAGCTCCACCACGACGCCCCCCGCCTCGTGGACGGCCCGCAGGCGCAGCCGACCACACGCCTCCTTGCCCGCCGCCTGCCGCTCGGCCGGTGCCTCGATGCCGTGGTCCAGGGCGTTGCGCAGCAGGTGGAGCAAGGGGTCTCTCAGGGCCTCCAGCACCGCCGTGTCCAACGTGACGTCCTCGCCCTCCAACTCCAGCAGGGCCAGCTTCCCCTGCGCCCGGGCCAGGTCGCGGACGGTGCGCAGGTGCTGCCGGAACAGCGGCCCGACGGGGACCATGCGCACGCGCATCACCTCGTCCTGGAGCTCCTGGAAGAGCGGGTCCATCTCCCGCTGCTGGGTGAGGGCTTCGTCCCAGCTGGCGCCAGAGGCCTCCGCCTCCATCAGGAACTGCGTCATGCGCCCCCGCGCGATGGACAGCTCCGCGGCGAGCGTGACGATGCGGTCCAACCGCTCCACGTCCATGCGCAGCGAACGGCCCCGGGGCATCGCGCGGGCCTCGCTCCGCGGCGGGGCGTCCTCGAACGGGACGACCACCGTGGGCGGAGGGCTCGCGTCCTTCGACTTGCCGGTGGCCCCACCCTCGAGCAGGCGGGCCAGCTGGGCCTGGTGCGTGGGCCCCAGCTGGTCCACGCCCGCGAGCGCGGCCCGCGTCAGCTCCCGCAGGTGGTCCACCGCGCCGAGCAACAAGGAGACCCAGGGCTCGCCCACCGCGAGGCGTTGGTCGAGCAGGGCCTGGATGAGGTCCTCGGCCCCGTGGACGTAGTCCGTCAGCGATTGGAAGCCGAGCGAGCTGCCACTGCCCTTGAGGTTGTGGGCCAGTCGGAAGAGCGCTCGCAGGTGCTCGTCGTCCGGGCGGGCCTCCAGCGCGATGAGGGTCTCCTCCATCGAGGAGAGCAGCTCCTCCGCTTCCTCGGAGAAGACGGCCAGCACCTGCTGCCACTCCGCCCCCATGCCTGGAGGGGGTCCCTTCATGTCGGCGCTCACGTCTCACACCTCACCAGGTGGACGTGCGTCCCCAGCAGCCGGGCCCCCAGGCCGGGGGGCGCCACGAAGCAACACATCGGGTCGGAGGTCATGAGGATGGACTTCGAACAACAGTGTCACGAATCGGACACGACGCTATCGCGCATGGATAAAAGTTTCAATGTCTCGAATCAATTCATGCCAACCCCGACGAGCACGAGTCGTGATGAGTCATTGCGGGGTGTTTCCGACCTTGGCCGGGGCGCGTCGTACCCGTCAATCCCAGACACATCGTGTCGACACGGGAAGTGCGACACGCGCCAGGCGTGACTCCACTCCGCGCGCGACGTCGTCCACGGACTCGCGAGAATCACGGCCCGGGTGGAATCAGGGTCCGGGCGTCGCCAACACGGGTGCGTGCTGAGAACTCACGCGGTGCAAGTCGCCGGCCAGGGTGGCCTGAAACCCGGGTTTGGCGCGCCTCCCGGCCAGACTTCCCTCCGTGGCGCAAACACTCCCGAGCCCTGGAGCAACGGCGGCCTGAGCCGTCCGGAGGGCAGGCACACTGCCTGGTTCTCCCACTCCGAGGTCCGTCCGTGACACGCACCCTCCGCACCCTAGGGCTCCTTCTCTCCACGTTGTGTCTCACCTCGCTGACGGGCTGCGACGACGACACCCCCTCCACGCCCGACGCGGGCCGGGACGCGGGCATCGATTCGGGCTCCGACTCGGGACAGGACGCGGGCGGCGACGCGGGTCCCCAGGAGGTCCCCGACGCGGGCGGCGACGCGGGCCCCTATGTCTGGGACGGCACCTACGTGCCGCTGGAGGAGACGGGCGATATCGACGACCAGGGCCTGCTGGCCACCTGCAAGTACGACCCGAGGAACGTCCCCGCCGCCATCTGCAATGAGCTGGACCGCGCCGACCTCTTCGATTTGTCGCAATGTGACGTGACGACCCTCGGCGCGCTGCCCGCGGAGGGCATCTATCAGGTCGAGCTGCGGGGGGAGCGCGCGCTGGCGGATGGAGGCACCCGCATCATCCCGTCCGGGGCCGGCTTCCAGCTGCGGGGCGATGGCGGCACGAGCACCCTGTATGACACGCCCCTGCTCAAGCTCGACATGGAGGCAGACCGCTTCGTCCTGCAGGGCCAGCAGACCCGGACCCAGCTCGTCATGAACCTGACGGGCTGCGAGACGAAGGCGCCCAACATCCTCACCGGCTGCTTCGCGTATTGCACCCGCGGCAGGTTCTCCTTCGGCGGCACCTTCGAGGCCCACCGCGTGGCGCTCCAGGGCGCCGAGCCCCAGTCCTCGGGCGGGCTCGAGCTGTTGTCCGAGCGCCGCGTCCCCACGGGCCACGCCGTGGACGTCCACGTCGCCAAGGGACACGCGTACGTCGTCTCCCTCCCCGTCGGGGAGCAGCAGGGCGGGCTCGCCGTGTTCGACGTGAGCAACCCGCGCAGCCCGGTGCAGACCGCCGCCATCAGCCTGCCCGGGGACAACTTCTGGAACAGCGCGTGGGCCAAGGGCGACGCGCTCTACATCGCGAGCAGCGCCTCCGGCTTCATCGTCTACGACATCTCCCAGCCCGCCGAGCCGCTCTTCGTGCGCAGCGTGGCCACGGGGGGCGCGGGAGGCGCGCACACGGTGCTGGTGGAGGGCAACTTCCTGTACGCCATGGACCCCATCTCCGGCACCTTCATCTACGAGCTGACCCACCCCTTCGACCCGGTGCTGCGCGCCGTCATCCCGGGTGGGCCGCATGACGCCTTCGTCTACGAGGGGCGCCTGTACCTGAGCGACTCCTTCGACGGCTACGCCATCCACGACCTGTCCAACCTGGAGGACATCCGCGAGCTGGGCCGCTTCCCCCGGCCGGATGGCTTCGCGCACCACAACGCGGTGGGCACCTTCGGCGGGAAGACCATCGCGTTCGAGGGCGGCGAGTTCAACGCCTCCCACGTGCGCGCGCTCGACGTCAGCGACCCGGCGAACATCGTGAAGATTGGCGCCTTCAAGATGCGGCGGGTCACCTCCATGCACAACCTCATCCTGCGCGGCAACCTGCTCTACATCGCGTGGTACCACGAGGGCCTGCGCGTGGTGGACGTCTCCAATCCCACCCAGATGCGCCAGGTGGCGCACTACCACGTGTTCCGCGAGACGGACCCGCTCCGGGGTGACAACATCTTCGAGGGCCTCTTCGGCATCCGGCTGCCAGGCGACGGCCACGTCTACACCGCCGAGTCCTCCCGAGGGCTGATGATCTTCAACGAGCTGTGAGCCTCAGCGGCCCCCGGGTACGCCCGGGGGCCGGTATCCCAGGCATTGGCGGTCGCGACAGGAGGGTGAGGTACGCTGGGGCTGGACTCCGTCAGCCAAGGCCCCCATGACCGCACAGCGCCACGACACCGTCGAGTACCGCAAGCACGGCTTCGAGCTCGCGGGGGTCCAGGGCACGGGCCTGTTCGAGCCCTCCGCCCACGCGCTGACGCCCTGGGCCATGTCGACGGCCTGTCAGCGGGGCTTCCTCTGCCGCTACCGTGTCGCGGACAAGCGGCTGCTGCTGGAGGAGCTGCGCATCGGCTTGTCGGCCCAGGAGGAACAGGCCGTCCGGGAGGGCCACGGCCCGCCGCTGTCCGGGCAGCTCCCCACCTACGTCAGCGAGACGCACGAGCGGGTCGTCTACACGCGCCTGCGCGCCCCCGTGGCCTTCACCGGGGGGCTCTTGGTGGTGGACGGCTTCAACCGACGAGCGCCCTTCCACGAAGGGCTCCACCCCGCCTGGGGACGCAAGCGCGTCCAGGAGCTCCTCTTCGAGGGGGGCCGACTGGTGGAGGAGCGCGACTGTGACGGGGTGATGGCGCGGGTGCACGAGCAGGCGCGCGAGAAGTCCCTGGAGCTGGAGCTCGCGCCCCACCGGGCGCAGGTCGCCCAGTGGCTCGCGGACGCGTTCCGTCGGGACTACGGCGCGGACTGAGCCGTGGCGCGCGCGGTCGGACGTGCCTCAGTTGCAACCCTGGCCCGTCAGCCAGTCCACGCCCCGGGTGCGCGAGGCCGTGCCGCTCGAGCCTCCCCCATCCGTGTTGGAGAAGGACAAGGACACGCTGGCGCCGGACGTCTGGTTCCGGATTTCCATCGTCAGGTTGTTGGGAATCAGCGCCGTGGTGTTCGGATAGTTCGCGCCGATGGTGTAGCGCAGCCGGCCGCTGGGCAGGCTCCCGCACTTGGCCATCTTGTTCTCGAGCTGCACCCAGTTGCCGCGGTTGAAGTTGGAATCCTGCGGCACCAGGTTCGCCCGCCCGCCCCACCCGCCCAGCTGTGAGCCGATGAGGTGCCCCCCGTCATAGTCGTTGCTGGGGTTCTCCGCGTCGCCCCACTGCCCCACGCTCGTCTGACACGCGTCGATGCGCGGCGCCGCGACGATGGCCGGCAGGTTCTTGTAGGCCCGGCTCGGCCGACCCGCGGTGTCGAGGAAGTAGTACTCGCCATCGAAGTTGTGCCAGATGCTCCGGTCACTCGCCGGGAAGAACTTCGGGCAGTCCCGGATGGCGGCCCCGGTGACGCCCCCGTGGAGGACATAGCCGACGCCGTACGGCTTCAGCGCCTCGCGAATCTCCGCCTCCGTGTGGCTGTCGAAGAAGGCCATCAGGCCGCTCGACCCACCGAAGTCCTGCTCCATCTGGCGGGCGACGTCATCGCCTCCCAGGTCGGAATCCAGGGCGCCGCAGCCGCCGAACCACAAGACAGACACCACCGCAACGGAAAGCTTGCTCAGGATGCGCATCCTCTTGGCTCCCTTTGGGCCGACCTTCACGACTTCGGGCAGCGTGTTTACCAGGAGACATAGAACTGAAATGCGTGAACTTCCAGCAAACTGAGAAGAAACGCGCCGGACCGTCTCCACCGCCTGTTGGCACCCGGCGCGCGCGTCTTCCGCCTCAGGTTCAAGGCTCCAACAGCACGCGACAGAGCGGTAGGCCGAGGTGTGCGGGCCCACGCACCGCTCACGTGCATGTCACGTCCCCGCTCTTGCGAACATGCTTTCAATGTAAAACCGGGAAGCAACATCCCCCTCATCCACGCGGCCCGACAGCGGCGTGAACCTGTTCGACCGGGAGAGACAACAATGCAAACACAGGCAAGCAAGTGCGCAGGCGCAGGGTGGCCCAGGCCGCTCGCGCTCATGGGCGTGGCGCTTCTCTTCGTCACAGGTTGTTCGACGCCTTCGTCGGAGCCCTCGGACCTCGCCGACGCGAGGGCTGGCGCCGTCATCCAGGACGCCAACTTCGCCGACTCGGTCTTCGTCACCGGCCTGAGGGGTCCGACGACGATGACGTTCGCGCCCGATGGGCGCCTGTTCATCTCGGAGAAGAGCGGAGCGCTGCGCGTGGTCCAGAACGGCCAGCTCCTGGCGACTGCGTTCATGACGCTCGCCGTGGACACCGGCAACGAGCGGGGGCTGATGGGCGTCGCGTTCGACCCCAACTTCGAGAGCAACCAGTACCTGTATGTCTATTACACGTCGGTCGACGGCACCATCCACAACCGGGTCAGCCGCTTCACCGCCAACGGCAACGTGGTGGTCCCCGGGAGCGAGCTGGTGCTCGCCGACCTCCCGACGCTCGACGCCGCCAACCACAACGGCGGCGCGGTGCGCTTCGGGCCCGATGACAAGCTCTACGTCTCCGTGGGCGAGAACGCGGTCTCGTCCAACTCGCAGAGCCTGAGCACGCCGCTGGGGAAGATGCTGCGCTTCAACTCGGACGGCACCATCCCCACGGACAATCCGTTCTACGCGACGGCCACGGGACTCGCGAAGGCGACCTGGGCCATGGGGCTGCGCAATCCCTTCACCTTCGACTTCCAGCCCGGCACGGGGGTCCTCTTCATCAACGACGTGGGTGAAGGCGGCTGGGAGGAGATCAACCGCGGCCAGGCGGGGGCCAACTACGGCTGGCCGATGACGGAGGGCTACTTCACGAATCGCCCGGGGCTGACCCAGCCATTCTACGCGTACCCGCATGGCCCCGGCACGGCCTCCGGCAACTGCATCGCGGGGGGCGCCTTCTACAACCCGCGCCTCTCCGCGTTCCCCGGCGCGTACCTGGGGCAGTACTTCTTCGCGGACTACACCAACGACTGGATTTCGCGCATCCACCCGACCACCGGCGCCGTCTCCCTGTTCGCGACGGGCGTCTCGGGCCCGGTGGACCTCGATGTGGGCCCCGACGGCGCGCTCTACTACCTGGCGCGCGGCACGGGTCAGGTGGGGCGCATCGCCTACACGGCCGCGCTGCCGCCGACCATCGCGCAGCAGCCGGTGAACCTCCTGGTCTCCGCGGGCACTCCGGCGAGCTTCACGGTGTCCGCGAGCGGCGAGCAGCCCCTCACCTACCAGTGGCAGCGCAACGGCGTGGCCATCTCCGGCGCGACGTCGCAGACCTATACGTTGAGCGCCGCGCAGCTCACCGACAACGGCGCGCGCTTCCGCGTGGTCGTGACCAACGGGATTGGGACGGTCACCAGCACGGAGGCGGAGCTGACGGTGACGTCCAACAGGCCGCCGGTGGCCACGATTGTCACGCCCGCCGTGGGCACGACGTACACCGCCGCCACGAACCTGTTGTTCTCCGGCTCGGCCAGCGACCAGGAGGATGGCGCGCTGCCGCCGAGCGCCATGACCTGGAGCATCGTGTTCCACCACGACACCCACACGCACCCCGCCATGCCCGACACCACCGGCATCGCGAGCGGCGACTGGCCCATCCCGAACATCGGCGAGAGCTCGGCCAACGTCTGGTACCGGGTGTTCCTCACGGTGCGCGACTCGATTGGCCTCACTCACACGGTGTATCGCGACGTGCACCCCGTCACCGTCCCCATCACGGTGAGCAGCGTGCCGAGCGGGCTGCAGGTCTTGATGGACGGCCGTCCCGTCCCCGCGCCGCACGCCACGACGGGCGTGGTGGGCGTCCTCCGCTCGGTGGGCGTCGAGTCCCCGCAGTTCGCGAACGGGAAGCTCTGGGCGTTCTCGTCGTGGTCGGACGGCGGCGCGCAGTCCCACGCCTTCACCACGCCCGCAGGCGCGGTCAGCTTCACGGCCACGTTCACGGAGACCGCGGGCGGCAGCTGCTACCGCATCCAGAGCGAGCGCAGCGACAAGTGGCTCGCGGTGGATGGCGCGGGCAAGGTCGTCGCCAGCAGCACGGCGCAGGCGGGCGGACAGATCTTCCAGCTGGTCCCGGTGGGCACCCGGTTCAAGCTCAAGGGGACGGGCGACACGTTCATGACGGTGGTGGCGAACCAGCTGACGATGAGCGGCAACTTCACCAGCGGGGAGTCGTTCACGCAGCACCCTTGTGGCTATGGCGGGCGCACGCGCGTCGGCTTCCAGGCCGCGGTGGGGACGGCGCCTCACTGGAAGGAGTCGACGCCGGATGCGCCCATCCAGAGTGGTGACGGTGGCAACGGCGGCGCCTGCAACCCGGCGGACGGGGGCACGTGGGAGGGCTTCTACCTGGAGCCGGTGGCCTGCTCGGGCGGCACCACGGGCCCGGTGTGCGGCAACGGCGTGCTGGAGAGCGGCGAGGAGTGCGACGACGGCAACACCCAGTCGGGTGACGGCTGCAGCGCGACGTGCACCCTCGAGAGCGGCAGCGCGGGTTGCGTGCGCATCCAGAGTGAGCGCAGCGACAAGTGGCTCACCGTGGATGGGGCGGGCAAGGTGGCCGCCATCAGCACGACGCAGGCCGGCGGCGAGGTCTTCGAGCTGGTCACCAGCGGCACGAAGTACAAGCTCAAGGGGACGAGCGGCGCCTACGTGGCGGTGGTGGCCGACCAGCTCACCGTGAACGCCACGCTCGGCACCGCGGAGGCGTTCACCCGCCACGCGTGCGGCACCTTCGGCGGCCGCAACCGCTATGGCTTCGAGTCCTCGACGGGCACCGGGCGCCACTGGAAGGAGAACACGCTCGCCGCGCCCATCCAGAGTGGCAATGGGGGCAACGGCGGCATCTGCAATCCCACGGACGGCGGCTCGTGGGAGGGCTTCTACGTCGAACCCGCGACCTGCCTGGTGACCGGCGGATAAGCGCCCTTCGTCCCGGGGAGGTCCGCTCGAGCGCGGGTCTCCCCGGGACGCAGCAGCGCCCAGCCCAGGCAGACGCCATAGATGACGGCGGAGCCGTGGACGGCGAACGCGTAGGCGAACGACACGCCCTGCCCCATCACCGTCAAGGCATCCGTGACCGGCATCGCGATGGAGGCCACCACGAAGATGCCGGCCGCCTTGCGCTGACGCGCGGCCACGAGCCCGAAGAGCGCCAGGGCGATGCCGAAGTCCCGCCCGGCCTTGACGCTCATCCACGGAATCGCCTCCGTGCCCGTCAGGGGCAACCCGAACCCGCGAGCGGCCTCCACCGGGTTCAGCAGTCCTCCCACACTCAGGTAGAGCATGAAGCCCCCCAGGAGCAGCGTGAACAGCGCTGTCGGGGAACCGAGCCTCCAGGACAAAGGCGCTGACGTCGTATCCATGGCATCTCCTCCTGCTGCGAGCCGTGTTTGCATGGGAAGAATCTGCCTCCCGGGGCCCGACGTCGCCATCTCCGGCCGTCTCGATTCTTTGTCCGGAACGCTCATCACCTGAGCGCCTCGGGCAGCCCACGACTATGCTGGAGGCATGGACCCCACCCCTGGCTCCGACCTGCTCGGACAGATTCTGGAACACACGCGACTGAGAGGACGGCTCTACTGCCGCACCGTCGCGCGGGCCCCCTGGGGACTGCGCATGGCGCCCACGCAGACGGCCACCCTTCACCTCGTCGTCGCCGGCACCTCGGTCCTCATCCAGGGCGGCGAGACCCTCCCGTTGGGCCCCGGGGACGTCGTGCTGCTGCCGCGTGGAGATGGACACGCGCTCGCGGATACGCCCCGCAGTCCGAAGCTGGCGCTGGAGACGTGGCTCGCGAACCGGAGCGAGGACGCCTCGGCCTTCGTGCTGGGTGGCTCCGGCGTGGAGTCGCGCTTGCTCTGCGGCTCCTTCGCGTTCGACGAGCCGGGCATGCACCCCGTGCTGCGCCTGCTCCCCGAGCGGGTGCATCTGCGAGGCGCCTCCGAGGAGGCGCGGGCCCTGCTGCCCACCGTGGCCCTGCTCGACCACGAGGCGTCACGGGCCGACCGGGGCTCGTCGCTCGTGGTGTCACGGCTGCTCGACATCCTGCTCGTCCAGGTGCTGCGCGCCTGGGCCGAGACACAGCCCCCTGGAGGCGCGGGCTGGCTGGGCGCGCTCGGGGACAAGACGCTCGCGAGCACGCTGGGCTGGATGCACGCGGCCCCTGGACAGAACTGGACGGTGGACGCGCTCGCGAAGCGCGCTGGCACGTCACGGGCCACGCTGGCGCGTCGATTCACCCACGCGGTGGGAATGGCGCCGCTGGAGTACCTCACGCAGCTGCGGATGCAGGAGGCCTCACGTCACCTGAGACAGGGCCAAGAGGGGCTCGCGAGCATCGCCAGCCGCGTCGGCTATGAGTCGGAGTTCGCCTTCAACCGCGCCTTCCGTCGACACATGGGCATGCCTCCTGGCGAGTACCGGCGGACGGCCCAGTCAGGATGACCCCAGGCGCTCGAGCCCCTCCACCTGTGCGGGCTGGCCCGCATCCCACTCGCGCAACTTCTCCCACCCCACGTCGATAATCGGAGAAGTCCTATTTCCAAGGGGGGACCACGCCATGTCCATCGCATCCATCGGCAGGGATGTCATCGGAAGCATCACCCGACGCCTCGGAGCAGGCGGAGCCGAGCAGGCGCGAGCGACAAACGAGACGACCTCCTCGAATCCCTCCGCGCCTTCACGGCGCGCGCAGGTGCCGGGGTGGGATGGCAGGGATGCCTTCGAGGCCTCCCGGGCGTCCGGACCTTCCGAGCCCGGCAGCACGGCCCGTCCGGACCTCGCTCAGATTCAGCGCGACTTCCAGACGGCGGATGACGCGGTCGTCAGCTGGAGCCCGAAGGCGGGCGGCGTCGTCCCCATCCCCTTCGCGCCCGAGTTCGAGGTCACCGCCACCGAGGGGCGCATGCTGGACGGGCTCGCGGCTCAGCGGGGGCTCGTGGGGCTGAACACCTTCAACAACATCAAGGACCAGGCCCTCGAGACGTCTTCGCGGCTCTATCCCACCACGGGCACGCCCCCGAGCCATGTGCCGCAAGATCGGGTGGACGAGTGGAGAGGCCAGGATGGCCACCGCGACGCCTTCCGCCACGCCTATTGGAATGCGCTGATGACGCGCGAGTTCGGCGCGGAGTGGACGAAGCAATTCGCCACGGCCCACGAAGGCATGCCGTTCAACGCGGCGGACCGCGAGGCGATGGACCTCTACAACAACCAGGTCGGCCGGCAGATTGCCCTGGACAACCCCAATGCCTCACCCGAGGAGCTGGCCACCCTGGTCCAACAGGCCGTGACCGACGGCAAGCTGGTGCTGTTCGACCAGCAGAACCAACTGCAGTGGAGCAACAAGGTTCCCGTCGACCAGCACGGACTGTCGAACCTCGTCCCTGGCACCGGGGGACAGCCCGTCCCCCCCGGGGACGTCTACGCCGACCCCTACTGATAGGTGACAGTCACGCCGAGGATGGGGAACATGCGGCGTCGGGCAGGGATTGGCGCCGTGCTGCTCCTGCTCACAGGCCTGGGGGTCCACGTGGTGTCGACAACGCAGAAGGGTGCCTTCGACTCGGAGCAGTGGAAGGCACAGCGGGGCAGTGGCGCGGACAAGAATCCGCGCGTCGGCATGGTGGTCGCGCTCAAGCAGCACCACCTGAGGGAAGGCATGAGCCGCGAGGATGTACACACGCTGCTCGGCGAGCCGGAGCAGCGCCGAGGGACCAGCGAGGTCTACGAGCTGGGCGTGTCCCCCGTGGGCGTCTCCTACGAGTACTTCATCATCGACTTCGACGCCCAGGACCGGGTCACCCGGTTCCGGGTGACGCGGAGCTGAGGGGGCGCCGGCGCCGCGCGTGAAGTGGCTCCCGCGCGGATGGGAGACCTGCGTGGGGTGTGTCACGATGAGACCATGTCTCGTCCTCGCGGCCCCCTCTTCTGGATCCTCGTCACGCTCGGTGGTGTCTCCGCGTTGTGCTGCAGCGGCTCGCTGGGGCTCATGGCCCTGGGCTTCTTCGCCACCTCCGACACGGCGACGCCAGTCGGCAACAGTGGCGTCGCGCGGGGAGGGACTCCCGGTGAGCCCGGCGGCTTCGGGCTCGACGCCCCCCAGGGTTGGTCCCAGCGCGAGGGCGGCGGCTTCATCACCGAGTGGAAGGACCGGGGCGACACGCTGGGCGTGGAGCTGATCCCCCTGGGCAGCGTGCCCGGCCTCGGTGACGCGGAAGCCAGGCTCTCGCGCATGTGGAGCGAGCGCATCGGCGCGGACTGGAACGACGTCAAGCCGAACCCCCTGGTGCTGCGCCGCTTCGTCGCGAACGGTGCGCGGGCGCACTTCACCTCCGCGACGGTGTCCCACAAGGGCAATGGCCGGCGCTTCCGCCTGAGCCTCTACCTGGTCGAGGCGGGAGACCGGCTGGAGTCGCTGGTGTTCATCCAGAGCTACGTCTCCGAGGGTGGCGTCGTCGCGGCCCAGGGGATGATGGCGGAGAGCTCCTGGGGCACGTCCCACGTCCGCGTCGAGGACGCCTTGAAGGGCGTGCGCGGAAGCCCCGTGGGCCTGCCCCTGGTGACGGACTCCGAGGTGACGGGGAGCTTCGTCCACGGCTCCACCACCACGGGGCAATGGGTCAATACCTTCACCGGAGGCACCACGATGCGGGCGGTGACGTCCCGCTCGGACTACGTCTTCAAGCCCGACCACGCCTTCCAGTTCAAGTACGTGGGGGGCTCGGGTCCCGCGGGGGCCATGGCGTTCGGCACCGAGTCGGACACGGGGACCTGGAGCGTGAAGCATGACGTGCTCACGCTCGCTGGAGCGCAGCGCACACGCCGCTACCTCCTTATTGGCGCGGCGCGCACGCCCGAGGGCAAACGCACGCTCTTCCTAATGCCCGAGCACCCGGGATGGTCCCTCCAGCCCGGGGCCATCGGCATGAGCGGCGAGCTGTACGTCGAGAAGGAGTAACGCCTCCCTCGGCGCACACGCCCTGGCATCCATTTCCACCCACCTTGCACCAAGAACAGCAAAACATGTAAATCGGCACATTCCGGGAGATTCCCCACATGTGTCGAACCCACGCGCGGCTCATCGCTGTCACACTCGCCCTGCTCGCCATGGAAGCCCTCGCGAGCAATGACGTGCGAGGCAATCTCGAGGGGGTGTATTGGAGGAACTCGACCTACCTCGTGGAGGGGTGGGCGTGTGCCTACGGCATCTCCGAGTCGGTCGACGTGGATGTCTATGCCGGCGCGCCGTGGCCGATGGGGACGATGCTGGGCGGCACGCGCGCGGATGTCCTGTCGGAGCCGGGGGTCTCCACGGCATGTGGCAGCAGCCTCAACCGACACCGCTTCCGCTTCCAGCTCCCGCAGCACCTGCTCAAGCAACACGCGGGCAAGCCGCTCTACGCCTACGCCCACCTGGTCGCCCATGGCGTGAACAACCTCGTCCCGGGGTCGGGGCAGATCTCCATCCCCGCGTCCCCCTACAACGGCCTGGTCAGGGGGTCCGTCGAAGGGGTGTATTGGCGGACGGATGGCTACTACCTGGAGGGGTGGACGTGCGCCTATGGCGTCAACCAATCCGTGGAGCTCAACGTCTACGCGGGCGGGCCCTGGCCTTCAGGGACGCTCTTCCACGGGGGGCTGGCGGACGTCGCCTCCGAGCCCGCCTTGAGCGCTGCCTGCAACACGTCCCTGGGACGACACCGCTTCCGGATTCGTCTGTCCGACCCGGTCCTCGCCCAGTTCCAGGGCCAGCCCTTGTATGTGTATGCCATGGTGTCCGGCACGGACATCACCGACCTGGTCGCCGGCAACCCGACGGTGCCCGCCGTCGCGACGGTGCTCGCGCCCTCCCCCACGCCCGTGGCGGGCACCTACAACACCCCCGTGAACGTGACGCTGTCCTCCTCGACCAGCGGCGCGAGCGTCTACTACACCCTCGACGGCACCACGCCGACGTGCGGCGCGGGGAGCCTCTACACCACGCCCATCCCGCTCTCCTCCGCCACGACCGTCCGGGCCATCGCATGCAAGAGCGGCTCGACCGCGAGCACCGTCACCACGGCCGCGTATGCCTTCGCCGCGGCGCCCCCGCTGTTCTCGCCCATCGGTGGCACCTACAGCAGCGCGCAGAGCATCACGCTGTCGACCACGACGCCCGGCGCGACGCTCCACTACACCCTCGACGGCAGCACGCCCGTCTGCGGCGCGCCCTCGCTCACCTACTCGGTGCCCTTCACGGTGAGCATGACGCGCACGGTCCACGCCGTCGCCTGTCGCGCGGGCTTCACCAGCAGCACTCCGGCCAGCGCCACCTATACCCTCTCGATATCGAACTGGACGGGGCCCGCCGCCTCCATCGTCACCGTCAACGGCGGCAAGCGAATCTCCGTCAACGGGCAGGTGCTCAGCCCGCTGCACCACGCCTTCAACCTCCAGGCGTGCAAGACCGACTGCGTGGCGGAGGATGCCGTCATCGACCTCCAACTGGCGGAGCTGGCCAGGACGCAGACGTTCGGCACGCGCTTCGTCGTGGAGGTGGCCTCCATCGGCTACCGGGGCGCGGGCGCCATCAACCGACTGGCCACCCGCCTCAGGAAGGTCCGTCTTGCCTACCCCGGGTTCGACCCGTACCTCATCGTCCGGTTCGACCTCTTCGACATCGAGGAGTCCACCGGGAGCTGCGCCCCGGGAGAGGACTACCAGTCCTCGACCTACATGGCGCTCTACAACAATCAGGGGACGCGCTACTCCGCCAATGCGCTCTGCGGACAGGCGAACGGCGTGCTCAAGCCCTACAAGCGCATCAACGCGGCGTGGCTCACGACGCGCGAGGTGGAGATCTCCACGGTCGCGGACCTGCTGGAGGCGGAACCGGAGACGCGGGGACGGGTGATTGGCCTGAGCTTCACGTATCTCGCCGGGGGCGAGTTCTTCTACGCGCCCCGCCATGTCAGTGGCCACGACACCGGCGCGGTCTTCCCGTGGGATCCGCTCCACACCTCGGCGTTCTTCTTCCAGGATGACTCCGGCACGCCCGCCGCCACGCTCACGAATCGGATGACGGAGAACTTCGGCATCTTCCTGGCGGGGAGCACCAAGGCCGCCGCCGTGCAGCTCTCCCGCGCCGAAGTCGACAACCTGGTCGCCGCCATCTCCCGGATGGCCGCCCACGTGAAGAACATCACCGGCGGCAAGGCGCTGAACAAGGTCTTCTACGGGTACTCCTACGGCCCCAACGCGCGCCGCGCGTTCTCCATGCACCATGGGCTCGCCACGCTGCTGTTGGACCCGAACATCGACATCGTCGCCGCGCCCTTCTCCTACCAGCAATCGCGCAGGCTCGGGTTCGGGCTCTCCCCGCAGACGTCCATCGAGGCCGTCACCCGGAGCGGCAAGCACTTCGAGTTCGAGGGGGACATCCGCACGCACTTCGCGGTGCTCGACGACCCGTGGCGCCACGCCACCACGATTGAGGAGACGAACCGGCTGCTGGTGCGCGATGGGCTCACGGCGGCCATCCACGGCACGGGGCTCTACTACTTCGACCTGAACGCCCTGGGATGGCTCGGGCGCCCCGACAGCCCGACGGAGACGGCGTCGCTCTGGAACACCCTCAAGAACACCAGCACGCTGGCGTCCACCGTGGCGAGCACCGGCAGCGTGTACGCGCCACAGATCGCCGTCTTCGTGGACGAGCAGTCCGTGTCGCACTACCCCCTGGACGGCCTGGGAGGCGCCCCGGCCTACCAGTTCGCGACCGCGACCATGATGGGGCAGATCGAAGCGCTCTCCCGCGTGGGAGCGCCGGCTCAGCATTACCTCCTGTCCGACCTGGCGACGCTGGACACGTCCCACCTGCGGCTGGCCATCTTCCCCGACGCCTACAAGCTGTCCGTCGCCGACAAGCAGCGCATCCAGCAGAAGCTCGCGGGCAACGGGCGGACGCTCCTCTACCTCTATGCCCCTGGCGTCATCGATGGCAACGGCGACGCCGCGGACGCCAATGTCTCGAGCACCCTGGGCATGCCGGTGTCGCGGCGCACGAACACGCCGGCGTTCGCCGCCACGTCCTACATGGATGGGAGCGGGTATCCCCACGATGGACTGGGTGGCCCCCTCTCGTTGGGCAACTTCCCGCTCCAGTACCGCGTCGACGTGGGGGGCACCGGCGCGGCCCTCTGCCCGAATACCTCGGCGGTCAACTGCATCGACTCGCGCATGCTGTCGCGCTACGCGAACAGCACCGACGTGGCGTTCGCCGTCAAGCGCGTCTCGGATGCCTCCGGAACCTACAAGGTCGCGTTCGCCGCGGTCCCAGGCGTCCCCACGTCCATGCTGCGCGACGTGGCGCGCGACGCGGGGGTCCACGTCTTCTCCTGCACCCCGGGTGGAGCCTGCATGGACGCCGTGGTCGAGGCGTCCGACAACACCTTGCTGCTGCACGCGGTGGGGCCGATGACCACGCTGAACATGCCATTGACCCGGAGCGGCTGCGGCTTCAGCGTCTCCGAGTGGGTGGGCATCACGACGACGACCAGTCCCACCCTCGTCCCCATCCCCTGCACGGGGAACCAATGCCAGGTCAACGTGAGCGAGAGCCTGGGTGTCCGCGTCTACCGGCTGACTCCCTCCTGTTGAAGACAGGGAGAGGACGGAGCAGCTCCCGCGGGGCCGCGCGGGAGCCCTCCGGCGTCACGGGAGGAAGAGGACGAACGTCTCCCACGCGCCGATGGCGGAGCGGTTGGCGTTGACCGCGCCCGAGGCATTGCCACCACCGCCGTTCTCCGCCACCACGTACTGTCCATTGGAGGCCTGGAGGGCCACGCGGTCGCCGGCCTGGAAGCGGCTCCTGCCCTCCAGGTTGATGAGGCGGAAGGTCTCCCAGCCCTGGGCGGTCGCGCGATCCGCGTTGACCACGCCGCCACCACCGTTCTCCGCCACCACGAATTGACCGTTGGCCGCGCGCAGGTTGACGAGGTCGTTGCTGAGCAGCTCGCCGCCGTTCAGGTCGACGTAACCGAAGCGCTCCCAGTCACCGATGGCCGTCCGGTCGGCGCCCACGAACGTGCCGCCGCCATTCTCCGCGACCAGGAAGTTCCCCGTGGCCGTGCGGAAGGACAGCCGCGAGCCCGCGGCCTGCGGATACAGCGCGAGCAACGCGGTGACGTCGCTGCCCGTGAACTCACCGGTCTCCGCGGAGCGGAAGCACGAGTTCATGATGGAGCCCCCGACGGTCGCCGTGGTCGGCGTGCCCGGGATGTGGATGGCCCCCACTCCAGCGTCTCCCTCGCCGCCACCGGTGCCGCAGCTGATGGTCCGG
Source organism: Myxococcus guangdongensis (assembly GCF_024198255.1). NCBI lineage: Bacteria > Pseudomonadati > Myxococcota > Myxococcia > Myxococcales > Myxococcaceae > Myxococcus > Myxococcus guangdongensis. The sequence goes on from NZ_JAJVKW010000001.1 coordinate 681,214, forward strand.
TTGTAGAAGTCCGAGTGGCGGAAGCCGATGGTGTGACCCAGCTCGTGCGTGATGACGTGCTCGATGACGTCGACGCCGTACTGGCTGAGCCGTCCGCCGATGGTGATGGACGCGAACGGCAGACCATTGGCCGGGAACCCCGCCACGCCGCCATTCAGGTTCGGGTCGATGTTGGCCTGGATGGTGAAGCTGCAACCGGTGCTCGGCGCGCGCGCCATCGTGAAGCGCAGGGAGCGCTCCGTGTAGTTCTGGATGGCCAGGTCCAGCGCCGTGCTGAACACCCCGGTGAAGGCGGAGCCATTGACACAGATTTTCGTCACGGCCGCGCCGACGAGGTTCGTCGTGCGGTACTGCTCCTCGGAGGCGGAGACCTGCGACATCTCACGGGAGGCCTCCAGGGTGACCTCCGCGTCCCTGCCGACATAGACGCGCTCTCCCACGACTTGGATGTCATTGGAGGGAAAGCCCACCTCCATCAGGTTGTCGACAATCTCCTGCGTGGGTGCGGGCTGCTCTCCACAACCCCACGACAGGAGGCTGCTCACGGCGATGGCGAAAAGGAGGGACTTCGGGGACTGGGGGGTTGGATACACGGGGCATCTCTTCGCGAAGGCTGGGCGACGGCAGGCCTGCGCTGCTCGAGCCTTCTCGCGAGCAGGCCTCCAATGCCTATCGACCCCTGTGCGCCGACGGCGATGAAAGCGCGGGGGGCCGGTGTCCGCGTGTCGACTGGCGCTCACGGCGTCGCGGCACCGCACAGCCAGGTTCCTCGACTCCACAATGTATCGGTATCAAGGTCCGAGAGCGCGCGCCGCGGATGCGGGCGCCCCCGGGGTCAGCTCGCGCGCGCGTAGCGCCCCGGAGACTGGCCCACATGGCGGCTGAAGGCCGTGGTGAAGGTGCTCGCCGAGCTGTAACCCACGCGCTCGGCCACCTCGTGGATGCTGAGCTCCCGGCCGCGCAGCAGCCCCCGCGCGACGGCCATCCGCCAACCGAGCAGGTACTCCATGGGGGCCAGCCCCACGGTGTGTGAGAAGCGGTCGAAGAACGCCGAACGGGAGAGCGCCGCGCTCTTCGCCAGCTGCGCCACCGTCCACGGGCGAGACAGGTGACGGTGCATCTGCCGGATCGCCGGCGCGAGCCGCGCATCCGCCAGCCCACGGAGCAGCCCCGGCGGCGCGTCGTCCCCCGACGTCGAGCGCAGCGCCTCGATGAGCAACAGCTCCACCAGCCGCGTCAGCACCAGCTCCCGCCCCGAGCGCTGCTCGCCTGTCTCATCGCCGACGAGCCGCACCAGCAGGGAGAGCCGCTCGACGCCGCGCACGTGCACCACGGCCGGGAGCAAGGACACCATCAGGGCCGCGTCCGGCGAATCGAAGACGAAGTAACCGCCGAGCAGACGCACCTCCGGGCGGCCTCCCCGTCTGCCGTGGCGAACCTCGCCTCGTGGAGACGCGGCGACCTTGGGGTCCACGCGCTCGGGCATCACCGGCTCGAACCCGGAGATGGTGAAGCCCGGCGTCGCCGGCAGCAGGACGAAGTCGCCCTCCTCGAGCGTGATGGGCACCTGCCCGTCCACCGCGAGCCGACAGCGCCCCTCCAGCACGGCACAGAAGCTCGGCTGGCCGAAGTCCGAGTAGCGAACACCCCAGGCGCCAGCGCCGCTGATGCCTTTCGAGAAGACCGCCCTGGGCTGGAGCAGCGCGATGACTTCCGACAGCGGGTCGCTCATGCGCTGGACTCTAGCAAAAGAAATCCGGACGTCCTGTGGTGGAGCGTCCAGATGGCTGCGCGTACCTTGGGTTCATCGACGCCGCGAACCGCGGCAGGGAGTCGACATGACCGCAACGTACGAAGTCACGGGTGGCTGGACGCTGGAGGCTCGCTCATGAAGACGGTGCTCATCACGGGGTGCTCCTCCGGCTATGGACTCGAGACCGCGCGCCACTTCCACGCCCAGGGCTGGAACGTGGTCGCCACCATGCGGACGCCCCGTGCGGACCTCCTCCCGTCCTCGGAGCGGCTGCGGGTGATATCGCTCGACGTGACGAAGCCCGCGAGCATCGCCGCCGCGCTGGAGGCGAGCGGGCCCATCGACGTGCTCGTCAACAACGCGGGCATCGGGCTCATGGGGGCCTTCGAGGCCACGCCGATGGCCACGGTGCGCGAGGTGTTCGAGACGAACGTCTTCGGGGTCATGGCGATGACGCAGGCGGTGCTGCCCCTGCTCCGCGCGCGCGGGTCGGGCGTCATCGTGAACGTGACGTCCAGCGCGACGCTGGCGCCGATGCCGCTCGTGGCCGTCTACACCGCGAGCAAGGTCGCCATCGAGGGCTTCACGGAGTCGCTCCGGTTCGAGCTCGAGTCCTTCGGCCTGGAGGTGAAGCTCGTCGAGCCGGGGTACTGCCCGGGCACGCGCTTCACCCACAATGGAGGCCCCCGGATGGAAGGACTGTTCCCCCAGCCGTACGCGCCCTTCGCCCAGCACATCTTCGCGTCGCTCGGACAACCGACCGCCGTGACGCGCGAGTCGGACGTGGCGCAGGCCGTCTGGCGGGCCGCGAACGACACCTCGGGAGCGCTCCGCTTCCCCGCAGGCCCTGACGCGGTCGCGTTGGCCCTGGCCCGCTCTGCGTAGCCGGCCCGCGGGCACGGCCCCGCCCTGTTTCCATGAAGACAAACACGCGTCTCATGAGACGCGTGGCCGCGCTGTCGAGCCAGTGGCAGCAGCGGCGCCGCGCGAGGCTCCCGCTCGGAGTCAGGAACATCCCGGCGGGCCACGGACTCCACTCCGACCACGGGGTGATGGAGGAGGGCGTGCGCGGCCAGCGACAGGGCAGGCCCGTCGGGCGAGCACACGGAAGCCTTACTCGCCTCTCGAAATGACGGCTCCGCGGTGGCGTGATACCCTCCACCGCCGCGGCGCTGTCAGGTCGACCTGCTCCCCATCGCCAACCGTCACCGGGAGTCGGCCCGGTCCTGACGGGCTCCGCATGAGGGGGGACACAATGAACACACGTCGTGTCGAGAGATTCGAGGCGCGTTGCGCCCTGGTGGCGCTCTGCCTCCTGGGGCTGTCCTGCGTGAAGCGCCCCGTGGACTACGCCCGCGAGCATGCGCAGACGCTCGCTCCGGCGAAGCTGGAGTCCACGTCGAAGGCGACGGTGGGGGCCGTCCAGAAGCTCCGGGTGCGCGTCTACGCGGATTCGGACTACCGGGAGCAGGTGGTGCGCTGGCGCAGCAGCATCGTGTCCCAGCTGCAGCGCGCGAGCGCGGTGGTGCGGGGCCCCCTGGGCGTCGAGTTCGAGCTCGAGTCGACGCGCGAGTGGGCGCATCGCGGCGTCGAGGGGGAGTTGGAGGGCTCGCTGAGCGCGTTGGAGCTGGCGGACCCGGGCGAAGGCGTGGACCTGGTGGTGGGGCTCGTCTCCACGCTCAAGTTCTACACCGCCTCCCATCACGAGCTGGGCATGGCGCGGATGTTCGGACGCCACTTCGTGATTCGGGAGATGGGCAACCCCGATGAGGTCCGCGCCATCATGGAGGCGCTCGTGCACCTCCCCCAGGACGAGCAGCAGACGCTCTACCAGCAGCGCAAGCAGCACAAGGAGACGTCCGTCTTCCTCCACGAGTGGGCGCACACGCTGGGGGCGTTCCACGTGAACAACTCACACTGGATGATGTTCCCTCACTACGGGTCGAACCAGGGGGCCTTCTCGCCGCAGACGCTGTCCCTGCTCGCCACCAGCCTGCGACACGCCTCGAAGGCCCGCCACGACGAGGCGGCCGCGCTCGCCTGGGCGAACGAGCTGTGGGCGCTCTTGACCTCGACCCCCTGGCCGGAATGGGAGGGCCCCCAGAAGGAGGCCATCGTCGACTGGCTCGCGAAGGTCCGCGAGGGCACCGCGCCACTCCTCCAACAGCCCCCCAAGGCGAGCGCCCTGAGCGCCGATGACCGACGCCGGCTCGACACCATCCTCGCCCTGGAAAGAGAGGGGCGCGTCGAGGTCGCGGCGCAGCAGATGGAGTCCCTGGCGCCCTTCCATCCGGAGCACGCCCACATCCAATCACTGGCCTGCTACCTGGGCACCCGGGCCGCGCCCACGCTGCCCGCGACGCGGGCGCAGTGCACGGCCGCCGCGGAGAAGTTCTCCAAGGACCCCTCCGCCCTGCTCCAGCTCGCCGCCCTGGACGTCCAGCAAGGCCGGCACCTGGAGGCGCAGGGACACCTGGTGCGGGCTCGGCAGCGGATGGAGGCGGCCCCCGGGACATCATCGGAGGTCTGGGGAGACCTGGCGGCGCTCTTCAAGCAGACCTCCTCGCTCACCTGGACCGAGCAGGCCCTCCAGAAGACGGGCGACGGACAACGAACCCGGGCCGTGCGGACCTGGACCGTGCAGACCCGGAGGTGGATGGCCCTGCCGGTGGAGCCCGCCGCGAGCGGCGTCGCGGTGGAGCGGGAGGGCGAGCTCATCCGCGCGGCGAAGGACGTGGAGGCGGCCCTGGACAAGGGCCCCGCGGCGAAGGCGCAGACGCGACTGGCGTGGCTGAAGCGGGAGTTCCCACGCGCGGCCGTGCAGCACGTGCTCGACTGCGAGCTCCACCTGCGCTCCGGCAGGCTGGGGCCCGCGAAGACGGCGTGTCGGAAGGCGGTGGCCGCGTCCGACGAGGCGGTGCAGGCGCACTTCATCCTGGGCTGGATGGCCTCCACGTCCGGCACGCGCGCGGAGGCGCGAACCCACCTGGAGCGCGTGGTGACGCTGGAGCCCCTGCACACCGAGGCGTGGCGGCTGCTGGCGGAGCAGTACCGCGCCGCCGGCATGCAGGAGGAATTGAAGACGCTCCAGGGCCGCTATCGCGAGCAGTTCGCCCAGGAGCTGCGCTGAGCGGCACGCCGTTCTGACAGACACGGGGTCCCCTCTTGCTCCCGAGCCCCCGACGGTGCTTCGGTTGAAGGGCCGCACCCAGAGGGGGAGCCCCCATGAATCGAGTGTCACGACGTCTGACTGGCGCCGTCCGTGGATTGTCTCTGCTGTGTCTTTGCCTGACAGGACTGGGAGGCACGGCGCTGGCCGCACGGCCCCTCGCGAAGCAGGCGCGGCTGGCCGAGGGCGGCTCGCGTCAGGGCTGGGTCCTGGCCGGACGCAATCACAGCCTGGCCCTCCGGCCGGATGGCACGGTGTGGGCCTGGGGAGACAACACCCACGGCCAGCTGGGCCACGGCGCCCCTTGGGACAGCCCGCGTCCCGTCCGCGTGTGGAAGCTGTCGAGCATCGGCGCGCTGGGCGTGGGTGAGAACCACTCGCTGGCGCTGAAGGCGGACGGGACGGTGTGGACCTGGGGCCAGAACAACCAGGGACAGCTGGGGGACGGGAGCGTGACGACACGCCCGGTGCCTCTCGTGGTGCCGGAGCTGACGAACGTCGTGGCCATCGCGGCCGGCTTCTCCCACTCACTGGCGCTGAAGGCGGATGGGACGGTGTGGGCCTGGGGCCTCAACGCCGCGGGCCAGCTGGGTGATGGGACGAACACGCGACGGCTCGTCCCCGTCCAGGTCCAGGGCCTGTCGGGCGTGGTGGCCATCGCCGCGGGCAACGTGCACTCGCTGGCGCTCACGGCCGATGGCCGGCTGGGCAATGGCGCGGAGGCCATGAGCCTCGTGCCGGTGGCCTGGAGTGCTCCCACGGGAAGTCCCGTCGTCTCCATCTCCGCCGGCACGGACCACTCCGTCGCCACGCGCGCGGACGGCTCCGTGCTGAGCTGGGGCAGCTCCGCCCTGGGCCAGCTGTGTCAGGGCGGCTCGGCCCATCGGGCGCCACCGGCGCCCATCTGGTAGGCGGCGCCTGTCACGCAGTGCCCTCGTGACGACACGGGAGAGCGCCTCCACCCGCCTCGTGCACGAGGGCACGCGCCGACGTCAGCCGGGCCTCGGCGCGCTCCTGCGTCGAAGGCCCAGCCCCAACACCAGCAACATCAACAGCGCGCTCCCGGGACCACCGGACTGCCCGCAGCCGCAGCCCTCGCCGTCGTCCGAGCTGCCTGGGGACTTCGCCGGCAGCACCTCCAGCGTCACCGGCGCCGCGTCGACTCCGCCGAAGCGCGCGTCACCGCTGTAGGCCGCGCTCAGGGTGTACGTGCCCGGAGCGAGCTTCGACAGCGAGAGCGTCGCCTCGCGCGACTTCACCGTGACGACCTCCAGCACCTGGGTGCCGCTGTAGAAGGTCACCGTCCCCGAGGGCTCGCCCTGCCCGCCCACCACGCGCGCGGTGAGTGACACCGCGTCCCCCGCATGCATGGGGTTGGCCGAGGCCCCGAGCTGGAGCGAGGCCTGCTGGAAGTCGGCGGCGCGCGCGATGTCCAGGGTGTAGCTCCGGCTCGCCGAGCAGCGCCCTCCATCCGTCGCCGTCAGCGTGAAGGCGAAGGCACCGGGTTGGGTGGGCATGCCCACGAGGACGCCGTCACGAAGCTCGAGTCCGCGCGGCAGCTTTCCCGCGATGGCGAAGGTGGACACCCCCGTCCCGCCCTCGTGCACGAACGGCGTCTGGGAATAGGCCTGCCCCGTGGTGCCCGCCGCCAGGGTCGTGGGCCCCAACGACATCGCCGGACACGCCACGGACAGCGTGAGCTCGCGTGACGCCGTACAGCCATTGCCGTCCGTCGCCGTCACCGTGAACGAATACTCACCCCCCTCCTCGGGAGTGCCGGAGAGGACCCCGCCCTCCAGGCGGAAGCCTCGAGGCAGCGCGCTCGACACCGACGTCGTGACAGTGCCCAGGGCGCCCAGCACGGAGAGCTCCACCGGCGCGAAGAGCGCGCCTCGCGCCAGCCCCGGCAGCGCCACGTCCTCGAGCGACACGGCGCCCGCAGGACACGCCGACGAGGAGCCCCCCTCCATCCGGTTGTCGCCGAAGGACAGCACGGTGCCGGTGCCGACGAGCCGCGTGGTCGCGAGCCCATTCGCATCCACCGCCGTCTTCGACAGGCGCACCAGCGTCTGGCTCCCCGTCCCCACGGAGGCCGCGTGCAGCCCCACGCCATTGTGCGTGAGCCGGGCCCGCTCCACGTTGAGCCGCGCCGTCCCGCCCTGCTCCGTGCGCGCCCAGATGCCGGCCTCGGTATTGCCGGACGCCGTGAGCGCGTTCACCGTCGCCACCGCCCCCGCGCCGAGCCACAGCCCTCGTCGGTTGCCCGTCAGCGCGCTGTGCGAGACGAAGGCCGACGCGACGCCGGACGCCGAGCCCACCCGGACCCCGGCTTCACCGTTCCCCGTCACCACGACATCCTCCAGGAACAGCTGTCCTCCCGCCGCGGGCGTGAAGCGCACGCCGTCCAGTTGGAAGCCCTGAATCTGGGTGTGCTCGACCTGCAGCGCCTTGCCGCTGGTGAACACGATGCCCGTGGTCCCCGGCGTCGTCCCGCTGCCCGACAGGGAGAGGCGGCGCAGCACCACCACGTCCTGGGAGCCGGCGCTGACGTGGATGCCCGAGCCGCCCAGCGCGAGCACCTTGCCGCCCACGCCGCCGTCAATCGTGATGGACTTGGTGAGCGTCACCGGACCGAAGTTGCCAGGGTCCAGCACGTCGATGGCGCCGCCCGCGGCCGTCTTGCTGACCGCCCCCGCGAAGGTCTTGCACGGCGCGGTGCGGGAACAGGGGTTCGCGTCATCCCCCGTGCCGGACACCCAGGTGCGGGTCGCCTGGGCCAGCGCGGGGGAGGCGGCGCAGAGCGCGGCCAGGAGGAGGCAACGAAAGAAAGCCACCATCGCGCGGCTCAGTTCTGGGGGAGCGTGGAGGTGGGAGCGCCATCCGAGCCGTTGCCCGCGGCGACCCGGTTGTTGCCGAAGGAGACGACCGTCCCCTCCATCCCCAGGCCCGTGTTGTGGCCCACCAGCGAATCGGAGAGACGCACCAGGGCCGGGGCCTCCGCCTTGATGCCGGAGCCGTTCTGCGCCACCACGGACCGCTCCAGCACCACCTGCGCCCCACCCACCGCCAGGAGGCCCTGCGCCGAGTGGTGCACCAGCGTCGTGTCGCTCACCGTGACCTTCGCGTTGTTCAGCGCGTGCAGGCCGATGACACCGGAGGAGAGCTGGCTGTTCACGATGACCGCCGAGCCGCTCTCCAGCAGGATGCTGCCCGCCAGCTCCGCCGGGGTCGCGGGCGTCTTCGCCGACGCGCCCTGGACGGACACGTCCCTCACCACGAGCTGCACGGCGCCCGCGCCCGGCAGGACGTGGATGCCCGAGCCGGTGAACCCCAGAATCGCGCCCCCCTCCACCTGCACCCTGGCCGCCGCCACGATGCGGATGCCATCCAGTCCCGTGCCGCCCCCATGGAGGGTGAGGTTGCGCAGCACGACGGTGGCGCCCGGCGCGTTCACCACGACGCCATTCGTCGCCGAGAACAGGATGCCGCCCGCGTTGAGCCCGCCGTCAATCGTGATGGCCTTGCTGATGTTCACCGTGCCGAAGCCGCCCGGGTCCAGCACGTCGATGGCGCCCCCGGCGGCCGTCTTGGAGATGGCCCCCGCGAAGGTCTTGCACGCCGCGGTGCGCGAACAGGGATTCACGTCATCCCCCACGCCCGACACCCAGGTGCGCGTCGCCTGGGCCCAGGCGGAGGACCCCAGCAGCAGGCACACCAGCGCGGGGAGCGAGAACAGACCGGACACACGACGACGAACAGAGCCAGGACGGGACATGGTGACTGCCTGAACGCCCCCGCCGGATTTGCTTCGCCCGAAAGGCGTCCTCGCTACCTCGGCGCCTCGGTGGGTGACTCGCCGAAGGTCCGCCCCGTCTGGTCCCCCAACCAGAACCCGCGGTACTCGAGACCGAACTGGACGCCGCCCGAGTCGAGGAACACCGCGACCTTCCTGCCCTCGGTGTCACGGGCCTCGAAGTCGGCGTAGTGGCTCTCGAGCCCCGCGCCCGCCTTCACCCGCTGCGACCTCGCGCCGCTGAGCGGCACCTCCAGCCTGCCGTCCACCTCGGTGACGACGGGCCCGTTCGCGTCGAAGAACACATACAGCGGACCGCTGAAGCCCTTGGGCACGATGAAGTGCACGGGCTTCGCGGTGCGCGCGGCCCACCAGGAGGCGGTGAGGTCATCGAACACCACGGCGAACAGCCCCACTCCGCCCACCAGCACCAACACCAACCCCAGCCCGACCGACGCGGCCATCGACAGGTTGAAGAGCTTCTTGATGAGCAGGGCGGCGCCCATCCCGACAGCGCCCCCCACGACCACCAGGAACAACATGCCCAGCATCACGCCGAAGGCCATCCCACTGTCCGGACCGTTCACGTCGCACGACTCCTCGCCCCCTCGGGCTGCAATGGGCGCGAGGTTATACGGAATCCGTGACACCTGGGATGACACGCCCCGGCAGGCGCTGCGTCGGTGGTGACTATCCAAGAGCCTCTGTCTTTGGGTTGAATGGCCGGATGGCCCCAGGCGCACCCCATCCGCCGTCCGACTCCCGGAGGCGGGGCGTCGCGAAGAACCTGCTCCTCGTCATCGCCTGTCTGCTCGTGGGCGGCGCGGCGGCCGTCGTCGTGTCGCGCCAGGACCCGCCGCCCCCGGATGACCTCCCCATCCCCGCGGTGGCCGTGCCGAAAATCGAAGCGAAGGCCGAGGTGAAGACCTCGGCCCGCGTCACGCCGCCGCTCACCGGCCCCAAGCGCGACCCTCGCATCCCCCAGCGGATGCCACCGGGCCCCGAGATGCGGCGCTCCACCCAGGACGTCTGGTGCGAGGGCCTGTCGGTGGAGCGCTGCGATGACTTCCCCCAGGACTGTGAGCTCGCGACCTATTGCGACGGCGTGAGGTTCTGCAGGACCCAGCCCCTGTATCCCAACGAGGCGAAGTGCGCGGAGGAGGGCATCTACGGCGCCAGCGTGGCGTGCTGCCCTGGCCTCGTGCCGCGCTGCGGGACCCCGGAGCACTACGTCGGCCCCAAGTGCAACCCCATCCAGGGAACCACCGAGGAGCCGGCCTGCGTGCGCTGCGGTGATGGCGTGTGCGGGAGGTTCGAACAAGTCTGCAACTGCCCAGAGGACTGCGCCCGATGACCTTCGTCCCCGTGCAACGGCTCGCGCCCGTGACGCTCCTCGTGCTCCTGCTCGGAGGCTCCGCCGACGCGCGCCCCAAGTACCTGTCCCGGGCCCGCGTCACGGAGGACACGCCGGTGATGCAGGCCGCGCTCGACGGGGATGTGGCGCGGATGAAGGACCTGCTCGACCACAAGTCCGCGGTCAACATCACGGGCGACAGCTTGAATGGCTATTCCTCCATGACGCCGCTGATGGTGTCGGGCGAGAAGGATGACGTCACCGTCCTCCGGATGCTGCTGAAGGCGGGGGCGGACCCGCGGCTGCGAGTCCCCCGACACAACAACAGCGCCTGGCCTCCCTTCGGCTGGTCCGCGCGGTGCTTCGCGCGCTCCACGGGCGCGGCTCGCGCGGAGAAGCTGCTGGTGAAGGCGGGCTCGCCCGGTGACGAGGCGTGCCTGCTGGAAGCGGACTTCCTGGCGGCGGTGAGCAAGAAGAAGGTTCAGAAGGCCCAACAACTGGGCCAACGCGCGAAGGGGCGCATCCAGCAGCGCGTGCTCGCGGACGCACTGGACCTCGCCGCCGAGCAGAAGAACGTGCCCATGGTTCGCGCCGTCGAGGCGGCGGGGCTGTCCCCCCGGGGCGGCATCCACCTCAACATGGCCGTCCCCGCCGGCACCGACGTGTCGATGCGCCCCGGCTCGCGCATCACCATCAGCCCCCTGCCCGCCGTGGAGGTGGCGTTCCGCGAGGACAACGAGAAGGCCCTGCTCGCCCTGGTGAAGAAGGGCGCGGAGCCGCCGCCGCTCTCCCAGCTCGTCGAGAAGCGGATGCGCCTGGTGGTCAAGCACCTGCTGAAGAAGGGGGCCAACCCCAATGAGAAGCAGCCGCTGGGAGACACGGCCCTCGTCAAGGCCGTGCAAGCGCGGGATTGGGACCTCACCGAGGCGCTGCTCGCGGCCGGCGCGGACGTCAACCTCACGGGGGCCAGTTCGTCGACGCCCCTGCTGACGTCGATGCAGGGGACGGAGCCCGTGGACACGGCGCTCGTGCGGCGGCTCGTGGAGGCGGGGGCGGACATCGACAAGAGCGACAGCACCCGGACGCCCTTGAAGCACGCGGCGGGCGTCTGCCTGCCGGACATCGTCTCCCTGCTCCTCCAGCGAGGGGCACGGTGGAGCCTGCCCCCGAGCGGCGGCACGGGGCTCTACGAAGAAGCGCTGCGGCCTCGCGCCCCCTGCACCGAGGAGGACACCCTCCGCGTCGTCCAGGCCCTGCGCGCAGGCGGCGTCCTCATCCACGCGCAGGAGCTGATGGACCCGGGGCACTTCCACGAGCGCGCGCGGCAGTCCTCCTCGTTGGGCGCCGAGCTCTTCGCCGCGGGGCTGGTGCCCGAGCGCAAGCGGCCGAAGTCCCGCTACCCGGAGGGCAGCCCCCTGCGGGAGATGGAGAACCTCGGGAGGGCCGTGCGGACCACAACGCCTCTCATCGAATGGGAACTCTACAATCCCTGGCTCTGGGGAACGTGAGGCCGGTGTGCGATTGACGCTCCCTGGCAATGGGCGACATAGAGTCGCGCATGCCGACCAACCCGAATAAACTCATCTCGCTGCTTATCCTGGCGGTGGCCTGCGTGTCCGCGCAGGCGCTCGCCGCGACGCTGGGCTCCGCGTCCTCCACCGCCTTCACCTTCCCCAACGGGACGTTCGAGGTCCCCGCGCTCGCGGCGTCGCCGGGCTATCAGTACGCCCCCGCGGGTTCGGGCTGGACGTTCGTCAACGGCGCGGGCCTCACGCGCAACGGCACGGCCTTCACGTCGGGCAACCCGAGCGCGCCGCAGGGCGCCCAGGTGATGTTGTTGCAGGGCGTGGCCTCGGCCTCGCGGACCCTCGACGTCCCCGCGGGCTACTACGTCTTCAGCTTCGCGACCGCGCAGCGCGGCAACGTCCCCGGAACGCAGCAGCGGGTGGAGCTGCGAATCGACGGGGCCACGGTGCTGGGCGTCACGCCCTCGGGCAGCGCCTACCAACGCCTCACCACGGGCCCGGTGCTGCTGGGCTCGGGGGCGCACACCGTGGAGCTGCACGGCACCAATCCCCTGGGCACCGACAACACCGCCTTCGTGGACGACCTCACGGCGACGCGCGTGCGGGACATCGGCATCAGCGGCTTCGAGTCCCCCGCCCTGCCCGCCTCGCCCGGCTACGCGTACACCCCCACGGGCGGCCCGTGGTCCTTCAACCCGGGCGCGGGACTGGGCCGCAACGGCAGCGCCTTCACCGTCGCCAATCCCAACGCACCCGAAGGCGTCCAGGTCCTCTTCCTCCAGGGCCCCTCCTCCGCGTCGACCTCCGTCAGCATCCCCATCGCGGGCCACTATCGCTTCCGCGTCAGGGCCGCGGCGCGCGCCAACAGCCCCACCCTGCCCCCCGCGAAGCACCTCCGCGTCAGCGTGGCCGGCACGGAGGTCGGCGAGTTCCGCCTCACGGGCACGCAGTACGTCGAGCAGATCTCCCTGCCCATCTACCTGGCCGCGGGGACCAGCGTGGTGAGCCTCGCGGGCGTGGACACGGCGGGAGGAGACCACACGGCGCTGGTGGATGACCTGCGGATGGAGCTCGTCCACGACTGGAGGGACCCGCAGGTCTGGGGCGGCGCGGTGCCCGGACCGAACGACATCGCCACCGTGGGGGCCGGCAGCGCCGTGTGCCTCCGGGGCGCCATCAGCACGACGGCCATCAGCGTGGGCGGGGAGCTGCTCGGCGTCCAGAACCAGGGCTTCGACGTCACCACGCGCTACGTGATGGTGATGGGCACCGGCGCCAGGCTCGAGGTGGGGCAGGAGCTGACGCCCTTCCCGAACGCGGGCGTGTTCACGCTCGTCGGCGCGCCGGACGGCTCCGACGTCATGGGCATGGGCAACAAGTTCCTGGGCGCCATGAACTCCGGCGTCATCCGGCTCCACGGCGAGGAGCGCGTGAGCTGGTCCCAGCTCGGCGCGAACGCGGCCGCGGGGAGCACCTCCCTCCTCCTCAAGGAGGCGGTGGACTGGCGCGTGGGAGACGCCGTGGTCGTGGTCTCCAGCCACCTGAATCCGAACGAGGCGGAGAAGCGGACCCTCATCGGTCTGTCGGAGGGGAACACCCGGGTGGCGCTGTCGAGCCCGCTCACCTTCGCGCATTCCGGCGCGGTGAAGACCCATGCCCAGGGCTCGCGCACGTGGACGGCGGACCTGCGCGCGCAGGTGGGCCTGCTCACCCACAACCTCAAGATCCAGGGTGACGGAGCCTCCTCGTCCACGAGCCACGGGGGCCATGTCATGGTCATGACCGACGCGGCCGCGTACATCAGCGGCGTCGAGCTGTACAACATGGGCCAGAAGAAGCTGCTCGGCCGCTATCCGTTCCACTGGCACATGCTCGGAGCGGCGGGCGCGGGGCAGTACTTCAAGAACTCCAGCATCCACCAGTCCTACAACCGGGCCATCACCATCCACGGCACGGAGAGCACGCGGGTGGAGAACAACTTCTTCTACGACCACGTCGGACACGGCGTGTTCCTGGAGGACGGCAGCGAGCGCTTCAACGTCATCAAGAAGAACGTGACGCTGCTCACCCGGCGCCCCGCGCCCGGCGACCAGTTGACGCCCTCCGACAACGAGCTCATCCAGCTCCAGAACCGCACGCCGGCCAGCTATTGGATCACCAACCCGCAGAACACGTTCGAGGACAACGTCGCCGCGGGGACCGAGGGCACGGGGTTCTGGTTCGCCTTCCCCAAGAAGCCCATGGGGCAGTCCGCGACCGATGGGCGCTTCAGCAACCTGGAGCCCTGGCGGCTGCCGATGATTTCCTTCAAGGGCAACAGCGCGCACAGCACCGGGTCCGGGTTCGACATCTTCGACGGGCTGTCCGCCGCCCACTCCATCCAACCGAACCTCGGCTGGGATGACCCGGCGCTCCACCTCATCGAGGACAGCACCTGGTACGCGAACGAGCTGGGCATCTACACCGGCATCGGCGTGGGCGGCCCGTCCGACAACCTGGTCTTCCGCAACAACCTCTTCATCGACAACCACACCGCGGCGATGATGGCCAGCTACAGCATCATCGACCAGAGCCTGTTCGTGGCGAACTCGGGCGAGTCGCTCTACACCGGAGCGCAGCACGCCTACCGGGTCTACGACGGCGCGGGACAGGTCCGGGACTCGCACTTCGTCGGTTGGAACGCGGCCAACGCCAACCTCCTCATCAACACCGGCGCCGCCGTCAAGCACCCCAACCACCTGTTCACCGGGAACACGGTGTCGCCGGCGGGGACGCCGCGCATCAGCCTGGCCAACTACGACTTGCCGCCCAAGGCGAACACCGACGCCAACGACAACGAGCACCCGCGCTTCTGGTCCATCGTGCTGCGCGACGTCACGGGCGGCCTCAGCGGCAAGCCGAACACCACCCTCATCTCCAGCCATCCCTTCCTGCGGGTGGGTGACGAGTTCCGTCCCGCGAACTGGGAGAACGCGTACCGCAGCGACCACCGCTTCGTCCTGTCGCGGCTGACCTACGCGGTGCCCTTCGAGCAGACGCCCGATGTCACCGTCACCCGGGAGAAGCCGGGGACGCCCACCGCGTCCGTCTATTACATCCACGGCTATCGGGAGTGGCACCAGCTCCCGTTCCTGGTGAACGAGGGCTTCGAGTACACGTATGCCTATGCGTCCCTGCCCTCCGTGAGGACGGTGGCGATGAACCTGGAGGACGCGAGCGTGGGCGACCACTACGTCGCCCGGTTCAAGGACTTCGGGAGGCTGGGAGGCCTGAGCCTCGCGTCGTCGCAAGGGGGCTTCACCTCGCGCACCTCGCTGGCCAACCTGCGGGCCTCGGCCACCTCGGGGTACTTCGTGCAGCCGGGCGGAGACCTGTACATCAAGGCGGTGGCCACCGGGAGGGCGCAGAACTTCGTCATCAACTGGAGCACAGACTTCGCGGTGCCGCCGCTCGACACGGACGGGGACCAGATGACGGACCTTGCCGAAATCGTCGCGGGTCGCCACCCGTTCGACGCGGGGGACCTGGGCGCGGAGTTCAACGCGGCGGGGGACCTCGAGGGCTGGAGCACGTCCGCGAGCATCGCGGGGCTCGCCGTCACCGGGGGCGTGCTGACCGGGACGTCCTCGGGCAACGGTGACGCGCAGGTGGTGAACGCGGCCCATGACTTCCGCGCGAATCGCGTGGCGAAGCTCCAGGTGCGGATGCGCGCGTCACAGGCCACCACGCTCGAGCTCTTCTTCGCCACGGCCACCCTGCCCGGCTTCTCCGGCACGCGCTCGACGAGCACAACCTACACCGGCAACGGCGCCTACCAGACGCTCACCTTCGAGGTGGCGGGCCATGTCGACTGGGCTGGCACCATCACGGACTTGCGCCTGGACCCGGTGAGCGGCGTGGGAATCCAGTTCGACATCGACTGGATTCGCGCCGTACCCGCTCCCGCCGTCACGCGGGACTGAGCCGGATGGAGTGGCCCGGGACGACTTTCTTCGTTCCGCGCCACGAAATCGGACGTGGGGTGCGCCCCGGGAAGGGCCTTGTCGCGCACGGGAAGACGCCGCCGTGCGACGAGAAGTCCCGGGATGCACCGCCGGCCACCCCGCTTTGGCGTGGACCGACAGCGTGGCCGCCAGGAGGCTCTCTCCGGCTGATTCTCGCGGGGTGTCTGGCCATGTCGCGCGTCACGCATGCGCGGTGGGAACGGTGTCATCAATCCAGTCGTCGCCCTCGGTGGGAGCGGGCATGATGAACGAACGCCCCGCCCGGCTCGTCGCGGAGGTGCTCCGCATGTGAGCGGGGCACGCTCCTGGCTCGCGTGTGGCGGCGGGTCGAGGAGACACGACACATGACGACGGAGCGTGGGATGGACCCGGGGGTGGTGGAGCGGCTCGCGCGCGAGGAGTCGTTCGCGAACGAGACCTTCGTGGGGCTCGACCTCCAGGGCGTGGTGCTCGCCGACAAGGAGTTCTATCGGTGCACGTTCGAGAACTGCCATCTCCAGGAGAGCCGGTGGAAGGGCGCGCGGCTGGAGGACTGCGTCGTCCGTGGCAGCAACCTCACGCGGGCGCAGCTGTCCTCCACCGCGCTCCGGGACGTGCGCTTCGAGGGCTCGAAGCTGATGGGCATCGACTGGAGCAACCTCGCGTCGAACCCCGAGCTGCGCTTCGTGGAGTGTGGCCTGTCGTATTGCTCGTTCGTCGGGCTGAGTCTGCGGAAGACCGAAGTCCTGCGCTGCATGGCGCGGGAGTCGAACTTCTATGATTTGGACCTGACGGACTCGGACTTCACGGGCACGGACTTGAGTGGCAGCAACTTCCGGGGCTGCATGCTCACGCGCGTGGACTTCCGGGACACGGTGGGCACGTTCCTCGACCCGCAGCACAACAAGCTCAAGGACGTGAGGGTTCCGGTGGAGACGGCGGTCGCGCTCGCCCGGAACCTGGGCATGTTGGTGGCGGGCTTCCACGACGAGGCCCCGAAGCGCGCGCCGAGGAAGGGCCGGTAGGGGCAGGCCCCCGCCGCGACGGTTCTTGCTGGGGTTGGCGAATACGGGCGGAGAGAGGATGCTCTCGGGAATGACCGGGATTCAGATTGGCATCTTCTCCAGCGTCTTCGGAGTCGGCCTCGGGTTCGCGAGCCTCATCGGTTACGTCCGCTGGAAGCGCTGGAACCAGCAACTCCAGACCTGGGAGGGCTTCGCAAAGACTCGCGGCTGGTCCTTCATGGCGAGGTCCGGGTTCATGTACTCCGCGGGGACGATGGAGATGAAGGGTCGCTACGCCGGGCGGTCCATCACGGTGGAGACCGAGCATCGGGGCTTTGGGAGGTATTTCCACATCGTCACCATCGTCCGGCACGGGCTGGGCAACGGCTTTCCGCGCGAGGTGGCCATCCGGCCCGAGACGCTGGACGATACGGTCCTCAGGCTGTTCGGCACGAAGGACGAGGACATTGGAGATGCCAGCCTTGATAACGCGTTGGACCTGAGGAACGTCACGCCCAAGGCCCGCGCCATCCTCCTCAGCCCGGGGATGCGACAGCCCTTGCTGGACCTGGCCCGTGCCTTCGAGACCTTCTCCATCGAGAACGGCGTCCTGACGGTGACAGTGGTCGCCGTTCCGCGCACCCCCCTCGAGATGTATGAACTGCTCAAGCCCGTGCGCGAGCTGGTCGACGCCGCGCGGGACACGCTCGGCGATACCGGCTGACGGGCAGGGAACACCGGGCTGGTGGGACAGCGCGGGCACGGGGCGAGCGGGAGCCCCCCGCCCCGCGGACTCACGGGAAGGCGTAGCCCAGCAGTTGCTCGGTGATCTGCCCCTCGCAGTTGGACGCGGGGGAGATGAAGTGGTCCTGCCCCGTCCCGATGCGGCAGCGGTAGAGCGGCACGGAGCCCGCCACCTGGCTGGTGTGGATGTAGCCCACCGGTCCCAGCGAACGCAGGCCCTCGCAGCCCACCTCCCCGCTGATGAGGTTGTGGTTGCCCACCTGGCACTCGTAGAGCAGGCGGGTGCCCGCCACGGGGTCTCGCCACAGGCGCCATGACGCCTCCACGGTGAAGCCCGGCGGAAGCAGCCGCGACGACGCCCAGTGTCCCCGGGACGGGTGGTTGCCCCGGCGCAGCCGCGTGTACGGCAGCGTCTCGAAGCCGCAGGACAGCTGTGGCGGGTTCAAGTCATTGCGGTTGGCCAGGGCCCAGGTGGCCCACGCGGGCTTCGCGGAGCCGTCGAGGCGCATCAGCCCGAGCGCCAATCCGCCCTCTCCGGCGTTGTCCTGCATGCGGTGGTAGATGTAGCTCTCGATGCCGGGCGTCCCCAGCACGTTGCGGAAGGTGTCGCACACGGCCGTCGCCTGCGCGGCCTCCGACGACGGCGAGGCGGAGCTGATGCCGCTCTCCGTGAGCTGGACCTCCCAGGCATGGGGGCGGTTGGGGAACGTCTGGCGCAGCCACCCCAGCAGCACGCCCAGGTTGCCGTACGTCACGCGGGGATAGTCGAGCGGGGAGAACTCCGGCCGGCGCAGGTCGGGGGCGTATGGGTGGTACGCCACGCGCCAGGAGCGCGACCCCACGCGCGCCGCGAAGCCGGTCAGGAAGGTCACCCCGGACAAGAGCGGGCTGGAGGCGGCGGGCGCGTCGAACTCCGGCCCGAAGTGGTGCTCCAGCGAGATGAGCACCTTCGCGGACGGCTGCCACGTCATGACCTGGTCATAGGCCGCGTTGTAGTTGGCGGCGTAGGTGTCCAGCCACGCGGCGGTATCGCAGGCCCCGGCGCCCTGCCCGCAGCCGATGTCGAACCAGTCGTTGGCGTTGACCTCGTTGTGGATGACGAAGTCCGCGATGCGGCCGTTGCCGTTCAGGCCGTCGTAGCGCCGGGCCAGCATGCCCGCGAAGCGGCCGTAGTCCGCCGCGTTGTTGGGCGCGCAGAAGATGTCGAAGCCCGGCGCCGCGGGCGTACAGGTGCGCCCCACCCGGGCCCAGGCAGGCACGCCGTACACCACCGCCGTCACCACCACGCCTCGCGCGGACCACTCGCGGATGGCGGCGTCCACCGGGGCGGGCACCTGGAAACAGTGGGCGTTGTACTCCACCTCACCCGCCGCGCAGGGAGGGGCCTTCAGCGAGGGCTCCCACTGGGCCCACACCAGGTTCATGGCCACGCCGCCGGTGTTGTTGCCGGCGAGTTCGTCGTAGCTCGGCCAGAAGTCGGGCTGGATGCCCTTGATGCGGTAGCCGCTCCGCGTGGGATAGGGCAGGTCCGCCGCCGCCACGGACGGCAGCCCCACCACCACGGCCAGCGCGAGCGCACACAGCCCGCCGCTCCATCGATTCAATGCCAGATGCATGTCGGACGCTCCGTGAATGACGAGGCCCGGGAGGGAACCGCTCCCTCACCACCGGCCCGCCACCCATGGATATACATCCAACCCCATCCGGCCCGATGAACGCACACATTCTCAGGCACGACATCCCCCCAGGCCCGGGACGAGCTGCCTTGGCTGGAATGTTACACGGCGCCTCCCCGGGCCAACCTCGCACATGACGGATGACGAACGCGCGCGGGACCCAGGAGATGTCTGGGTTTGAGGGTGGCGAAGCACGAGCGTCAGCAGGGAGCGGGCCCAGGGCCGTGAGGGTGGCCGATTCCCACGAAGGTCCGGAAGAAGCGCTCGGGGTCCATGGCCACCGAGATGAACGTCCGGGTTCCTTGTGCCAGCTCGGAGCCCCACTCCCCACGCTCGCGCACCACGTCCACCTCTGCCCAGGTGACGATTCCCGGGTCGATGGCCGCGCATGCGGCAAGCGGGTCGTGCAGGAGCTTGCCTTCGGGCCGGTGCGCCAGGTAGCGCTCCATGGCCTCGAAGATGAGCGCCAGCCCGGGCGTCGCGGAGGCGTGGGGCCTCATGCGCTCGTGGAAGGCGCCGTCGTAGGCCAGTCCATGGGTGACGTTCTTGGACACCAGCTCGCGGCGCCCCACCCGGTCCGAGGACAGGGCCAGCAGCGCGCCCTTGGGGTCTCCGTTGAAGTTGAAGGTCGGGCAGGTGCGCAGGCCCGCGAACTTGGGCAGCCGATGCTCCGGAGGCACCACGTTGTCGCCCGCGAAGCCGCCCTGCGCCACCCACCGGTGCAGGTGGACGTCCGGGTGGTGCTCCAGGAGCAGCCGCAGGTTCTGGAGCGGCGCGCCCGTCAACAGCGTCGCCTGGGGAAACCGTCTGAGCGTGCGTGCCAGCACCTCGTGCGCCAGGGCATCCGGCGCGGCGGGAGGCAGGGGGCCCAGCCACTTCGTGTGGAAGGAGGAGAGGCTCTCCTTCTCCGACGCCGGATTGCGCGCGCCCACCGGCACGTCACTCCGGCCAGCACGCGCGAGCAGGTGTCTCACCATTCCCACCTGGGCGAGCGTGCCCGGCGTCACGGTCACCGCCCTCAGGGTGACGGCGGGGTGCGTGGCCAACAGGCAGAGGGTGAGCGCGTCGTCGGGGTCGCTCGTCTCCATGTCGAAAAGGATGTCCAAGGCCATGAGTGACTCCGGGGGGTGTGGCCTCCTCGTCAAATCACGTCAGTGACGGGAGGTGGGGACGACGGATGAGAGGTTCACCCGTGCGTCCCGCCTGACGCCCTGCGTGACGAAGTCCTGAACGGCTCGGGCAAGATTCGCGGCGAGCAGCCCCAACAGGGCCCGACGGAGGGCTGCTCATGGGCCTGGGCGAGCAGGTCCTCTCGCTCCACCCGGTTGCGATGTTCAGGGACGCCATCGTCGCCATCCGATTGGCAGTGGGGTCCCCGCATGCAGCCCCGCAGACAGCGGGGCCCGCCTGGGTTCCCTGGCGCATACCACCAGAATGCCACAGCCCGACTGTCTGATGTCTGCCGTTCGGGCCGACTCGTTTGTGTTCATCGATTTCGTCTCTTAGGCATGGCGTGCCGGATTTGTCTGAAGGTCTGGCGGCGCCCGCGGGCGTCCTCACGTCCAAAGAAAGGCATGACCATGAAGAAGCTCATCCTGGGAATGTTCCTGGCAACGCTGCCGCTCGTCGGCTGCGGCACCGAGGAGGCGAACCTCCCGGAGACCGGGCAGGTGATGACCACCGAGGATGGCCGCGAGCTGGTCATCGAGCAGCGGTCGGCCGAGCCGGGAGAGGAGGCTCCGGACGTCGATGCCGCGAACGTGAGCGTGGCCGAGGACAGTCTCGCCTGTTGGGTGGTGCTCAATTATTGCCGGCACCCGGATACGGGACGGCCTCATTGCACCGCCACCGGCTGCACGGTCGCCGAGGCCATCAAGCATTGTCAGGCGCTCATCAAGAAGACCTGCTGAGCCTTCACCGCGGGCCACGCGCAGGACCTCTCGGCCTCGGCCGGGAGGTCCGGGCGTCCCCTTCACGTACGCCAAGACCCGCCACCTGCCTCCACACCTCACGCAGGCGAACACGTCGAAGTCGAACATCCTCCTGAGCCCTGGAGTGCAGGGACAGCCTCCGGGGACTCAGGGGCGTCCCGCGCGCTCCAGGAGCGGCTCGAGCACCGCGGCCAGGTCTCCCATCACGTTGATGTTCCCCGTGACGTAGCGACGTGTCTCGGGGAGGTAGAGCATGAAGCTCTGGTAGCCCGCGGTGGTGCCCAGGTGGCCAAGGGCGATGACGCCCCGGGACTCGAGCCGCATCACGCCGAGCCCGTAGCCCACCAGCCGTGACTCGGGCTCGGGCGCGAACTGGAACGCGAGCATGGACTCCAGCGTCTGCTCGCGCTCGAAGAGGGCCCCCGTGCGCAGCTTCTTCCAGAAGGTGAGGAGGTCGGAGACGGTGGTCTCCAGCGCATGGCCACCGGAGGCGCCGGCCATGGACGGGTCGACGACGGTCAGGTCGGCCATCTCCTCCTCGATGGGGACATAACCACGTGCACAGGGCGCGGGGCAGGACAGGTCTCCCGGCTCGGGCAGGCGGGTGTGCGTGAGGCCCGCGCGCTCGATGACGCGCTCACGGACCACCTCACGCCAGCCGCGCCCCTCCACGGCGGAGAGGATTTCGCCGAGGAGCACGTAGTTGGTGTTCGAGTAGCCATACTGGGAGCCGGGAGGAAATCCCGAAGGCTGTGCGCCGGAGAGACCGAGAATCTCCTCGAGCGACCAGACGTGCTCCGGGTCCATGACGATGGCCATGTTCGTCTCGTCAGTGACCCACTCCGGGATGCCCGAGCGGTGCGCGAGCAGCATGGCCACGGTGATGGAGGACGCGTTCGCGATGCGCTCCGTCACGCTCGCGGGCAGCTGCTCCGTCAACGTGTCCCCCAGGGTGAGCCTGCCCTGTTCGACGGACTGGAGCACTGCGGTGGCGACGAAGGTCTTCATGATGCTGCCCGCGCGGAAGCGGTGCTGCGCGGACATGGGCTGGTGGCCGGGGACATCACTGACACCGGCGGCGCCCAACCAAGTCGAGCCTTCGTCGGAGGCGACGGCCAACGAGATGCCAGGCGTCAGCCCCTGGGCGACGGAGTCCTCCATGAGGACCTGGAGGTCGGCGTGCAGCGTCGAGGGCTCCTCGTCGTCATTGCAAGCCGTGACGGCGCTGGTCAGCGAGAAGAGCAGGAAGAAGGAGAGCGAAGAGAACCGTGGCCGCGAACAGGCCCCGTGGTGCGCCAGTGAGGCACCACGGGGGACGTCCGTACTCCGGGAGTGGATGTTCATGCACAAGGAACACCGCGCCCCACCGACAGTGTCACCCCTCACGTGTAACCGGACTCGCCACAGTCCGAACACACCGTGTGTCCCGGAAGGTGACAACACAGCGGGTCCGCGCTTCGCATCCCGAGTGCACATGCAATGGCATACCGGGTGCTTGGTGCCGCGAGCCCCGCGCCCGCGCGGGACTTTCCCCCGAGGCTCCCCCATGAAACGGTTTGCCACTCCGCTGCTCCGGCTGTGCACGCTCGTGTTCGCGCTGACGCTCGCGCTCCCCGGTATCTCACAAGCCGCGCTGGTGTCGTTCTGCTCGGACACACTCGGCCAGCCCGGTTCGAATGTCATCTCCTACAAGGGAACGTACTCGGGTGGGCTGGCCAGCGGTCTCTACAAAATCACCGTGTCACAGTCCGGTACCTTCACCCTGCTGAACCTCCTGGGCACGTGGGATGGGTACATCGTCGGCGCGTACCAGAACATCACCGGCCCGGGGAGCATCGGCCTCAGTGGAATCATCCCCTCGGGCACCCCGCCCGGACTGACGGCCACCGTGACGTACTCCATCCACAACACCCTGGGCCAGTTGGTGGACCAGAGCTCGACCCGGGTCATCGCCGGCGGACAGAGCCCCGGCTGGACCTGGGCCTGGACGGCGCCGTGGGGCCAGGGCGGCGTCGAGACCTATGCGAAGCATTATGTCGGTGACTTCGATGGCGACGGCGCCGAGGACATCCTCGGCGTGGCCACCAATGGCTGGATGACGATGTTCCACTTCCGCAATGGCACCTGGCAGTGGGGCTGGAGCAACAACGGATCTCCCAGCGCCGGCGGCGGCATCTACGACTATCGCAACAACCTGGTCATCGGCGACTTCGACGGGGACGGCAAGGACGAGGCGCTGGGCGTCACCTCCTGGGTGACGCTGTTCCACTTCGACAACGGCACCTGGAACTGGGGCTGGAGCAACTACGGCAGCACGTCCGACCAGCTCCACGCCCACTCCACCGGCGGCGGCTACCTGCTCTCCGGCAACTTCGACCTGGCGGCTCCCGCCCAGAAGGATGAGCTCGTCGGCGTGAGCGCGAGCGGGTGGATCACCCTCTTCCGCCTCAACGCGGCGGGCACCGGCTGGGATTGGCTGTGGAGCACCCACGGCAACACGGCGCATGGCCTGTACGGCTACCGCCACAACCTGCGCAACGGCGGCGACACCAACGGTGACGGCAAGGAGGAGCTGCTGGGGCTCTCCAGCTGGGCGACGAACTTCTCCTACGTGAACGGCGACTTCGCCTGGGGCTGGAGCACCTACGGCGCCAACCACATCGGCGGCTTCGGGTACCCGCTGGGCGCCAGTGACGCGCTGCTGACGGGCAACATCGACGCGGATGCCAAGGACGAGTGGTTCTTCATCCAGAGCGGCCCGTCCGCCTCCTGGGCCGCCACCGAGGACTGGACCGGCGGCAACTTCGGCTGGAACTGGTCCAACCACAACACCAGCCCCGTGGCGGACTTCATCGGTGACTGGCCGCTCGCGAACTACGGCGGGAGTGATGCCAGCTACCTGCTGGTCCGTGCCGTCGCCGGACAGCCCAAGTACCTGGTCGCGCGCCGCACCCTCTGCGGCCAGCCGAACATGAAGATGTACCGGGTGTCGAACCTGGCGGCCAACTACTGAGCCTGACGCGGGGCTCCAAGGCCTCCTCCGCGTCATGGAGGAGGCCGGCGTCGCGCGAGCGCCGGTGAGGGGAATTCCGGGCGAGTTCCGTTCCAGGCCAAGGGACGAGCCCATTCCGGGCGCCTTCCCCCAGAAGGAGCTTCCGTCCATGTCGCCGATTCCATCCCGGCGTCTCGCGCTCGTGTGTCTTTCATTGGTGGCCGCCACCGCCTGCATGACCGGCCCGCACAACGGCACCACCACCGGGGACCCGGTGATTGGCGAGACCTTCCTGTTCGAGGGCTACTACCCCGAACCGAACATCCCCATCTCGCTCCAGGTCATGAACAATCCAGGCCTGGACCCGACCCTGGACTCCAACTGGTCCCAGTTCGCCACGGCCACCACGGTCACCACCCCCACCCCGTTCAACAGCACGGATCCGCTCTTCCACTGGAGCGTCACCGCAGCGCCGGTGCCGCACATCGGCTTCTCGCTGCGCTGGTCCACCGGCGGCCTGGTGAAGGTGCGCGCGGTGGCCAAGGACCCGGACGGCGACACGACGCTCTACACCTTCGACGACATCACCTACCCGGGCTGCTTCGCCGACAACGTCAACCAGCCCTGGAACGTGCTCGGCACCGAGTGCCAGGGCGTGGGCCTCAACCGCTCCGCCCTGGTCTCCACCCGCAACAGCCCCGTCGACGCGGCCCCGGGCGCGCGGACGGTGTTCCTGGGCAAGAAGCAGAGCAATCTCCCCAGCCAGGCCGCGGAGGAGGCGGAGACGCTGCAGTACTACGCGCAGATCCAGGCACCCGCGACGCTCGCCGCCTTCCGCACGAAGTTCGGCTTCCCCAACAGCGAGGTGACCGCGACCTACTACAACGACGGTGACCTGGGCATCGGCCGGGAGATGCACTGCCGCTCCTTCACCGTGCCGTCGCAGCCCAACGGCGTCGCCTGCTACGTGAGCAACTACGCCGACCAGCTCAACGGCGTGCCCGTCTTCGGCGGCAGCTCCGCCATCGCGCTCGCGGACGCGGTGAGCCGGACGAACGAGTTCGCCACCGTGGCCATGGTCTTCACCCCGCCCGCGAACACCGCCAACAGCGTCCAGTTCATGGTGTACGACGCCCAGGGGGCGCTGGCCCCCAAGGCGCAGCTCGACAACGCGGCCGACAACACCTTCGTGCCCGGCAACTGCCTGACGTGTCATGGCATCCGGGCGACGTACAACCCGGCCACCAACTCCGTGTCCGGCCAGGCGAAGTTCCTGCCCTTCGACGTCTTCAGCTTCAGGTACTCCAACGCCCCGGGCTTCACCTACGCCGAGCAGGCCAACGCGCTGCGCTCCCTCAACGACCTCATCACCCGGACCTCGCCCACGGCGGCCATCACCGACTTCATCACCGGCCTGTACGCGCCCAAGGCGGTGAGCGACGTGACGGCGATGGCCAACGACACCTACGTGCCCACCCAGTGGAAGCAGACCAAGCAGAAGGGCCTGTCGCTCTACAACGGCGTCGTGAAGCCCTACTGCCGCACCTGCCACATGTCCGCGGGGGACGGCAGCGCGTTCCTCGACCAGACCACCTTCGAGGCCTACGCGCCCATCATCAAGACGGAGGTCTGCGGCTCGGGCACCACCCGCACCATGCCCCAGGCGGAGCACGTGATGCGCAAGTTCTGGAAGAGCGGCGCGCGCGCCTACCTGGACCTGGGCCTGGACCTGCAATCCCACTGCAGGCCGTAGCGCCAGGACGGCGGCCTCCTCGGGGAGTCGCCTCCCGCGGAGGCCGCCTGACCTGGCCCCCACGGGCGCACGGCCTTCAATCGAACTCGAGCGCCCGCTGGAAGTCGGCGGGGTTGGAGGCCGCGCTCTGCGCCACCTCCAGGGTGATGATGCCCTCGCGGTACAGCTGCGTCAGGTGCTGGTCGAAGGACTGCATGCCGAACATGTCCCGGCCCTTCTCGATGACGTCCTTGAGCTCGCTGGCGCGGTCATCCCGGATGTACTGCTCCACCGTCTTGGTCTGCACCATGATTTCCAGCGCCACCGTGCGCCCCTTGCCGCTGGCGCGGGGCAACAGCCGCTGGGAGATGGTCCCCTTGAGGCAGTCCGCCAGGCGCATGCGCACCATGGTCTGCTCCTCGGCGGGGAACACCGACACCAGGCGGTTGATGGTGCGCGAGGCGTCGGTGGTGTGCACCGTGGAGAGCACCAGGTGGCCCGTCTCCGAGGCCTTCAGCGCGATGTCGATGGTCTCCGTGTCGCGCATCTCGCCCACCAGGATGACGTCCGGGTCCTGGCGCAGCGCCGCGCGCAGGGCGATGGCGAAGCCCTTGGTGTCCGGGCCAATCTCCCGCTGGGAGATGGAGGACTTGATGTTCTTGTAGATGAACTCGATGGGGTCCTCGATGGTGAGGACGTGCAGGTTCTCCGTGCGGTTGATGTGGTCGATCATCGACGCCAGCGTGGAGCTCTTGCCCGAGCCCGTCGCGCCCGTCACCAGCACCAGCCCGCGCTCGTTGCCGGCGATCTTCTTGAGCACCTGGGGCAGGCCCAGCCCGTCGATGGTGGGAATCTCATCCGGGATGATGCGCAGGATGCACGCCAGCGAGCCGCGCTGCCGGTAGATGTTGACGCGGAAGCGCGCCACGCCCGGCAGGCTGTACGACGCGTCGCACTCCTGCAGCTGGTCGATCTGCGGCTTGATGGCCGGGTCGGAGATGACGTGGATGGCCACCTGACGCGTGTGGTCCGCGTGGAGCTTCTCCATCTTCAAGGGCCGCAGCAGGCCATTCACCCGGTAGATGGGCGGGTCCCCAGGCCTGAAGTGGATGTCCGATGCGCCGTTCTGTACGCCGACCGCCAGGAGCTTGTTCAGTGTTGCCAGGTCCAGGTGAAGACCTCTCGGATGTGGAAGGCTTTGACTCTAGGCCAACACGCAAACCCTGCCCACGGTGGGCAGCGGTGCGCGCCAGACGCCCTTGTCACCGCTGACCCGCCTGGGTTCCAGACGGCACCCGTCAGAGTTTGCGCTCCTCGAAGCCCTGCTTGCGCAGCTTCGCGATGAGCGCGTCCGCCGCGGCGCGGGCTTTCTTCGCGTCCTTGAACTCGGTGCGCTGGCCACGCCCCGGCTCGCCCAGACTTCCCTGGCGCACCCACAACTCGCGGCCCACCACCGTCACGCCCCGGAAGTCCGTCTCCGCGTCCACGAAGAGCCGCTCCTCGTCGGGGCGCGCGGCCCGCGTCGCCTTCGCTCGCGACAGCGGACGGATGGACGAGACGGGCTTGACGGCCCACACCTGGTAGCGGACGCGAACCTCCGGCTTCGGGCCGTACTGGAACAGCACGCGCCAGCGGCCACCACCCGTGGACTCGAAGACGGCCTCACCCCAGCCCTTGAGCCCGGTGGTGGGGGACCTGGGCAGGAACGGCTCCAGCGTCTTCAGGAAGACCAGATAGTCGTTCTCCTGCTTCGCATGGCCAATCAGCCGCGTCCCCTCCGGCAACGACAGGTCCAGGTCTCCCCAGGCCGTGCGCCGCACCAGGGCGAGGTCCAGGAACACGTTGTTGCCCAGCAGGGGCGCGCACTTCCTCCAGAACTCCGCGGAGACGCGCACGTTGCGAGCGCCGACGAGCGTGGTCGATTCACCCATCCCAGCTGCGTAGCACGGCGCCGGTTGATGAACACAGGACATCCCTCTTTCGGGGAGGACTTCAAGGCGCCACCCTTCCCGAATGATTGCCCAGACACGCCTCCGTGCCCTGGAGTCTTTCGCATGCCCAGCCGTCAACGCCTCACGTCA
The DNA here is from genome assembly GCF_024198255.1 of Myxococcus guangdongensis. NCBI lineage: Bacteria > Pseudomonadati > Myxococcota > Myxococcia > Myxococcales > Myxococcaceae > Myxococcus > Myxococcus guangdongensis. The sequence goes on from NZ_JAJVKW010000001.1 coordinate 708,952, forward strand.
CCTGCCCTCGTGGCGGGGCTGCTCCTGTGGAACGCCACACCCGCCCTCGCCCAATCCCTGCACTCCGAGCGCGGAGGGCTCCAGTCCAGTCCGCTCGCCCACCGCCCCTCCCGCACCGCGGCGACGCTGGACCCGCTGCGCTCGCTGGCCCTGTCCGACCACGCCACCGTGTCTTCCTTCACCGCGCGCCGGGTGTTCGAGCAGCTCGTGCGTCAGGCCGGCGGCACGGGCCTCACCGCGGACCCGCTCTTCCGCCAGCTCTGGGACACACAGAACCCCGCGCCGGGCCAGCCGGACCTGCCCGGAGGTCCGCACTGTTCCGACGATGGGAACACCGTCAACGGAGCACCCTATGTCTGTCGAACCCTCGAGGGCGCCGAGGCGAGCCCCTCGACGGCCGCGCTCGACCGGTATGTGCTGGTGGGCCTCTTCAACCGCTTCGACCTGGCCCCGGTGGACGGCGCCCACTGCGGCGAGTACCGCATGTCCTTCGCCCGCTTCGTCCCGGCCCCGCAGGTGCGCGCCCGCAACCGCTTCATCCTGGAGGGCGTGCTCCCCAATCCCTCCCCCGCGCTGGGGCTGGAGGGGTGCCGTCCGGTGGCCCAGGCGTGGGCCACGCTCTCCACCCTGGAGGACCCCACCGAGCGGCGGGCGCTGCTGGACGCGCTCTTCTTCGAGGGCCTGGCCCCGGGCATTCCGCCCGTCATCCACATCCACCACTACGGGGACAACCCCGCGGGCGTCGGGCAGGTCCGCGTCAACATGTTCATGCAGCAGGGCATCGGCGCGCCCAACCCGTGGATGCTGCGCGAGTTCAAGCTGAAGCGCCGGTGTGACTCCACGGGCTGCTCCTTGCGCTTCCTCCCCACCACCGTGAAGTCGACGCCCCGGGGCGACTTCTTCAACCTCCAGAACCCCGGCCCCCTCGCGGTGGCCTTCCGGGACTATTTCGTCACGCAGGTGGAGGGCCTCGCGGTGGATGACTTCAACCGCTTCAACTACGTCGTCCCGGACGTCTACAACGCCGCGCAGAGCAGCTCGATGCCGTCGATGGGCAGCGTGGACGACTTCCTCGCCGAGTTCGACAAGACCGCCGCGCCCAACGCCTTCACCGACGCGCTCCAGGCCGAGCTCCAGCGAATCGGCAGCCCGCTGACGCCCCGTCAGCTCGTGGCGCGCGCCCAGGCGCTCTCCTGCGGCGGCTGCCACGACCTCAGCCGGGGCACCGACCTGGGGGGAGCCCCGGGCGTCTTCCCCCTCGACTTCATGCGCTTCGTCCAGACGCAGGACATCCTGTCACCGCAGCCGACGCCGGGGCCGGGCTCCCACTACCCCTTGTCCGCATCGCTGACGACGGCCTTCCTCCCCTTCCGCCAGCAGCTGCTCGGCGCCTTCCTGGACACGCCGGCCCTGGATGCACGCGTCGTCACCCCCGAGCGGGGACACGAGGTCCAGGCGGGCCAACCGTTCCAGGGGACGGTGACGCTCGAGAACACCGGCACCCTGGCCTGGCGCGACAGCACGGGCCTGCGAGCCGTCTCGCTCGACCAGACCGGGGATTTGAGATGGGCCCCCGGTGAAGCCATCCACCTGGGACAACAGAAGACGTTCGTCTTCACGCACACCGCGCCGACGACGCCGGGGCGCACCACCTACCGGTGGCGACTGCAGCGCGACGACCAGGCCTTCGGCCCGGAGCTGTCCTTCACCGTCGACGTCCCATGAGCCCCGGGCGGGCCCACGCCTACTGGATGGTGATGGGGATGTTGTAGAGGAAGCACACGGGGACCTTCTGGGGCTTGTACTCCCACCCCACCTTGAGTCCCTGGATGATGTCCTCATCCGCGCCGGGCACGGACTTCACTGGCGTGACCTCATACACGCTGCCGTTGGTGGCGACGCAGACCTTGTAGATGCCCTGCATCGTCTGCCCCCGGTGGCTCTGCTTGAAGACCTCCGACAGGCGGGGCGCCGTCTGGCGCACCACGTCCCGCTGGATGACGAAGGGCGGGACGTTCTTGGGCTTCACCGGCTCGGCCGGCCCCGTGCCTCCCACGGTGCCGCCGACGACGCCGCCCACCACCCCGCCCACCACGCCTCCGGCGACGCCGCCCTCCACCCCACCCTCCACGCCGCCTTCCTCCGGCGCCGAGGGCTCCGGCTCCGGCTCGGGTTCCGGCTCGAGGGGCTTCTGCTCGACAACTGGTTTGACCTCAACCGGTTGACGCAGCTCCGTCTTGGGCTTCTTCACCTCGGTCCGGGGCGTCGTCTTGCGCGCCGCGGGAGGTGGAGGAGGCGGCGGAGGCGGCGGGGGGGCCTTGACGAGGTTGAGCACCACGTCGATGGGCTCCTCCGTCTCGAGGACCATGGGCTTCACGAACAACACCAGCGCCGCCACGACGCCGACGTGGACCGCGACGGAGAAGGCGGCGAAGCCGAGGATGCGTGAGGAATGGGGGTCGGTCTGCTGCGCGAACATGCCGGAGCACGCCATACCACAAGCCCGATGAGACTCGTCGGGATGTAATCGTGCTGCATCAGCAGAACCGTGTGAGTGTCATGCAGACGGCACGCAACTGATACCTCTCGACGTGCCACTCGTGCTAGAGCGCCGCCACCTCGTCCCCATCCCCAGAGGTATTTTCCGTGCAGACAAAAATGAAGTGCGCACTCGGGCTCGTGGCAGCCCTGAGTGTGTCCTGTGGAGAGTCGACCGATGAGGTCGGCGACCGTTACCAGGGCGTCATCGACGCCTCGACGCTCGACACCAAGTTCCGGCCGACCAGCGGCAACTACCGGCCCACGACGGCCCGGGTGCGGGGCACCAGCGTGCCCTTCTACAACCTGGGACAGGTCGCCACCGAGCGCAAGGACGACCGGGGCGTCATCACCACCGCGGGCGTCCCCGTGGACGCGGAGGGCCGGCCGTTCCTGCCCGCCGCCCGCGCGGTGAACACGTCCTATGAGTTCGCCGAGGGCTGCGCCACCGGCAAGGCGGACTTCGACATCCGCACCGACAACTATCCGGAGACGGTGCAGTGGCCCGTCTTCACGAACCTGCCGCTGACCGTCACGGGCAACACGACGCCGCCGGTGCTCCCGCTGGTGAAGGTGACGCGCTGGAACGGCACGTCCTCCGAGCAGTGCAACTCCATCAAGGACGCCGCCTCCCTCACCAAGGGGAGCTTCGGCGGTGGCGCGGGCGACACGACGATTGCCCTGCGCGCCATCATCGACGTGTCCGCCATCCTCAACCCGCTGCGCACCGGCTCCGCCTACACCTCGCAGGGCGGCTGGTACCGCGGCCTGCAGCTGGCGTTCCTGGACGGCGGCGAAGTCCCCGTGGATGACCAGGGCAACCTGAAGGTGATGGACGGCGTGCTGGTCAGCCCGCCCACGGGCGCGCCCACCACGGAGACGCCCGTGTACCTGTTCTCCGCCATCCCCGGCGAGGAGGGCTGGTCCCCGGTGGTGCGCCTGCGCACCTTCACGGCGACCACCGCGAAGCCCGCCTCCAGCTACACCGGCCTGTGCACGGACGTGTGCGCGGAGACCGAGCTGAACATCAGCACCCTCAACCGGTACGCCGGCGTGCTCTTCGTCGTCGGGAGCTCCCTGTGAGCGCCCCTTCCCCTGTCCCGAGCCCTTCCATGAAGACGCCTGTTTGTCGTGGCGGTGGCGCGCTCGCGCTGCTGCTGCTCGCGCTGGTCGCGAGCCTCCCCCTCCCCGCGCTCGCCGCCGGCCAGAACTACGGCCGCATGGCCGGCTACGTCTATGACCCGACGGGTGCGCCGCTCGCCGAGGTGCCCCTCACGGTGACGGGCCCCGCGCTGCAGCAGCCCCAGTCGCGCACCAGCGGCGAGGACGGCCGCTTCGAGTTCGACACCCTGCCCCCCGGCGAGGGCTACGTCCTCGAGGTGAACGTCCCGGGCTTCGCCCCCATCAAGAAGGCGGGCATCACCGTCCTCCTGGGCCAGGCCACGCAGGTGGACGTGAAGCTGGAGGTGTTCACCGAGCAGACGGCGGTGGCCACCTACGAAATCGTCGAGAAGGTCAACCCCATCATGAACCCGGACTCCGCGCAGACGGGCGCGGTGCTCAACGCGGAGAAGGCGGCCACCTCGCCCGTCTTCACCCAGGTGCAGGCCATGCCGCAGCTGGTCGCCGGCGTGGGCAACGGCAACGCGCCCAGCCTGCGCGCCGGTCTGTCGCGCTACGGCAAGTTCTACATCGACGGCATGGACACGTCCGACGTGGTGGACGGCAGCATCAGCTCGCCGATGAGCTTCTACGCGGTGGAGAACTTCGAGGTCATCACCGGCGGTCTGGACGCGCAGTACAACTCGCTGGGCCTCATCGAGAACGTCGTCAGCAAGAGCGGCTCCAACAAGTTCACCTACGACGTGACGATGATTCTGTCGCCGGCGTGGGCCAACGCGAAGTACCGGGGCGCGGCCAACCAGAGCCCCAACGTGGCCAACTACACCCAGAACGAGGTGGCGCTGTCGGAGACGGCCTTCTACAGCCCGCTGGTCGGCGTGGGCGGCCCCATCATCAAGGACAAGCTGTGGTTCTACGTCTCCGGTCAGTGGAACTTCTCCAAGCGCGACACGCCGCTGGGTGAGGAGAGCCGCACGTCCGACACCCAGACGCGCCTGGCCCGCCTGAAGCTCACCTGGCAGCCCACGACCAAGGACCGCGTGTCCCTGGCGTTCAACTACGACAACAACACCATCACCAACCAGGTCTCCTCCACGTTCGCGACGCCGGACGCGGAGACGCAGATCGACCGCGGCGGCTTCTTCGCCATCGTCAACTACGACCGGACCATCTCCGACAACATCCTCTTCCAGCTGCAGACGGGCGCCACCTACAAGGACATCTGGCAGGGCCCGATGAACGAGGACTCGGACGACATCGCCCACATCTACAACAGCGTCACGTACCGCAACGCCGGCGCGCTGCGCAACGAGGTGGGCAACCTGGTGACCGAGAAGCGCATGCGCTACCAGTTCGACCCGACGCTGCTCTTCAAGGTGAAGAACCACCAGATGAAGGCCGGCTTCCAGTTGAGCTACCTGAGCGGCAAGAAGACGGCGCAGGTGATTGGCAACCAGCGCTTCAACGACCGCAACGGCGAGTGCAACCCGGACGATCCGGAGACGTTCGCGTTCTGCAACGAGCGCATCGACTTCTACAACACCGACGGCGTGCGGGGCGCGCTGACCACCGAGGCCGGGACGCTCATCTCCGGCGCCTTCCTCCAGGACCGCTGGAACGTCAACCGCTACCTGACGCTGGTCGCGGGTCTGCGCGCGGACGTGGGCCGGCTGTACGGCGACAACAACCAGTTCATCACCAACCTGGTGGGCATCGGCCCGCGTCTGTCCGCGACGGTGGACCCGTTCGGCAACCGCACCACGCTCATCAAGGCGCACTACGGCCGCTCCAACGAAGTGGGCGACGTGTTCATCGCGCAGCACGCCAACCCGGAGCTGCTCCAGGTGCGCTCCACGTTCGCCGGTGGCGCCTTCGCGGACTGCGCGCCGGACACCGTGGGCAACCCGCAGTGCAGCGTGGCGGGCGGGGCCTCGGGCCGCTTCTTCGACAAGTCCAACCACACGCCGCCGCACGTGGACGAGCTGTCGCTCGGCCTGCACCACGCCATCACCGAGGGCGCGGTCATCGGCCTGGACATGACCTACCGCAAGTACTCCAACATGTGGGTGGACGAGGAGATCAACCGCATCTGGGATCCGTCCGGCACGCGCGTGGCCGGCTACGTGGACGGCATCAACCACACGGTGGTGAAGATCCACAACCCGGACGACGCGTGGCGTGACTACCGCGGCCTGGACGTGTGGGCGCAGGGCCGCACGGGCCCGTGGGACCTGCTGGCCAGCTACACCCTGGCGTTCAGCAACGGCACGGTGGGTGATTACTTCGACGGCTACGGCGCCAACCCGCGCTTCAAGCACTTCTTCGAGGGTCCGTCCCCCGAGGACATCCGCCACACGCTCAAGGGCGCCATCGGGTACACCACCCGGTTCGGCCTCGACTTCGGCGTGCGCTTCAACTACCGCACGGGCGCGCCCATGTGGATGTTCCAGGAAGGCACCGTGGACCGTCAGCGCGTGGCGCGCTCGGACCGCGGCACCGGCCACTCGTACAACACCAACACGGGCATCCCGGACTTCAATGACCCGGCGGCCATCTCCGAGCTGCGTCAGCCCAGCCAGTTCCTGTTCGACGTCCAGGCCCGGTACGACCTGAACCGCATCGTCCAGACGAAGGAGACGAAGATGGAGCTCACGCTCATCTTCTTCAACGTCCTCAACAACAGCGACGTGACGTTCGTCCAGGAGCAGTGGCGCGCCACCAACAACCGGTTCGGCACCGCCACGAGCCGCCGCAGCCCGATGCAGGCCGAGCTGCTGCTGCGCGTGCGCAACTAGCCACATCGCCTCACCACGGGGCCCTCGCTTCCATCCTGGGAGGCGAGGGCCCTTGAATCAGGCGGGGCCGCGTTCTAGAGGGGCGTGTGACTTCCGCCCTCCGTCCGCTCCGCCTCGGGCTCCTGTCGGCCCTCGTCGTCTCCTGCGCCTCGCATCCTCCCGCGCCGGAGGCTCCCCCCACGGCACCCGCCGCCGTCCAGGCCGCGCCCGAGCCGGTGCGCCTGAGCGTGGTGGGGACCAATGACTTGCATGGCTGGGTGATGCCGTCGCGCGGGAATCTGGCGGACGGCACGGCCGTGGAGCAGGGAGGGCTCGCCACGTTCGCGGGCTACCTGTCCATCTTGCGCGCGGAGAACCCGGACGGGGTGCTGCTGTTGGACGGAGGCGACCTGTTCCAGGGCACGCTCGCCTCCAACCTGACCGAGGGCGCGGTGGTCATCGACGCGATGAACACGCTCGGATACGTGGCCTCCGCGCTGGGCAACCACGAGTTCGACTACGGCCCGGTGGGGCCGCGCTCGGTGGCGATGGAGGGGGATGACCCGTTCGGCGCGCTCAAGGCGCGCATCACCCAGGCGCGCTTCCCGATTCTCGGGGTGAACGTCACCGACGCGCAGACGGGCGTGAGCCCCACGTGGCTGGGGAACACGGGCACGCTGCTGGTGGAGCGGCGCGGGGTGAAGGTGGGCATCGTGGGGATTGCGACGCCGCACACGCCGGAGGTCACCAACCCCGTGAACGTGGCGAGCCTGCGCTTCGCGCCGCTGGCGTCCTCGGCGCTCGCCGCGGCCACCGACCTGCGCGCGCGGGGTGCGGAGGTGGTCATCGCGATCGCCCACGCGGGCGCGGTGTGCAAGCGGCACGACGACCCTCGGGACATCTCGTCGTGTGACAGGGGCGACAGCGAAATCATCGAGATGCTGGAGGCCCTGCCGGAGGGCACGCTGGACGCGGTGGTGGCCGGGCACACGCATCAGCCGGTGGGGCACTTCGTCCGGGGCACGCCGGTCATCGAGACGTCGGGCCGGGGCCGGGCGTTCGGGTTGGTGGAGCTGTTCGTGGACCCGACGACGCGCAAGGTGCTGCCCGAGCGCACGACGATGCAGGGCTCCATCCCGGTGTGCGAGCGGGTGGAGGCGACCTTGGGGACGTGTGACGAGCGCAAGCTGAAGGACCGCAACAAGGTGGAGCTGGTGGCGGCGACGTTCCGCGGGCAGCCGGTGGTGGCGGACGCGGCGCTGGGGACGCAGCTGGCCGGGGCGCTCGCGAAGGTGGAGGAGATGCAGAAGCGCCCGCTGGGCATCCGCGTGCCGCAGAAGCTGACGCGCGACTACGACGCGGAGAGCCCGCTGGGCAACGTGCTGGCGGACGCGCTGAACCAGCTGGGCATGACGGGCATCGCCGTCATCAACAGCGGCGGGCTGCGCGCGGACCTGCCCGCGGGAGAGCTGACGTACGGAGCCATCTTCGAGGTGCTCCCGTTCGACAACACGCTCTCGGTCGTCACCCTCACGGGGGCGCAGCTGACGAAGCTCCTGGAGGGGGCCTACTCGCGCAAGGGCGGGACGCTCCAGGTGGCGGGGCTGAAGGTGCACCTGGAGCAGTGCAACGGCGTGACGCGGATGGTCTCCGTCACGAAGGCGAACGGGAAGCCCATCGAGCCCAACAAGCTCTTCCAGGTGGCCATGCCGGACTTCCTCGCGCGGGGGGGCAGCGGGATGGACGAGGTGCTCAAGACGCTGCCTCCCGGGAGCGTCAATCTGGGCGAGAGCCAGGCGCTGACGCTGCGTGACGCGCTCGTGGCGCACTGGAGGCTGAGGGGCAAGCCGCTGGCGGCGCCGACGCCCGGACGCATCCTGCGCCAGAGCGCGGCAGCGGACTGCGCCGTGAAGGCCTCGGACCGGAACTGAGGTCGTGAGGCAGGGCGCCGCGACGTCAGCGGCGCCTCAGCGCCTTCGCTCGTGCGGCGTCACGACGGGACGGGGCACTGGTTGTCATAGACAGTGACCGGTGCCTCGGAATCCGCGCTGCAGCTCACCCGAACTTCAGCGCGCGAGACTCATCGACGCGGTCCTGCGGGTTCTGGTGCAGGTAGCGCAGGAGGTGGTGGCTGAACTCGCCCGAGTGTCCGAAACGCACGCCCAGGCGGTGCTCCGCGCGCAGCGTGTTCTCCGAGAGGTCCGTCCCACGGATGGTCTCGTACTCCTCCCGGTTGTTGTAGTCGCACAGGGGGAACTGGCCGCGGGACGTTCCATGCGCGTTGTGCAGGGCGTGGATGAGTTCGTGGGCGATGGTCAGGAACAGCGGCGTCGCCAGGGGATTCTTCAGTCCATCGAACGCGACGAAGGACGCATCCGAGATTCGTGGGTCGATGGCGATGAGGGAGCCGCTGCCGGAGTCCGGGAGCTTCGGGAGCTCACTTCCGGTGATGATGTCGATGTTGGCCTTCGCGCTGCCCATGGCCTGGGCCATGCCCTGAATCGTCCCCGCTTCCGAGAACACCCCTGTCACCGCGGGGCCCAGGTCGCCGCTGGACATGTCATCCGGGACGACCATGCCACACCGCCTGTTGAGCTCTCGAATCCCGTGACGAAGGGATTGCGCCGACAGGACGGTGGACTGCGTCCGCGGGATGATCTTCACCTTCTTGCCCAGCGCCAGCAGTTGGCTGACGAGGCTGCGGCCCCCCGCGGTGGACAACATGCGCGCGAAGGCCGCCAGGACCGTCACCCGGAATCCCTCGACGCGCTCGGGGTTCCGACGAATCGGATAGGCGACGACATGGTCGGTGTCGAGGACCTCGATGGCCCCGTTGCCCCCCTTGAGCGCCCGCCACGCCAGGCCGGTCACCATGTCGTCTGCATCCATGGCGTAGACCTGAGGCTCCGGCATCACCTCCTGGATGACCGCCGTGTGCTCGGACTGGATGACCTGCAGGAACATGAGCAGGTTGATGAACACCGCGTGCCCGACGTCCCCGGTGCGGGCCAGTTGGGGATTCGCGGTGAGGAAATCGTAGACGCTGTGCTCGACGAGGCAGAGCGACGACTGCCGCTGGCGGTAACGCTCGCCTCGAATCTCCAGATAGTCCGCCCAGAAGCTCTCGATGGTCCCGAACAAGTCCAGGCGCGCAACCGAGCCATCCATGCGATTGCGAATCGCGCGCGTCAGCGCGATGACCTGGGCCTTCGTCGGGAGATTCTGGAGCAAGGGCATGCTGACTCTCCTGGTTTCCTGGAGTAACTGCAAACACCAGACCAGGGTACGCTCGCACGAAGCCAGACATACGCTCTCCCCTCCGGGCTCGCGGTGCGCGTCACCGCGGGACGCGTGTGCGTCCGGGGAGGAAGCGCGCCCAGAAAGCCGCTGCGGGCCCGCGACACCTCCTGGCTTTCACCCAGACACCCTACGCGGGCGCGCCCGGCGAGTTCCCGTGGACTCATCGACCGGCTGAGTCATTTCATCGGAGCAGTCGCCTGGCGGACGGGACGACCGAAACGGCCGCCCCTCCGCCTCGTCGTCAGAGACGAGACCTCACGCCGAAACGCTCCGGGAGTCCGGAGGCAGCGTGGGCTCCAGGACCACGAGCCCATAGCGGCTCGCGCCCTCGTTCCCCGAGGCGAACTCACTCTGCCGCTGCACGCAATCACTGACCTGCTGGGCGGCATCCGGACCGGTGAAAGTCTGGGTGTAGGTGCCTCCCGGCGGCGACGACATGCCCGCCACGACCCAGTTCCCGGGCGCGGACTGGTGGATGCGGTACTCCTCTTCCGAGATGCGCTCCACGATGACCCAGTGCCCTATCGCGGAGTCCGGATTGCCCGCGCTGTCCAGGGGGCGCATGACGACGGCGCGCGACTCTCCCACGGGCATGTCCGCCAGCGAGGTCAACGTCGGCGGAGGGTCCGGAAGCGGGGCCGCCTCGGAGGTGAACGTCTCCACCGCATTGAAGGACAGCGACTCCCCGGTGGATGACACCGGCAGACTCACCGCGAGGCCCTCCTCCGAAACCTGCTGCCCCACGACCTGTGCCCAGACCGTGTTTGAGGAGTTCTTCAGGTAATCCGCCGCCGCGCCATCCCGCGTCGCCTGCGAGGACCAACCCGGCACAACAGCCCCCAGGAAGTCCCATGCGAAGGTGGCGCACCAGTTGGCGGCGGCGTCATCTCGCACCTGCTTCGCGTCCGGTTCGAAGAGGTAGACCGAGCCGGCCTGGTGCGTCACCGCCCCCAGCCACTCGTATTGCGTGTACGGGATGTTGACGGAGTTCCACTCCTTCCCTTCGTTCAGGAAGGCCTGCCCCGCCTCCGGGTCCCAGGTCGGGCGCGTCGGCACGGGGGTGGGAGTCTCATCGCGGATGAACTGCGACGTGACGACACGCGGACGCCCCCCATCGAGCAGGTGGGAACGCCCCCTGTCCCGAGCATCCGGACCTTCGACGAATTGATCCACTGGCCTTCGCGCCACTTCGACCTTCGCCAAGGCCTCGGGCGTCACCGCGGCCCGAGCTCCCTGCGTCGGACGGTGGACCCGTGCCGTCTGCGGCGACTTCACTCGCCAATCGCTCATATCCCCCTCGACTTTCCCGGCCCCCAAGGCCGGACCACTGGAATCCCTACAGACGGCACATCAGCCCTTTCAAAACACCCCTGGCCCCGCAGATGTCATCAGCAGTTCCGCGTGCACAGGGTCGGATTGGGCACAGGGCGCACCGTGGCGCTGCTCCCGCACATGTACTTCTCAGCGCTGCAATTCCACTCATACCACTGGACGGTACCGCCAGAGGGTGGAGTGTACTTGTACTGCTTGCAGTCCCAGTACTTCCACCGGAACCTCGTCGTGCCGCAATCCGGGTCAGAGTACCCACCCTGCCCCCACTGCTGGCAGGCGTTCTGCTCCGTACCAGCCTGACACACACGCTGCTCCACGCTGTCCAGGTCACCCTCCAACTCCGGCTCGACGCCTCCGCCGCAGGCGCTCATGCCGGCGACCACTGCTCCCAGGAACAGCGACCGCACAAAGTGCTTCGACATGGTCGGACTCCTTTGGTTGTCTATCCGCCCCCAGCCAAGGGATGTTGGACGCGGCGGAGCGAAGCGTGGCCAGCAGGTGCGTGCCTTATGGCAGACGGGCTGTTTCGTTTCGAATTAAGCGCAATTAACCTCGATTAACGCAGCCCATGGAGCGCTCGAGGGAACTCACCCCGGCCCCGAAGTGCTCCGCGGGGACGCACAGAACCCGGCGAAGGCTTTTCGCGTCCCCCGTTCAGGTGGCTGCAACCCCGAACGAGGAGTCCCCCGACATGTCGAAACACCCCGCCCCGCGCGCTCGGACCGTGCTGTCCTCCGCGCTCTCTGCCCTCCTGCTCGCCGCCTGTGGTCCCCAGGGTACCGAGGCGCCTCCCGCCGAGGCCCCCGCGCCCGAGGCCACCGAGCAGGGCACCGTCCTGCACGAGCTCAAGCTGAGCAACACCCGCAGCGTGCGCTTCATCGAGTCCGCCCCGGGCGACGTCTTCGTCGCCGAGTCGGGCCACATGGACCTCGACGCCGCCCACCTCCAGGAGGCCATGAAGACGGAGTCCACCCAGGGCAAGACGCTGGCGGACGTCTACCTCGCCCTCGTGCCCGGAGCGACCCGCGAGGACGTCCCCGCCGCCCTCGTCGCCGCCCAGGGCCGCGTCGCCATGGCGCGCCACCTCCAGGAGCGCGAGGCCGCCCGGAGCGAGGGCCGCGCCGCCCTGAACGCCCCGCTCGCCGAGGGCCCCTCCGCCCTGAACACCGAGCGCGGCCCCTCCGCCGCCAGCCTCAACGACACCTGGGACTGGGTGGGTGACAAGAATTGGTTCCAGTCCAACTTCTGTGCCACCACCGCCACCCAGAGCCGCACCTGTATCATGGACTACTGGTACGGCTCCTACAGCGGCGTGAAGGACAACACCGTCTACTTCCGCGCCGTGGGCCTCGCGGCCGGCTTCGACTCCACCGCGTACTTCTATACGCAGTACAAGTCCTGCGGCTTCTGGCCCTGGGATGGCTGTGAATGGAAGGTGAACTACAGCACCACCCTCCAGGCCCGCCACTACATGATGGTCACCTGGGACACGGGCCCGCGCTCGCGCTGGGCCGGCATCGACCAGAGCTCGGACCGCGTGTACCTCAGCACCATCTGGAGCACGTCGTCCTCCAACCCGCCGCCCGCGCAGGAGCCGTGCACCGTCTACGCCCGCGCCCACGCCACCACCTGCTACAACCTGGACGGCACCCCCTCCTCCATCTCCAACACGCTGTGCGCGGACGCCTGCGCGGGCTCGTACTCCACCGCGTCGCAGTGGGCCACCCAGGCCCTCGGCACCCAGACGTGCCTGGGCGCCTACGCCGGCTGCTGCCTCTACTACGTCGACCAGAACTTCAACCGCTGCGGCGGGTGACCCGTCGCGATGAAGCCCAGGCCCCCAACCCGGGTGCCTGGGCTCCTGGCAGCGGCCAACGCCCTACCCCTTGCGCAGCCCCACCACCTCGCCGTAACCGCCGGGGATGAAGAACTGGTGCGTCTCCATGCCCATGATGCGCAGGGCCGTGGTGACGACGTCCGCGGAGCGGGGCACGCGCTTCTGCGTCTGTCCCGTCTCCTCGATGATGTCCACCGGGACGCCGAGGCCGCGCGTCGTGTACGTGCCCACCTGCCGGTTGTGGGCCACGTTGCCGCCGGCGAACACCACCGAGGTGTACGGGTGGTGGTCGTCCGGCAGGTTGTAGCTGCCGTCATTCGAGCGGGACGCCCAACTCCGCCCGAACTCGCTCATCACCAGCACCAGCGTGTCGTCGAGCAGCGTCTTGCCCGGCTTGCCCGGCGCGGCAGTCGCCTTCATCTCCCCCAGGAAGCGCGCCACGCAGTCCATCAACCCCCGGCCGTGCGCGCAGCTGTAGGCGTGCCCGCCGCCGTTGTGCGTGTCGAAGTCGAGCCGCAGCGACACGTGCACCGACGTGGCCAGGTCCGCCTTGAGCAGGCGCAGCGCCATGTCCATCCGCGGGTCCAACCCCACCAGGTGGAAGTTCGCGTTGCCGAACGTGTACGTGAAGGACTCGTTCAGGTAGCTCGACAGGTACGCGGGCCGGTTCGTCTTCAGCGTGTCGATGCCCTTGGTCTTCTCCAGCACCGACACCACGTCCGTCGCCAAGACGCGCGAGACGCTCGCCAGCGAGCCGTGCAGGCCCTCCAGGTAGTTGTCCACCTTCGCCGTCGAGCGCCCCAGCCGGGGCTGCGCCTGGCCCAACGAGTAGCGCTCCACCGTGGTCGTCTTCAGCATGGCCCCGGTGGGCTCGCCCTTCGCGTTGAGCTCCGGCCCCTCGGTGCGCGCCTCCAGCCCGTTCCACCAGGCGTTGTCGGCCGCCTTGCCGGAGAGCATCGGCTTGAGCGCGTCGATGGACGGCACCCCCACGGGCCCCGCGTGGGAGGGCAGGCCCATGCCGGACGGCATGCCCCGCTCACCCGACACCACCACGAACGGCAGCGGCCGGCTCTCCCGGTGCCGCTCGTACAGGTGGTTGGCGATGACCGAGTGCACCGCCGGCGCCCGGTAGTCCGCGCCCGCCACGCCGCACATCGCGGAGATGAAGGCGCTCGCGTGGTCATTGGTGCCCTGGTCGATGCCGTGCAGCACGCTCAACTGCTCGTGCAGCGCATAGTGCTGATAGCCATACATCAGCGGGCTGAAGGAGCCGCGGGCCGCGGGGTTCGCCGGGTCCCACGACTGCCAGGTCCGCAGCGGCTTGTACGGGCCGTTGGGGGCCGCCAGGTTCACCACCTTGCTGGCATCGAAGAAGACGGGCTCGCTGCTGAAGCCCGCGGGCGGCGGGACGCAGAGCGGAATCTCCGCGTCCTCCATCGGCGTGAAGTAGTACGCCGGACGAAAGCCGCCCGGGACATAGAGCACCACGAGCCGGGAGGGGACGTCCGCGTCCGCGGCGTGCGCGGTGCCGGAGCCCAGCAGCCCCGCCTTCTCCAGGAGCGCCAGCTGGCTTGCGCCCAGGGCCCACTTGAGCAACGTGCGTCGAGAGGTGTTGAGCATGGGGTCCTCGGCTCAGTAGGTGATCCACAGCGGGTGACGGATGAGCGCCGCGCAGGTGCCCACCCAGGCCAGGCGCGTGTTCTGCGCCTCCAGCGGGAGGTAGACCTGCTCGAACAGCTGCTTCAGTTCCGCGTCCGTGGGCGGCTGCCCGAGCATGCGGAGGTAGAGGTTGCGCAGGTTCTTCTGCACCGCGTCCGGGCTCTTCGCGGAGGTGTCCGCGAGCGTCGCGTAGCGCAGCACCGCCTTGTTGTTCTGCTTGTCGACCGCGCGCCCGCACCAGGCCTGGGACATCTGCACCAGCGCCTGTCCGGCGGAGGGGCCGAACGTCGGGTTCTTCTTGCGGTACTCCAGGGAGTTGCCGCCGCCCAGGGCCTCGTACCGCTCGACGGAGCGGGGGTCGGAGACGTACTCGCCGGAGATGCCGGGGGACCAGTCCCCGGGCCACACGAAGAACTTGTTCCAGTTCACCACGTAGGCCCGGTTGCGCCAGTCGGGGTTGCTGGTGCTCACGAAGTCCTCGAGCGTCAGCCCCAGCTGGTCCATCAGGCTCACCACCATCTCGTCCGCGGCCAGCCGGCGGACCTTGAACTCCGCGGGGGACGGCGTGTCCAGCGGCTCGGGCGGCGCCTTCAGGTCGCGAATCCAGTCCTCCACCTGGGCAATCGTCATGGTGACGCGGCCGCTCGCGACCAGCTGCTCGTAGGGCTGGCCCGGCGGCATCTGCGCGTAGCTGCCGGGGGCGTTGCCCTTGAGCATCTTGATGAGGAGGCTGCCCTCCGGGTCGCCCCGCTTGACGAACCGCTCGTCGTAGACGAGCCCGCTCTCGAACGCGGCGAGCGAGGCGAAGAAGGGCTTGTTGCCGTTGACGTGGCAGCCCTCGCACGCGGGCGCGAGCGCCAGGCGGACCGCGTCGTTGTCGCTCGACGCGGCACACGTGCCTCCGCCATCCGGCTCATCCCCGCTGCCCTGCCGGTACGCGCTGTCACCGAAGCAGGCGCCCAGGTTGAGCGCGAGCACCGCCAGCGCGGCGGCACACACGAAAGAAGTCGGCGTGCGCATCACAGGCCCCTCCGCAGCTCGGACTGCTCGAACAGGTAGCGGATGAAGGGGCGCAGCTTGCGCTCCCCCGCGACGAACTCGCGCGCGAGCTTGTCGATGAAGCCCTTCTCCGTGGCCGGGTTCAGCTCCCGGCCGATGAACATCGCGTAGAGCTTGCGCGCCGCGCAG
Source organism: Myxococcus guangdongensis (assembly GCF_024198255.1). Lineage (NCBI taxonomy): Bacteria > Pseudomonadati > Myxococcota > Myxococcia > Myxococcales > Myxococcaceae > Myxococcus > Myxococcus guangdongensis. The sequence goes on from NZ_JAJVKW010000001.1 coordinate 724,702, forward strand.
CGGTCGAACTCACCCGAGCGCACCAGCAGCTTGCCGAAGCCCAGGGGGCCCATGGTGCCGTCGCCGTGCTCGCCCAACAGCGTGTACGACTCCGGCATCGTGTCCAGCAGCACCGCCTCCGGGTTCGCCTTGAGCTCTTCGGGCGTGACGGGCGTGAGCACCGTGTTGGGCTGGAAGGCGTTCCTCCACCGCAGGCCCGGCGCGTTGCCGGTGTGCGGGTACTGGCCGGACAGCCACTCGGCGGTGACGCGCTGGTTGCCCATGCCGCCGATGAAGGGCCAGGGGACGTAGTAGCTGGGGAACGGCGTGAAGTCCCAGCGCTTGAAGGCGATGGCCGCGGGGTCCAGCGTCTTGTGGCAGTGCAGGCACGTGCCGCCCGTGGCCGGGTCGATTTCGAGCGGCGGGAAGTGCACGTCCGCGGGAGGCGGCGAGAAGTTCTGGCAGGCGAAGATCTCCAGGAAGCGCGCCGCCCGGACCCGCTCGCGCGGGAACGAGGACATGGAGCCCATCATCGTGAGCACGCCCGCGGCGGGCAGCCCCAGGGGCGCCTCCTTCGTCGTGCGCGGGTCGAAGCGGTAGGTGCGCTCCATGCTCCCGGAGCGCGACTTGTCGGGCGTGAGCGCGAGGTGGAAGGGCTCGAGGTTCTCCACCACGAACTCCCGCCACGCCTGGGGGTCATTCGGCGTGGGGTGCATCGGGTCGCGGGGCTCGTTGCCCACGTCCGGGCGCCACCAGGTGGTGTTCTGGTCCACCACGGTGTTGCCCATCTGCCGGCCGAAGCGGACGTACAGCGCCCTGAGCCAGTTGGTGCCGACGGTGTAATTGCCGACGACCAGGTCCGACAGCGGGCGGTCATGCCACGCCAGGTGCGCGAACAGGCGCGCGGGCTCCTCGTAGGGGTGGCGGCGCTGACCGCTCAGGCCCGAGGTGCCCGTGGACCCCAGGCCCGCGAGCGGCGAACACCAGATGAGGTTCGGCCCGCAGCCACAGCCCCGGTTCAGCGCCGGGTCGTAATAGCCGCCATAGGCGACGCCGCAGTCCAGGACCTTGCCGGTGCGGGTGTCGGTGACGGTCTTGGTGTCCCCGCCCGCCTTGCCCAGCACCTGGACGGTGGTGCCCGGAGCCCACCAGGGCTCGACGGTGTTCACCTCCGGGACGGCGGGATTGCCGGCGCCGTCCTTGTCCTGGCACTGCTGATTGGGGCTGCCGGTCTCGAACTCGTTGACCGCGTAGTACGCGCCCGGGTGCAGGCTGTTGTCCTCACAGCGGTGCAGGTGCCCGGACATGTCGCCCTGGTAGGCGTCCCCGTTGGCGCCGGTGGTGTAGGCGCCCACGGAAATCCACTCGTGCCCGAAGCGCACCATGCGCTCGTAGAACTTCGGGGAGGCGAGCACCTCGTCGAGCGTGGAGCGCAAGAGCGTCGCGCGGGCCGCGGGCGTCGACGCCGCCTCCATGGCTTCGTACTGCTCCAGGGAGGGAGTCGTCCCGGTGAGGCCGAGCACGATGCGCCGCAGCACGCGCGTGTCGCTCATCTGGTCCTCGGGCGGGTCCTCCGGCGCCGTCGGCTCGGGTTCACATTGCTGGGCATGCGCGTCGGGCACGACGAGCCCGGACATCGCGAACAGCACGCCCGCGAGGGCCGCGCTCTTCAGGTGCAAGTGCCAGTGCATGCGTGCGACAGTAGCATCGAATATCGCGGCGACACACCGGATAACCTGTCTGTCATTCAGCGAGAATGAGGGGTGGACTCCCCTCCACACCTGATTGTCTTTCAGGTCTCACGCGGACGTGACGCGGGGCCCGACTGAGGTGGACTCCCCACCACACCCGGGGCCCCGGGCCCGCGCCTCGGAGTGCGCCAAGGTGTGCCCTCAAGCACCGCGACAGGGACGGGACGCGGCCCGCGGGAGGAGCCGCGCCGTCACCCAAGCCCATGCCCCGCCCCAGCCGGGCGGGGTGCTCACTGACAGTTCGGCGGCCCCATGCAGGAGAACGTCAACGACACCCGCGCCGAGGCGGACACTTGCGCCGGGATACAATCGACCTGGGCCTCCACCGTGTTGCAGACACCCCGGGGACACGCCAGGGCGGCGGCCTCGTGGGCATCCTGGCTCGCATAGGCGTAGGCCCCGCTGCATCGCGGATGGACGCCGTACCCGGTGACGGTGAACCGCTGGGGCTGGCACGTGCAGGCGGTGGTGGAGGGACAGTAGGTCCGCGTCCCATCACATTGCACCCAGCCTCCATTGTCCGCCCCCGAGGTGCAGACACCGCTCGCGGAGCCGCAGGACACCGAGGTGCCCGTGCACTGCTGCGTCACCTGACAGGACACCGCCGCCTCGCTGCTCTCCAGCGTGAGGTCGTCGTCCACCGACGATTCACCGCCACAAGCCGTCAACGTCGTCACCACCAGGAACGCCACACGAACCCAACGCACATCGAATCGCATTCGCATGCAGGAACCCCTCGCCATCATCGAACGGTCAATGACACACACCTGCGACTCCGCGCGAGCAGGCGCGTGTCGGAGGTGGAGGGAGTCTGCACGCCCACACGGGAGAGGAGCAATCCCACATCCATGGGATTGTTCCTCCCTCGCTGGACGCGCTGACGGGGTGCCCGCTCAGTACATCTTCAAGTCATACGTCGGGGTGGGACGCCAGTCGGAGCCCGCGGGGACGGTGCGCGTGTCGGTGACCTTCACGGCGTAGACCCCTGGCGCCACGTTGACCGAGGTCCGGTACATCCAGCAGGCGGTCGTGAAATCGGAGCAGACCACGGTCTGGGTGCTGGTCAGCAGGGCCCCCAGGGTGCGGGTGGCGAAGTCATACGCATGGACGTCCACGCGGAGCTGTCCGAAGTTGCGCAGGTTGTAGACCTCCACCGTCATCAACTGATGGATGTTCGTGGCGCCGAGCACCCAGTCCACGTCCCCCGCCCGGTGGAACGTGTGTCCGAGCTGGGGCGTTCCCACGTAGGACGAGGCCGAGGTGTGGGAGTTGTCGCTCTCGTACGCATCCGGCGGCGCGAGCCGGCAGTCAGCGGGCGGGCTGAATCCGCCGGTGTTGACGCAGACGTTGTTCGAGCAAGCGCAGCCCGTCGTGCAGTCCGCCCCCGTATTGCAGGCGCGCACTGGCGCCACGTCGCAGTACCCCGCCGGCGGAGGCGGACCGAAGCCGCCCCCCACGCAGACGCCGTTGGTGCAGACGCAGCTCGAGCGGCAGTCGAGCGACGTCGAACAGGCGCGCAGCTCCGACGACTGCTCCTCCACGTCTTCCAACGGGCCCGCGGTCACGGGAGCGTCCTCGACGCTCCCACATGCCGCGACAAACACAGCCATGACACAAAGGCACCAACGAACGAGCTGCATGAGTCTCTCCTGGGTGGATGCGACAAGGAATGGAGACCCGCGAGACGACTTGTCAGCGCAAGGCCCCATCCCGCGATGGGCTTTGACGAATGTCGAGAAACCAAGAGGCAGGCCCCGTCCTTCGGGAATCCAGCGCCTTGGTTCACCCAGGATAGGTGTTGCCGATGAGATGACCATTCCCCTGAACAGGGGATAGCCTCGGGCCCATGTCGGACCTCGTCACCTGGAGCGACGCCCGCAACGCCTTCCGCCTGCTCGATGAGCTCGGGCAGTTGAGTCACGACACGCTGGCGTGGAGGCGTCACCTGGTCGCCGGGATGAGCGCGCTCGTGGGCGCCCAGGTCGGCATGGCGGCCGAGACTCCGGAAGATGGACTGCTGGACGCGTCGCGGCACCAGGGCAGCGTGGACCTGGGCTGGGCCACCGCGTCCGACCGACAGGTCTGGATGCAGGTGTGTGAGCGTCACGATGCCGCGATGGACCCTTCCGACGCGAGAATCGCCCAGCTCGGCGAGGGCACCTTCACGGCGCCGCGGCAGGAGCTCGCGAGCGACCGCAGCTGGTACGGCTCCACCATCTTCAACGAGCACTACCGCCCCGCCCGGCTCAATCACTATCTGCTGTCGGCGCTCCACGTCCCCGAGCACCGGGCGATGCACTTCGTCTTCCTGTTCCGAGAGGCCTCATCCGGCCCGTTCGACGCGCGAGAACGCCAGCTCATCCACCTGCTCCACGGCGAGCTGGGGCTCCTGTGGCAAAGCGCCCAGGCCCTGCGGCTCCCCCGGCGGCTCCAACACGTCCTCGCGCTGTTCCAGGCGGGCCATGGCGAGAAGGAGGTGGCCCAGCATCTGGGGCTCAGCCCCGCGACGGTGCACGACTACAGCAAGGCCCTCCACAAGCGGCTGGGCGCACGCAGCCGCACCGAGCTGCTCGCGAAGGCCCGTGCCCTGCCCCGGGCTCCCCGCTTGCTGCTCCAGGAAGAGGACCTCCCCACTCCACGGTGAGCCAGGGGCGGCCCCTCACTGCGCGGCCATCTCCTTTGCCACCAGGGGCGGCACGCCGTAGCGATAGTCGAAGTGGTACGTGCCCTCCGCATCGAGGCGGAAGAGGAGCCAGGTCCACGCCTCGCGCTGCCCCGCCGGCGGGTGCTCCTGCAAGGTGTGCAGCGCCTCCAGCGCCTCCAGCGTCAGGTCCACATCGGACCGCTGCTCGTGCAGGAAGCCATTGGCGATGTATTTCTCAGACGTGTCCCCACCCCACGCGTAGCGCTCGTAGTGCACCTCGACGCGCTCCCAGGGCTCGGGGACGGACTCCAACAGCGCTTCGATGAACTGCTCCTGCAACTCCAGCATGCCCGCTCCTGTCGCCCACGCACGGTAGGGTCCGTGCTCGACGATAGTCGGTGGGCGGGAGCCGGGGCGTACCGTCAGGAGCCGCTGCAGCGAATCTGGAGCGGGTGGCTCTCCAGCACCAGGCACTCGCCGGAGCTGCAGGTGAACAGGTCGCAGATGGCCGGGGACTGGACGCAGCGGATCTCACGGCCCGCGCCCAGGTCGAACCAGGCACAGGAGTAACCCTCCGGACAGGTGAGCTCGACGCCTTCGCACTCAGGCCCCAGGGCCTGGTCGCCCTTCAAGGACAAGGGGGCGTGGGAGGACGGGGGCGGCTCTCCCTCGGGCCCCCGACAGCCGGCCAGGAGCACCACCGCCACGAGCCACGTCCATCCCTGAGCAGCCCTGCCCGACACCTTCGAGAGCCTCTTGCGCGACGTCATGCGCGTCGCGAAAGCAAGACAGACGCCAGCAAGGCGCCTGCGGCCCGTGAGGCGCCCCCGCGTCTGGAGCGCAACACGAACGTCACGCCGCCCCGCATCCGGCCACTCGGAAATCCACGCGCCCCCATCACCCCCTCTCAGTTTTCCGTGGCCCCCACGACGTCGAGGGCGCGCCCCCCGCGTCCCCACCGGAGCGGCCCTCCCTCTATGATTCCTTGATGCGTCGCCTCCTGCTCCTCTCGCTCAGCGGCCTGCTGGCCTGCGCCCACACCGCCCCCGTGAACACCACGCCGTCCGAACCCGCAGGGGGCGCTCGACGGACGAGCGCCGACGAGCCGACTCAGCGCCCCGAGCACAAGGTCTCCGGGCCCCGGGCGAAGATTGCCCCGGCGCCACCACCCGAGGTCACCTACGCCATCAACCAGGCCTGGAAGGAGTCCTCCACCGGCGCCCACGCCCAGGCCGTGGAACGACTGAAGCAGACCTGGGCGCAGGGACACCGGTTCCCGGAGGTCGCGTGGTACGCCGCGCTCGAAGCGGCCCGCGCCGGAGACACGGGCGCGTCCTTCACCTGGGTGGAGCTCGCGGTGCGGCACGGCTTCACGGACCCCGGAGGGATGCTCAAGGCCCGGTCGCTGGAGCCCGTGCGCGCGCGGCCCGGCTACGACGCGCTGGTGGCGCAGGCCCGGAAGAACGCACGCGAGGCGCGCTCGGAAGCCGGCGTGGGCTCGGGGCTGGAGACGGTTTCCGCGCGCGAGGCCGGGCTGTCCGAGCCCGCGCTCGAGGCCCTGGTGAAGGCCGCGGAGGAGACCGGGAGCGCGGCGCTGGTGGTGATGCACCAGGACCGGCTCGTGGGCGAGTGGTACTTCGGCGGCGACAGCCACCTCATCGAGAGCATGTCCGCCACCAAGAGCGTGGTGTCGATGGCCATCGGCATGCTGCTCGAGGAGGGGAAGATTGCCTCCATCGACCTGCCCGTCTCCACCTGGTTCCCCGAGTGGAAGGACGGGCGCAAGGGACAGGTGACGCTGCGCCACCTGCTCAGCCACACCTCGGGGCTCGACACCGGGAGTTCGTCGACCCGCCTCTACGACGCGAAGGACCTCGTGCGCCACGCGCTGGACTCGGAAGTGGTGGCCCCACCCGGTAGCCGATTCCAATACAACAACAACGCCGTCAACCTGTTGCCCGGCATCATCGAGCGCGCCTCGGGCCAGAAGGCCGACGCCTACGTGAAGCGCCGGCTCATCCAGCCGCTGGGCATCCGGGACTTCCGCTGGGACAAGGACCCCTCCGGCAATCCGGTGGGCATGGCCGGCTTCCAGATACATCCGCTGGACTTCGCCCGGCTGGGACAGGTCATGCTCCAGCAGGGCGTCTACCGAGACCAGACGTTCATGAGCCGCGACTGGGTCCGCAAGTCCACCGCGGCGACCCACCCCGACGCCCCCACCAGCGGGCTGCTCTGGTGGCGCCTTTACGAGAAGCCACCGACGATGACGCTGGTGCAGCCCATGCTGGACGAAGCCCACGCGAAGGGCTTTCCGAAGACGAAGCTCAAGCGGCTCCAGGACATGGTGGACAAGCCCATGCCCCAGGACGAACTCGGCGCCGCGCTCATCGAGCGCCTGGGGAGCCCCGAGGAGCTCACCGCCTTCGAGTCGAAGGTGCGGAACGCCCGCTACGCGCTGAAACAGGAGGGGGAGGTCATGGGCTTCGCCGCCATGGGGTCCGGCGGCCAGAAGCTGCTCATCTTCCCCAAGCACCAGCTGGTGGTGGTGCGCATGGCGGACCTGGACGAGCGGGTGAGCCCCGGGACGATGGCCTTCTCGCACATCGTCCCGCTCGTGCTCGACCTGGTGCGGCCCGCCCCCGGAGCCTCGCGGCCCTGAGGGCGGAGCCGTGCCCGCTCATTCACAGAGGAAGGCGTACTCGTCAGCGTACTGCGTCACCACACCGGACTGGGTGATGTAGCCCAGGCAGTCCCCGTGCACCGCGCCCGCCCATCGCGTCCTCGCGGCGTCGTAGTAGTACGTCCGGTGGAAGCCCGTGCGCCCCCCACCAGGCTGCTCGGAGCGCTGCTCCACCGTGGCCGTGGTCTCAGGAGCAACACCCTCCTCCGTCTCGGCCGGTCCACCACAAGCGCCGAGCAGCAACGCGGAGAATCCAATCACCCAACGAGACAGCGTCATCCGGGGCCCCTTGTCGTGAGAACTGTTTCGAAGTTGCAGTGGCAACGATATCGAGTCCAGGTCCGCCCCGTCTACCCGGAGAGGCCCGTGAAACACGGGTGAACCGTGGCCGAGTGGACTGTCGCGGGCGAGGGCCCGGCCTACACTGGGGCCACTCCACCCTGTCCTCGGATTCGCTCGCACATGAAGCCCACCGTCGGAGACATCTTCGTCGTCTACACCCCTCGGCTCGCGGCCTACACCGCGATGCAAGTCACGGCGTTGAAGCAGGAGGGGAAGAACGAACTGGCCTGTGTGCTGTCCCTGGATTGGGTGGGGCCCGAGCTCCCGGACGCAGCGGCGGTGGCGGGGATGAAGCCCATCGTCTTCAACTTCTTCTTCTGGAAGGAGCACCACGTCCATGTCTGGGTGCCCATCGACGTGCCGCATGGCTACGTCCACGTGGGCCACCGGCCGCCGCTCCTCACCGAGAAGAGCGTCAGCTACAGCAACTGGCCCTCGGGGAGCACCCACTTCAGCCAGCGCCGCTGGGAGACCATTCCCCAGGCCACCCGGGACCTCTTCAAGCAGACCGTCGCCCTGGAGGACCGCAGCCAGCTGGTGACGCTGGGGGGACTGGAGCTGCGCCGCACGACCCAGCGGCTGGACACGGACCGGCTCCGGGCCGTCTCCGACCTGGCGGTGTTCGAGGCGCTGCCCATCCTGACGTCGGTCAACGCGGATGCACCTGTCACCGGGCTGTTCGAGTTCATCCGGCGCATGCCCTTCGTCTACGAGTCCCACGTGACGAACCACGGCCAACGCGTGGTGGATGTGCGCGGAGCGCGGCTGACGCGACTGGGGCTCGACGTCACGGGCGTGCAGGAGGTGTTCCTCAATGACGAGCTGGAGACGCTGTCGCTGCTCGGGGAAGCCTCGCCCGAGCTGAGGATTCACGCCGAGGCGGATGGGCGCTGGCTCCACCTGCACACGAAGGACACCGCCTGGAGCTGGTCTGGACTGGACGCCCTGGATGAGCTGCACGTGTACGCCTTCCGGGAGCTGGACGCCGCGACCCTCGTCCGCCGCTTCCCCAAGCTGACGGAGCTGCGGGCCACGGGCGCTCCGGGCAACCTGCGCAACACGGCGGAGCTGGGCGCGCTCACCGGGCTTTGCGTGCTCATGTTCAACGAGGTGTTCGGCATGTCACCCGAGGAGTTCCCCGGGCCGGAGCGCTTCCCCGACCTGGGGCAGCTGTGGCTCACGAGCCTCCCCGCGGACGTCGCCGCCAGCGTGAAGAAGGCGTACAAGGCCGCGGCCCAGCGGGGCGTGGATGTGTCGGTGCGACAGCCGCGCAAGCCCGAGTGGCTGGCGGAGAACCTGGACAACCCCTTCCGCACCTGGGACGGCGAGGACAACATCCCGCCGGCCAAGGCGAAGAAGGCGGCGGCGCTGTATCGACAGGCGCGCTCGGCCGCGCTCGCCGCCACCACCGGGCACGGTGGCTCACCCTCCGCGCTCGTGTCCGCGCTCACCCCCGTCGTCAAGGACTACACCGAGGGCTTCAACAAGCTGGATGCCCGCCACGCCTTCATCTTCACCGTGGAGCGCGAGCACATCTACGACGCGCTGATGGGCATCTTCGACGCCGTGGACGAGAAGCTGCGCGCCGCGGGCAACGCCTCCGTCGTCCCGCTGGACCGCGACGCGCTCGTGACGGTGATGGACTCGATTCGCGACTTCTAGCGGGTCCTGGCACCCAACCCGTTCTTCATGATTTTCTGTCTTTTCACCTTAGACGCCGCGCACGTAATGGGAGGCACGCCCTGGAGGTCCTCGGGGCACCCCATCCGTCGCGGCAAAGGGAGACGACATGAAGAGGGCAGCATGGAGAACGACAGCCAGCAGCGGTCTGCTGATGCTGGGATTGATTGTCACAGGGAGCACCGGCTGTTCCGGCGGTGACGGGACGTCACCAGCGACCCACCTGGGCGCCAAGACGAGCGCGCTGGCGGATGGACCGGACCTGGTCATCACCGACATCGTGGTGCCGCCGAGCTTCCGCGCCAGCAACTATCCCTACTCGCAGGCGCCGAAGGCGAAGGTCACCGTCTGCAACCAGGGCACCGCCTCCAGCGACTCCACGGAGGTGACGTTCTACGTGTCCATGGATGACGTGCTGACGCCCATGGGGCCCAGCGCGCCGCCCCTTCCCGTCACGGACCAGGCGAGGGTGGGCAACGCCTGGGTGCCGAACCTGTACCCCAGCCAGTGCGCCACCTTCACCACGGACCTCTGGCCCCACCTGCCTCCGGACGCGAACGGTCTGCAGGGGGCCTACTACTTCGGCGCCATCGTCGATGAATACGAGAGCGTCTCGGAGACGCGCGAGGACAACAACGCGTTCATCCACGGCCTCGTCGGCGTCGGCGACAAGCCGGACCTCGTCATCACCGACATGAAGGTGCCGCCCAGCCTCCGCACGGGCTGGTCTCCTTCTGCGCAGCCCCAGACGGGCACCGTGACGGTGTGCAACCAGGGCACGACGGACAGCACGTCGACGATGGTGCGGCTGTACCTGTCCATGGACGATGAGCTGACGTCCATGGGCCCCAACGCGCCGCCCAATCCGCCCATGGACCAGTCTCCGCTGGGCTTCGTCCCCGTGCCTCCGCTCTACCCCGGGCGCTGCGCCACGGTGTCCACCCAGCTCACGCCCCACCTGCCTCCGGACGCACAGGGAAACAACGGGGCCTACTACGTGGGCGGCATCGTCGACGAAGACGTGAACGTCCAGGAGCTGCGCGAGGACAACAACACCTTCATCCACGGCCTCGTCGGCGTCGGCAACGGGTCCGACCTGGTCATCACCGACATGGTGGTGCCGCCCAGCCTGCACAACAGCGGATACCCTTGGTCGCAGCAGCCGAAGGCCTCCGTGACGGTGTGCAACCAGGGCACGCAGTCCAGCGGTTCGACGCAGGTCCATCTCTATCTCTCCATGGACGACGTGCTGACCGCCATGGGGCCCAACGCCCCGCCGCAGCCCGTCACGGACCAGGCGCCGCTCGGACAGGCCTCCGTGCCCTCGCTCTTCGCCGGCCAGTGCATCACCGTTTCCACGAACCTCACGCCCGCACTGCCTCCGGCGGCCCAGGGCGTCGAGGGCGCGTACTACGTCGGCGCCATCGTCGATGAGCAGGACAGCGAACTGGAGCTGCGCGAGGACAACAACGCCTTCATCCACGGCCTCATCGGCTTCGGGTTCCAGGCGGACCTCGTCATCACGGGGATGGAGGTGCCGCCCAGCCTGCGCGGCAACAGCTATCCCTCCTCGCAGACGCCGAAGGCCAAGGTCACCGTCTGCAACCAGGGCACCTCCAATAGCAGCTCGACGGAGGTCCGATTCTACATCTCCATGGACGACACGCTGACCGCCATGGGCCCCACCATGCCGCCCTACCCCGTCACCGACCAGATGTACGCGGGCACCGCCTGGGTGCCGAACCTCTACCCCACCCAGTGCATCACCGTCTCCTCGGACATCTGGGCCAGCCGGCCCCCGGACGCGCAGGGCAACGACAGCGCGTTCTACTTCGGCGCCATCGTCGACGAGTACGAGAACGTCCAGGAGCTGCGCGACGACAACAACACCTTCATCCACGGCCTCGTCGGCATCGGCGACAAGCCGGACCTCGTCATCACCGACATGAACGTGCCGACCAGCCTCCGCACCGGCGGGTCTCCTTCTGCGCAGCCCCAGACGGGCACCGTGACGGTGTGCAACCAGGGCACGATGGACAGCACGTCGACGATGGTGCGGCTGTACCTGTCCATGGACGATGAGCTGACGGCCATGGGCCCCAACGCCCCGCCCTATCCGCCCATGGACCAGTCCCCGCTCGGCTTCGTCTTCGTCCCCCCGCTCTACCCCGGGCGCTGCACCACGGTGTCCACCCAGCTCACGCCCCACCTGCCCCCGGATGCCTACTACACGGACAGAGCCTTCTACGTCGGCGGCATCGTCGACGAAGACGTGAACGTCCAGGAGCTGCGCGAGGACAACAACACCTTCATCCACGGCCTCGTCGGCGTCGGCAACGGGTCCGACCTGGTCATCACCGGCATGAACGTGCCGCCCAGCCTCGGCAGCAGCTACTCGTCCCCGCAACCCCGGACGGGCACGGTGACGGTGTGCAACCAGGGCACCCAGGACAGCGGGTCGACGCAGGTGCGGCTGTACCTGTCCATGGACGACACGCTGACGGCGATGGGCCCCAACCCGCCGCCCTATCCCCCGATGGACCAGTCCCCGCTGGGATTCGCCACGGTGCCTCCGCTCTACGCCGGACGCTGCGTCACCGTCTCCACCCCGCTCGCGTCCACCCTGCCTCCGTTGGCCCAGGGCCGCGAGGGCGCGTACTACGTCGGCGCCATCGTCGATGAGCAGGACAGCGAGCTGGAGCTGCGCGAGGACAACAACGCCTTCATCCACGGCCTCATCGGCTTCGGCGACAGGGCCGACCTGGTCATCACTGGCATGGAAGTGCCGCCCAGCCTGCGCGGCAACAGCTACCCCTCCTCGCAGACGCCGAAGGCCAAGGTCACCGTCTGCAACCAGGGCACCTCCAATAGCAGCTCGACGGAGGTCCGATTCTACATCTCCATGGACGACACGCTGACCGCCATGGGCCCCACCATGCCGCCCTACCCCGTCACCGACCAGATGTACGCGGGCACCGCCTGGGTGCCGAACCTCTACCCCACCCAGTGCATCACCGTCTCCTCGGACATCTGGGCCAGCCGGCCCCCGGACGCGCAGGGCAACGACAGCGCGTTCTACTTCGGCGCCATCGTCGACGAGTACGAGAACGTCCAGGAGCTGCGCGACGACAACAACACCTTCATCCACGGCCTCGTCGGCATCGGCGACAAGCCGGACCTCGTCATCACCGGCATGAACGTGCCGCCCAGCTTCCGCACCGGCGGGTCTCCTTCTGCGCAGCCCCTGACGGGCTTGGTGACGGTGTGCAACCAGGGCACGACGGACAGCACGTCGACGATGGTGCGGCTGTACCTGTCCATGGATGACGAGCTGACGTCCATGGGTCCCAACGCGCCGCCCTATCCGCCCATGGACCAGTCCCCGCTCGGCTTCGTCTTCGTCCCCCCGCTCTACCCCGGGCGCTGCACCACGGTGTCCACCCAGCTCACGCCCCACCTGCCCCCGGATGCCTCCAACACCGAGGGTGCCTACTACGTGGGCGGCATCGTCGATGAGGACGTGAACGTCCAGGAGCTGCGCGAGGACAACAACACGTTCATCCATGGCCTCGTCGGTGTCGGAAACAAGGCGGACCTGGTCATCACGGGCATGGTGGTGCCGCCGAGCCTCCGGAGCGGCCCTTCTTCGTCCGTGTCAGCCTCGGTGACGGTGTGCAATCAGGGCACGCAGGACAGCGGGTCGACGCAGGTCCAGCTCTACCTCTCCGTGGATGACGAGCTGACGGCGATGGGCCCCAACGCGCCGCCCTATCCGCTCATGGACCAGTCCCCGCTCGGACAGGCCCCCGTGCCCCCGCTCTTCGCCGGGCGCTGTGCCACCGTGAGCGTCACGCTCTCCTCCGTGCTGCCTCCGTCCGCCAACAGCATCGAGGGCGCGTACTACATCGGCGGCATCGTCGATGAGCAGGGCAGCGAGCAGGAGCTGCGCGAGGACAACAACGCCTTCATCCACGGCCTCATCGGTGTCGGCAGCAGGCCCGACCTGGTCATCACCGGCATGGTGGTGCCGCCGAGCCTGCGCACCAATACCTCGCCGGCTCCGACGGCCTCGGTGACGGTCTGCAACCAGGGCACCGTCACCAGCAATTCGACGGAGGTCCGGTTCTACATCTCCATGGACGACACGCTGACCTCCATGGGGCCCAGCATGCCGCCCTACCCCGTCACCGACCAGATGTACGCGGGCACCGCCTGGGTGCCGAGCCTGGCCTCCGGCCACTGCACCACCGTCTCCACGGACATCTGGCCCAACCGTCCCCCGGACGCGCAGGGCAACGATGGCGCGTTCTACTTCGGCGCCATCGTCGACGAGTACGAGAACGTCCAGGAGCTGCGCGAGGACAACAACACCTTCATCCACGGCCTCGTCGGCATCGGCAGCAAGGCGGACCTCATCATCACCGGCATGAGCGTGCCGCCGAGCTTCCAGTTGGGCGGGTATCCCTCGCAGACCGTGACGGGCACGGTGACGGTGTGCAACCAGGGCACGCAGGACAGCACGTCGACGATGGTGCGGCTGTACCTGTCCATGGACGACGAGCTGACGGCGATGGGCCCCAACATGCCGCCCTATCCCCCCATGGACCAGTCCCCGCTGGGCTTCGTCTTCGTTCCGGACCTGGCGGCAGGTGCCTGCACGACGGTCCCCACCCCGCTCACGCCCCACCTGCCTCCGGACGCCAACAACACCGAGGGTGCCTATTACGTGGGCGCCATCGTCGACGAGGACCTGAACGTCGAGGAGCTGCGCGAGGACAACAACCTCTTCATCAAGGGCCTCGTCGGCGTCGGCAACAAGGCGGACCTGGTGGTCACCGCGCTGACGGGGCCGTCCTTCGTCCGGGTGGGGAACTCCTTCACCGCCACGGTCACGGTGTGCAACCAGGGCACCCAGCCCAGCGACCCGAGCAGCGTGTATCTCTACACCTCGCTCGGCGCCGTGCTCACCGCTGACTCCGTGCAGCCCGCGCCGGACCAGAGCCTCATCGGGGTCGCGAGCCTCAACGCGCTGAATCCGAACAGCTGCAGCACGCAATCGCTGAACGTGTCGGCCACCCTCCCGCCGAGCGCAATGGGGCTGGCGGGTGCCTACCACCTGGGCGCCTACGCGGATGCAGGCGAGTCCCTGGTGGAGCTGCGGGAGGACAACAACACCCGCGTCACCGGACTCATCGTCACCCCGTAGCACGCGGCATCGAAGCACCGCCGGGCATCCCACGACACGGGATGCCCGGCGGGTGGTCTCACTCACGGCTCCTGGCACAAGGGGTCGCCGTTGCACGGGTTCGGATTGGGATTCGTCGGCCCGCCGCAGTACGGGGCAGTGTAGCCATCACAGTTGTTGTCGATGGTGTCCAGGCAGGACTCCGGCTGCCCCGGGTTGATGGCCGCATTGCTGTCGTGGCAGTCGATGCCGTTGTTCGTGTAGCCCCCCGGGCGGTTGCACGCGTACTGCCAGTGGCCACCGTGCCCGTAGCCGTCCCCGTCCTGGTCCAGGTACCAGACGGTGGGCTCACCGATGCTCGGGTTGGAGTCATTGCAGTCGCTGGCGTTCACCACGTAACCTGCGGGGCGTGAGCAGGCGAGCGTGGGTGCCTGCCCGTTGCCCCAGCCGTCACCATCCGCGTCGTGGTAGTAGGTGGAGCGCAGCCCTTCATCCGTCTGGAAGTTGCAGTTGTTGTCGATGCCGTCGCACACCTCCGTGCGCCCTGGATGCGCCATGGCGGTGTTGTCGTCGCAGTCACCCGCGTTGGTGACGTAGCCCGCGGGCTGGGTGCAGGCGATGACCGAGATGATGGGATGGCCATAGCCGTCGCCATCCAGGTCGCGGTAGTAGTTCCGCCCCGTCGTCACGCTGGCCCGGGTGTCGTCGCAGTCGCTCGCGTCGGCCACGTAGCCGGAGGGGCGCGAGCAAGCCCGGGTCCAGTTGTTGGGGTTCCCATACCCGTCGCCGTCCGCGTCGCGGTACCAGGTGGACCCCACACCTTCGTCCGTCTGGCCGTTGCAGTTGTTGTCGAGGCCGTCGCACACCTCCGTCCGATAGGGATGGACCTGGGCGGAGTTGTCGTTGCAGTCATTGCCATCGCTCACGTAGCCCGCGGGGCGGGTGCAGGCGTACTGCGAGGGGCTGCTGCGTCCGAAGCCGTCACCGTCCTGGTCGAGGTACCAGAGCGAGGGCTCACCGATGCCCGGATTGGAGTCATCGCAGTCACTGCTATCGCTCACATATCCCGCGGGCTGGACACCCGAGCGGACGTAGACACTCGGGTTGCCGTACCCGTCCCCGTCCTGGTCGCGGTACCAGTACGCGCACCCGTTCTCGTCCGTCGCGCCATTGCAGTTGTTGTCGACGCCGTCACACACCTCCACGGCCGAGGGCGAGATGGCCGCGCGGCTGTCGTCGCAATCCAGCGCGACGTCCACGTAGCCGGGGAGCCGCTCCGCGCAGTCCTGCTGGACCTGGTTCGGGTTGCCGAAGCCGTCCCCGTCCGCGTCCAGGTAGAAGCGCCGCAGCGGCAGGACTCGCTGCACATGGGTGGACTGAGGTGGTGACAGACTCCCCGTGCCGAGCTGCCCCTGGCCGTTGTCCCCCCAGGACCAGACGACGGGACAGCCCGCGTACTCCCACATCCCCAGGCGCGCCGCCAGGCCGTGGCGAGCGCCTCCCGCCACCTGCTCCACGTGCTCCACGTAACGGTAGACCGCGGAGGAGGAGTCCCACCGGAAGGCGCTGACGGGCTCGGTCTTCATCGTCAGGCTGAGGTCGCCCAGTTGGCCGTGGCTGTTGGCGCCCCAGGCAACCAGTTCCCCGTGGGGGGCGCCTCGGATGAACAGTGAGAAGTCGTCTCCCGCGGCGATGCCACCTCCCGCGTGCGTCCAGTTCCCCACGGGCCACGGGCCGCGCACGAACTGACGCGCCAGCGGCGGCTGTTGCACCACGTAGCCACGCCCCGCCTGCCCCGACGTGTTCAACCCCCAGCTCCACGCGTTGCCGTTCCACTCGTTGTCGTAGATGAGTGAGTGCGCCTCTCCCGCCGCCACGGCCTTCGCGATGGCGATGTCGCGGATGAGCGTGGGGACCAGGACCGGCGTCGCGCTCTCCTGGCCCGTGCCCACCTGCGCCGCGTCATTGCGTCCCCAGGCCCAGACGCGCCCGGTGCGCGTCAGGGCCAGCACGTGGTGGCCACCCGCCGCGACGGAGGCAATCCGGTACACGTCCTGTGGGTCCACCGGCCCTCCGGCCGCCGGCAGGTACGGGTCGTTCGCCGCGAGCTGTGGGAGCACCACCTTGACGGGCGTGGGGTGCGCCTGCGTGTCCGAGGTGCGCTGTCCCAGCTCACCATCCACGTTCTGCCCCCAGGCCCACAGCGCGCCCTGCTCGTCCACCGCGAGCGAATAGTCAGCCCGCGCGGCGATGGCGACGAAGCGCCCGGTCAACGGCACCTGGAACGGCGTCAGCACCGGAGCGCCCGTCTGCGCGCTGCCCACCTGTCCCCGGTTGTTGCGTCCCCAGGCCCAGACCCGGCCCGACTCATCCAATGCCAACGAGTGACCCGCCCCCGCCGCGACGTCGCGCACCAACGTCGGGAGCGCCAGGGGCAGCGGCGTGGGCTGCGGCGCGGCGCTGGACTGGCCGCGCCCCAACTGCCCCTCCGCGTTCTGTCCCCACGCCCACACCACGCCGTCATCCCGCAGCGCGAGCGAGTGGTACGCCCCCGCCGCGACCCGCGCCACCGACTGCCCGCCCGCGAGCGACCCGCGCTGGGTCCGCGACTCCGACTCCGACGCGTCGACGGGCAGCGTCTCGCCACAACCCATCCCCAATGCCAACAAGGCCGCCCGACACCAGCGGAACCCTGGGAGTCCTACTGCCACTGTCTGCCTTTTCAAGGGAGCCACTCCTGACACACCTCGGCCCTCCTCCCGAGACCGGGGTATCCGTGGGAGAATCAAGACATGGGAGGGCCCGCCCGTGAGCACGGGTGTTCCGGAGCCGACGCGACGGGTTGCGTGCTTTTCTCTTTCAAAACAAGAAATAACGCAACTCAGGCATCAACCATGAACCACGGGTGAGCCGTGACACCCGAGCCAGGTATCAGCCCCCGCAGTTCCGAATGACCCGGTGTGGGAGGAGCGCCGAGGCGCGCTACTGGGCCGCGAGGACCTCCTGCGGGATGGGCTCCAGCGGCACCATGACGAAGCGCTGCGCGGAGTCCACGGAGACCACGCCCTTGGCGACGGTGGCCATCTCACCCGCGACGCGGCGCCAGCGGCCCTGCTCGACGAGGAACTCGCCGCGCCCCACATACGACATCTCCATGGTGGCGGGGAGGGGTCTGGCCAGCGCGGGGTTCTCGTAGCGGCCAGCGTGGCGCTCCGCGACGGTGAAGTCGATGACGGCCACCGTGGTGCCCTCGGCCTCGCGCTCCAGGGACACCAGCTCCACGCGGTTGATGGTGTCGCTCTCGCCGTTCCAATGCTTCCCCATGTCGACCAGGTCCGCGCTGTGGGTCCACACGTCGCCCACGGCCACCGGGCGCGAGGGCAGCTCCACCATGAAGGCCACCAGGTTGCGGTGCTCGCGCTTCAAGTCGCTGGTGACCAACCCCGAGGGCGTGAGGGTGGCCCGAAGCTGCACGCGACCCTCCATGGCCTTCATCTGTCGGGCCAACTCCTGGGACTCCTTCGACGCGCGCTTCGTCTTGGGAATCTCCATCTTCGTCACCACCACCCGCGCGGCCACGTCGCCCGAGGGCTTCGGGGACAGCACGAGCGCCATGGCGGACTGGGTCGGCTGCGCCATCTCGAAGAGCTTCTTGCGCTTGCCGGCGGGCTCGCCGCGCAGCCGGACGCTGGAGATGTCCACCTTCAGGGTGCTCGCCTTCGAGGACAGGTTGTCCATCGTGTACGCGTAGCCGAGCGAGGACGGCGGCACCTTCCAGCGCAGCGTCACCGGCGCGCTCGCCCCGGCCCCGGACGCCGCGACCGCCAACCCCGGCAACAGCAGCGACAGGGCGAAGAACCACGCGAGGCGGCGTTCCGAGCAAGGGGCCATGGCGCCATCATCAGGGGCCCGCCCGCCGGAACGAAAGTCCCCCTCCAGGGGACGGGCCCCGGGTCATCACTGAATCGTGGAGTTCGTGACGGTGATGGGCGTGTCCGAGTGATTCGAAATCTGGGGATGCGTCACGTACCAGGAGCCGCCCAGGTTGTTCTGGATGACCGAGCGGTCGATGCGGATGTCGCCCGAGTGGTCATTGCTCACGAAGAAGATGGCGCTGCCGTGGGCGTTGACCTCGTTGTGCTCGATTCGCGTGCCGCACAGGGACAGCGTCATCGTGTTGCCGTCGTTGTAGATGGCGCCGCCGCTGCCCCCACCCGGAGTCCCCGGGCGCGAGGGATTGGCGCCGTTGCCGATGGCCCGGTTGTGGGAGAACAGGCTGTTGATGACGGTCCACGACACGCCGATGCTGCTGATGCCGCCGCCGTTCGAGCAGGCGCCGCCGTAGCCCGCCTTGCCGCCGAAGGTCGTGTTCACCACGAACACCGGCAAGTCGTTGTACTGGTCGAACACGCGCAGCGCGGCGCCGCCCACGTCGGGCCCCACGTCCGCGCACGCGTTGTTGAAGAAGCGGGTGTTGATGACCTTCACCCGGCCGCCGCGCACCCAGACCGCGCCGCCGCCGTCGAACTCCGTCTCGCTCTTGGAGCTGGCGTCGATGAAGGTGAGGTTCTGGAGCGTCAGCCGGGGGTGGTCCTGGTTGTCGCAGTGCGAGGTCGTCCAGACCTGATTCCTGTCACAGGTGTTCATGTACAGGATGCGGTGCCGGCCCGCGCCGCTGAGCGTCACCAATCCCTTGCCGTCGATGACGATGTCCGGCCCCTTGTCGTTGAAGACCTTCGCCGTCCTGTCGAGCGTGAGCGTCACCGGCTCCGGCCCGCAGTCGAAGGTGATGACCCCGCCCTTGGCCACGGCGTCGATGAAGGCCGCGCTCGTACAACTGGCGGGCGTCCCCGTTCCGACGACGGTGGTGGGCCTGGAGACATCCGCGAGCCCCGCCTCCGCGGGGACGCTGCAGGTGGCCTCCGCGTTCGGGTTGCCGGCCGGGGGACCGTCCTTGGGGTTGGTCAGCGGGTTGGGCACGTCCACGCCGGGCTCATCGTCGCTCGAGCAACCCGCCGCGACCAGGAGCGCGACGCTCATTCCGAGCACCACGGAGCGAGAAGACCATCGATGACGCCTCTTCGGATGCATGGAGTCTCCAGGAGGCGGTTGGGGGCCACGCCTCGGCGCGAGGATACCCCACGGCGCACCTCCTCCTGAAAGCGCGGTTCCTGGAAGGACGGAGCCCACGCGGGGAAACGCAGGCAGCCTGCGGGCGTATCGGCCGGGCCGGGAATGATTGCGCCGTGAAGGCCCGTCCGCGACTGCAGAAGCAATCGTGCTACCGAGGCTCGGAGCAAATCCAACCCGTGGAGAGGTGGTCTTCGATGATGCAACTGCTGAGCAGGTCGCTCCTGCGGGGGGCGACGTGTGCCCTCTGCGTGATGGGATGTGGGAGCGGACCATCCGACGCCACGAAGCTGTCTTCGGCCCACGCGCCGCTCGCCGAGGACGAGGTGCTGGTGACGAGCACCTCGCGCTTCCACACCTCGGTGGGCATCGCGGAACGACTGGACGACTTGTCCGCGAATCCTCCGGAGATCCATCTCCAGACGGGCGCGTCCTTCATCCGCATCACCGGCACTCCGGTGGCCGGAGGGTGGCTCTTCACGGGCGTCCCCAGGACGGAGTACTACCTGCGCACGCACCCACTCAGCCGGGCAGACATCCTCACATCCGCCCGCCACGTGGACATCGGCACCCACCACATCGGGCGCGCCGACGCGGAGTACCCGGGAGTCGACGGGGTCCCCGTGCAGCTCAACCTGCGCAACCTCTCTCCCTGGCGGCGCCTGACAGGGCAGTATCAACCGGGCTCCAGCCTTCAGGCGGTGGCCACGGACGTGGACATGGTCGGAGACCTGCTCGTTCCAGAGAACACTCCCGAAGGAGCGACCTCCATCGTCACCGACGAGTCCTTTCTGGTCGCCTACAACCTGATGAGCATGCCCGTCTTCCAGGCGAACGCCGGGGACCGGATGTATGTCCATCAATCCAGTGAGTTCACCGCCGGAGGGATGCCGGATGGGACGCGGGTGGGCTACTCCTCCGTCGAGCGCTCCGTGCACCTGCCACCGCTCGACTTCGTGCCGGAATGGGGCCCGTCCCCCCTGACCATCGACGCGGAGCTCCAGCCGCTGCCGCTCCAGGAGTTCCCGCTCGACTGGCGTCTGTCCGAGTTCGCGCCGCAAGCCTCGCAGGTCCACCCTCGCGCCCTTCCGGGCACCATCTGGTTCGAGATCCATCCCACGCCCCACACGTCCGCGGAGCAATGGATGGGCTTCACCCAGCCCCTGCTCCGGCTGCTCATTCCCCGAGGAAGTGCTTCGGATTTCGCGGCCCATCTGAGGTACGGCAATCCGTACCCCTCGAGCTGGGACGTGGTCGGACGGGTCAACTACAGCACCGTCTATGCCGCGCAGATGTCGGGCAATCCCTCACGCACCATCAACCTGGTGGGGGGCTATACCGCCGTCGAGAAGCTCGAGGACCTCGCCTCCGGCCCCATCGCGCCCAAGCTGTCGCCGCCCCGCTCCCTTCGCATCGATTGGAAGTCGGCCAGTACGTCGCGCGAAGTGAGCTCGGTCCACCCCGTGATTTCGTGGCGCCCGCCAGCCGTCGGCACCCCCACGGCCTATCGGGTGATTGTCCGACAGCTCTTTTCCCAGTTCGGAACGACCTCGACCACGGGCTCCATCAGCGTGCCAGCTTCCATCCAGGAGCTGCGCCTGCCGCCCGGCCTGCTGACCTCAGGCCCCCAGTTCTACGTGAGCGTGATTGCCGTCAACGCTCCCCACTGGGACGTGGAGCAAGCACCGCTCTCCACGCAAGAGCGGGTGCCCTACCACTCCGCCACCGCCTACAGCTCCATCTTCACCGTGGCGCCGTGAAGGGCCCGACGTAGGGCGCGCGAAGATGTCTCGGGCGGTCCCGCGAATACTTGCACCGTGAAGGGTCCGCCCAAGCCTCCCCGCGCCCTCGTGCTATCGGCCCGGTGAAGCAATCCCCACGTGTATGGAAGGTGGTTCTCGATGATGCGAATGAGCAGGTCACCCCTGCTGGGGACGGCGTGTGTCCTCTGGCTGGCGGGATGTGGAAGTGAGCGGTCCGACGTCGCGAAGGCGTCTTCGTCCCAGGCGCCGCTCGCCGAGGACGAGGTATGGGTGACGAGCACCACGCGCTTCCACACCTCGGTGGGAGTCGCGGAGCGGCTGGAAGACCTGTCGGAGAATCCTCCCGAGATCTACCTCCAGAGCGGTGCGTCCTTCACCCGAATCACCGGCACCGCGGCGGCCGGTGGATGGCGCTTCAGAGGGGTGCCGCGGACGGAGTACTACCTGCGCCTGGCCTCGTCCTACAGGGTCGACGTCGTCACGTCCGCGCGCCACGTGGACATCGGCGCCCACCGCATCGGTCGCTCCGACGCGGAGTACCCGTGGGTCGACTGGGTCTACACGCAGCTCGACCTGCGCAACCTGTCTCCCTGGAGGCACCTGAAGAGCCCGCAGCTACCGGGCTCCAGCCTCCATGTGGTGTCCACGGACGTGGAGACGTTCGGGGAGCTCATCGTCCCGGAGGAGACTCCCGAAGGAGCGACCTCCATCGAGACCGACGAGGCCCTCCTGTTCGCCTACAACACGGACAGCCTCCCCATCTTCCGGGCAGACGCCGGAGACCGGTTGTATGTCCATCAGCTCAGTGAGTTCATCGCGGGGGCGCTGCCCGATGGGACGCGGGCGGGGTACTCCGCCATCGAGCGCTCCGTGCACCTGCCGCCGCTCGACTTCGTACCGGACTGGGAGGTGACGCCCCTGCCCATCACCACGGAGCTGCAGCCACTGCCGCTCCAGGAGGTCCCCCTGGATTGGCGTCTGTCCGAGTTCGCGCGCCTGGTCCCGCAGGTCAACGCTCGCGCCCTTCCAGGTTCGATCTGGTTCGAGGTCCTCTCCACGCCCCATACCTCCACCCCGGAGCAGCGCGTGGCCGAAAGCCTGCCCATGCTCCGAATGGACCTGCCCAGGGGGAGTGCCTCCGACTTCGCGGCCCCCCTGCGATTCGGCAATCCCTACCCTTCAGACTGGGGCGTGGTCGGACGGGTGAACTACAGCACCACCTATGACTTGCAGAGGCCGGACAACCCCGAGCGCTTCGTCAACGTGTTCGGAGGCTATTCCGCCATCGAGAAGCTCGAGGACCTCACCTCCGGGCCCATCGTCCCGAAGCTGTCGCCGCCGCGCTCCCTGCGCATCGACTGGAAGTCGGCCAACACCCCCCACGAGGTGGACTCGGTCCATCCGGTGATTTCCTGGCGGCCTCCGGCGGTGGGCCATCCCACGGCCTATGAGGTGGTGCTCCGACGGTACTACCCGATGTTCGGGGTGCTCGTGAACAGCGGCATCATCGACGTGCCCGCCTCGGTCCAGGAGGTGCGCCTGCCGCCAGACCGGCTGGAGCCGGGCACCCACTTCGTCGTGAGTGTGATTGCCATCGACGCCCCCCTGTGGGACGTGGAGCAGGCACCGGTCGCCACACGAGAGCGAGCCCCCTACCGCTCCTCCATGGCCTCCAGCGCATTCTTCTCCGTGGCGCCTTGAACGCACTCGACAGGCGGAGGACAGTGCCGCCTCCGCCTGTCGATGCCATCCCAGACGCCCCGGGTCCATGCCCATGCAAGTCCTTGTCATCCTCGCCATCCCGTCGAGGCGAAGAAGTATCTGGCCAGCCTCGCCTATGTAGACGGCGAGCGCGTGGCCATCCTGGGCCCCAGCTATGGCGGCTACATGGTGCTCGCGGCCATGGCCTTCCACCCCGACGTCTTCGCCGTGGGCGTGGACGCGTTCGGAATCACCGACTGGCTGAGCGCGCTCGAGGAGCTGCCGCCCCACAAGGAGGCGCTGCGCGAGGCGCTCTATCAGGAGCTGGGCAATCCCCAGACCCAGGCGGCGATGCTGCGGGAGATTTCGCCCCGGTTCCACGCGGAGCGGATTCGCAGGCCCCTGCTCGTCATCCAGGGGGCCCAGGACCCGCGCGTGCCCAAGGCCCGGACGGACGCGTTCGTGGAGGCCGTGCGGAAGAACGGCGTGGCCGTCGACTACTTCGTCCTCCCCGACGACGGCCACGGCTTCAGCAGCAAGAAGAGCGAGGCGGAGACGTCCTCGTGAATCCTCTCCTTCCTGGAGCAACACCTCCGGACACCTGAGGCACGACCAGGAAGCGAGGCTGCGTCCGAATAGACAGAGGATGACCTTCTCGCGCCGAGCCCTCGCCGCCTGCGTGCCGCTGCTCTGCGGCGCGTGCGTCACGCCGTACCAGCCCATGACCGGCTCGGGCGGCTATCACGACATGGAGGTGGCCCCAGGCGTCCTCCAGATTGAAGTGCGCGGCAATCCGCAGACGCACCTGGGCACGCTGCAGGGCTACTTCCACCGACGGGCCGCAGAGCTGTGCCAGGGGCGCGAGTACGACTGGTCCTTCGACACGGGGAGCCAGGGCGGGCCGCTCCTCTTCGTCGGGAAGAGCTCGAGCACGTCCCTCATCGTCACGGACTCGCCCGTGAACCGGCGCCACTGGGTGAAGGGCACCATCCAGTGCCGCGACGCCACGCAGGCGACCTCCGACGTGGCACTGGAGGCGGCGGAGCCCCTCGAAGAGGCCCCGCCGGAGCCCTGAAGCCCCACGGCCCTCCGTCACGCCTTCGCGGGCTTCTGCTCCGCGCCCTCGTCGCGGCCGTGCACGGCGGCGGGAGGACTGGTGGCCTCCACCGCGGAGAACGTCTCCAGCACCTTGTACGTGTGGCTGGCGCCGCGCGGCACGAGCCACGAGTCGCCGGGGTTGAGCAGGATGAGCTGTCCCTCCAGGTGCAGCTCCGCGCGGCCCTTCAGCACGAAGCCCACCGTCTCGTAGTCGCGCGGCGCGGCCGGCTTGGGCTCCCCTGGCGGCTCGTCCTCCCACAGCCGCATGGACACCCGTACGCCGGAGGCCAGGTACTTCTGCCCCATCTCTCCCCGGGGCGAGTGCCGGCTCTCCACCTTCTTCACGCTGGTATCCCCCATGGCTCGTCTCCTTCGCCCTCGGGCGTCAAGGCGGCGGATGCGCCGCGCGTTCCCGTCGAAGGTAAGCCCCGCGTCCGGGACACACGCACGCCACGCTCACGCCCGCCTGCCCGACGGGCCGGACCCCGCAAAGACGAAGGCCCAGCCTCCCCTAGGGAAGACCGGGCCTCGGGCTCACTCAAGGGTGGCCAGGATGACGCGATTAACCCGCTGCGCGGACGTTCTGCGCCTGCAGGCCCTTGGGGCCACGGGTCACCTCGAACTCCACCTTCTGCCCCTCCTGCAGGGTGCGGAAGCCATCCATGTTGATGGCGGTGTGGTGGCAGAACACGTCCTCACCGCTGTCCTGCGCGATGAAGCCGAAACCCTTGGCGTCGTTGAACCACTTCACAGTACCGAATGCCATGTGACCTTCTTCTTTCTGCTAGACGGCGACCCGGGACCAGCCGGACCGCCAGTGCGGGGCGGACATCGCTCCGACACTGAAGCGAGAATCTACCTCAACTTCTCCTTTGTCCACCCGACCCCCACCCAGCGGGCAGGCGGTCGTCGGCCAGAGGACAGTCCGAGGGGCTGAAAATCGCTCCAGAGGTCAACAGCCTACACTCGCTCCTTCATCCCGAGAAGGTGCGAAAGCGCTTCATGTTTCTTCACGGGGTCCCGGGCGTTGGCTTCACACCCGCCCTCTACCTTCCTGCCCATCCAAGACGGAAGCGCGCCATCCCGGCCCGCTCCGCTGGGAAGGAGCAGGACCCTCATGTTCGGATTTCTGTTCGGCTCGGCCTGTCTGGCCGGCCTCTTCTACACCGTGCGGGGTGGCCGCGGCTGGCGCCACCAGGGGCCTCGTCGGGGCGGCCGCTTCGGATGGCGGATGCGCCTGCGCTGGCTGTTCGAGCGGCTGGAGACCTCTCCGGGCCAGGAGAAGGTCATCGTCCAGGCGACCGAGGAGCTCACCGAGGCCTTCGACAAGCTGCGTGACGAGGTGCGCCCCAGCCGTGCCGCCATGGGCGCCGCGCTGAGGGGGGAGCACTTCGACGGGGCCGCGTTGCGGGAGCTCTTCGCGCGGCACGACGTCGCGGTGGAGAACGCGCGCAAGACGCTGCAGGGCGCGCTCTCGCAGGTGCACGAGGCGTTGGACCCGCGCCAGCGCCGCGAGCTGGCGGACCTCCTCGAGCACGGCTGGGGCCATGGCTACGGCGGAGGCCCCGGGTGGCACGGGCGCCGCTGTGGCGGGCACCGGGGCTGGCGAGGCGATGACCACCCGATGGTCTGAAACCCATTCACCCACGAATCGGAGAACCCCATGTTCATGATGCGACCCCGCCGCGGCATCCTCATCGTCGTCCTCACCCTGGGCGTCATCGGAGGCTTCATCTCCGGCTTCCAGAGCCTCTCCCGCCATGACAGCCCCTGTCGCGGCGACAGGGGGGCGGAGCGCTGGGGACGTCGGGCGCCTGCGGCCAACGGGCCCGAGTGCCCCCCGGACGCCACCGCGGCCGCCGACTCGCCGCCCTCCACCACGACCCAGGCTCCAGCGCCCGGGCCGCGTTAATATCGACTCCGTCCATGTCCACACGCGTCCTGCTCATCGACGATGACACCCGCATGTATGAACTGCTCGCGCAGTACCTCGGGCAGAACGGCGTCAGCGTGACGCATGCCCCGGATGGAGGTCGGGGGCTCGCGGCGTTGGAGGCCAGTGCCTACGACGCGGTGCTGCTGGACGTGATGATGCCGGGCATGGACGGCCTCGAGGTGTGCAAGCGCATCCGCGCCAAGAGCCGCATCCCCGTGGTCATGCTCACCGCGAAGGGGGACGAGACGGACCGCGTGGTGGGGTTGGAGTTGGGCGCGGACGACTACCTGCCCAAGCCCTTCAGCCCCCGGGAACTCCTGGCGCGGTTGAGGGCGGTGCTGCGGCGCTCGCAGCCGTCGGCGGTGGCGGACCGGCTGGAGGCGGGCGGGTTGTCCATCGACGTGGCCGGGCGCGAGGTGCGCGCGGAGGGCAAGCTGGTGGACCTGACGGGGCTGGAGTTCGACCTGCTGGTGGCGCTGGTGCGTCGCGCGGGCCGCGTCATCCCCCGGGACGCGCTGCTGGGTGAGGCGGGCCGCAGCGACACGGTGGTGGGCGAGCGCACGGTGGACGTGCACATCTCCCACCTGCGCCAGAAGCTGGGCGACATCGGCGCGCGGCTCATCAAGACGGTGCGTGGCGTGGGCTACGTCTTCGCCAAAGAGGGCCTCTGATGGGCCGCCGGAACGACAAGGGTGGCAAGGGCGAGCCGAGGCGCTCCTCCCCCTGGCGCCGCGACGACTGCGGCCCGTGGGACTTGAGCTGCGAGGAGGCCGAGGAGTTCTCACGATGGCTCCACCGAGAGGTGGAGGAGGCCCGGGCCCAGGGACAGGGCGGGCAGTGGGCGAGCGATGACTCCGCGTCGGACAAGCGTCCGGGCTGGGGGCGACGTCCATCCGGAGGTTGGGGGAAGCATCCCCGGCACGAGCACATCGAGCGGTGGAGGCGACACCACCAGGCGCACTGGAGCCACTGGCGCATGAGCCGGCTGGGCCACTTCGTGCGGGCCCGGCTGCACCGGCGCCTGTTCATGTGGTTCGGGTTGACCATCTCCCTGACGGGCCTGGTGGTGGGCCTGGTGTTCAACATCGTCGGGGGCACCACCTGGAAGCAGGAGATGGTCCGGCTCAAGAACTTCGCGAGCCACCGCTTCGAGGAGGTCTGGGACGAGCCCGCGCGCAGGGAGGCGCTGGCGCAGTCCGTGGCCCGGGATCTGGACATCGACGTGGAGCTGAAGGACGCGTCGGGCAAGCTGCTCGTGCTGGCCGGAGGGCTGTGCAACAGCACGGAGATGTCCCTCCCCGTGGTGCGCGGAGACACCACGCTGGGACAGGTGCGACTGTGCTACGGGAGCGAGCGCGCCAAGAACAAGATGAAGTTGATCCTCCCGCTGGTCGCCGCGTGCCTCATGTTGTGGATGGCCTCCGGGAAGATGGCGCGCAGGCTGGCCAAGCCCGTGGATGCGCTGGTGCAGGCCACCAAGGCGCTGGGCGCTGGACGGCTCGACGCTCGCGCCGAGGTCCTCCCCCACGCGACGGGTGAGTTCACGGTGCTGGCGGTCGCCTTCAACGACATGGCGGGGCGCATCGAGAAGCAGGTGGCGGACCAACGCGAGCTGCTCGCGGCGGTGTCCCACGAGCTGCGCACGCCGCTGGCGCGGATGCGCGTGCTGACGGAGCTCCTGCGCGACGGCGGGGGGAATCCCAAGACGTTGGACCAGGTGGACCGCGAGGTGGTGGAGCTGGACGCGCTGGTGGGCGAGCTGCTCGCGAGCTCGCGGCTGGACTTCGGACAGCTCACGCCCCGGGTGCTGGACGGGCGCACGCTGGCGAGTCAGGCGCTGGAGCGCGCGGGGTTGTCGTCTGATTTGCTCGACTCGGAGTTGCCGGAGGCGGTGCTGGTGGGCGACGCGACGCTGCTGGGGCGTGCGCTGGCCAACCTGCTGGACAACGCGCGCAAGCACGGCGGCGGCGCGAGCACCCTGCGGGTGGAGGAGCGCGAAGAAGACATGTGCTTCTGCGTGGAGGACCGGGGCCCGGGGCTCCTGCCGGGTGAGGAGGAGCGCGTCTTCCAGCCCTTCTACCGGAAGGACCGGGGCGGAGAGGCCCGTGAGGCGGGCTCGCTGGGGCTGGGGCTCGCGCTGGTGCAGCGCATCGCGAAGGCGCACGGCGGCGAGACGTTCGCGGAGAACCGCGAGGGCGGCGGCGCGCGCGTGGGCTTCACGGTGAAGAAGGCGGGGCCGCCGGGCGCGCTGGAGCTGCCGGCGGCGTAGGCCTGTCGGCCCTACTTCTTCGCGGACGCGTCCTCGGCGGTGAACGCGAAGGCGACGGTGGCCGGCGCGTCGTCCTTCACCGTGACTTCGGCGCTCTTCGTGCCGAACGTCTCGTGCCAGGCCTCCAGGGTGTACGTGCCCGCGGGCAGGCCCTGAATCGTGAAGGTGCCGTCCTCGCCCGTGGTGGCGAAGAACGGGTTCGGGTTGCTCACCACGAACGCGGTCATCCACGGGTGCACGTCGCACTTGAGCTTCAGCACGTCATCCGCGGCGGGCACGGACTTCTGCACCGGCGCGCCCGAGGGCGGCTGGGCCACGTTGAAGGCCGACTTGGTGCCCACCACGCCGCGCACGTTGTGCAGCGTGCCGTCGCTGTTCTTGAAGACGACGGGCTGCCCCGCCACCGCGCCCTGCACGCGCGGCACGTAGGTGCACTTCGACTGGTCCACCACCACCGGCTCCGTCGGCACGGCGGAAGCCCCCGCCACCGCGCCACGCACGCGCACCAGCACGTTGCGCAGCTTGCCGTCCTTCACCAGCACCGCTTCGTCCTTGGACGCCCGCCCCTCACAGGCCGGGTCGCTGCTCGGCGGCAGGTCCGCCGCGGCCGGCGCCGTGCCCGTGAAAGTCACCGTGCCCTTCACCTCGCCCTTGCCCACGGCGACGTTCGTCGTCTGGCCCGGCGCCTGGATGGGCGTGGCCGCGTGTGGCGCCTTCTCCTCGGGTGCGCGCGCCGCCTCGGCGGGCGCGGCGGGCGGAGGCGTGGCCGGGGCCTCCTCCTTCTTGCAAGCGGGCAGGGCCAACAGCCCCGCGGCTCCCAGCATCGACAGGCCGAGCGTGCGCAGCGTCATGTGCCATCTCCTCGGTGAACCAGTACTTCGTCCGCGCTCCCTCGTAGTCAAAGGACGCGAACCTGTCCAACGGCCCGTCCGCGCTATTCGCGCCGGCTGACGCTCACCGCCGCCAGCCCCAGGAACACCGTCGCGAACGCCAGCAGCACCGGCACCTCCCAGCCCGCGCCGGACAGGGGCGAGCCCACCGCCACGGACGCCTCGGCACCGTACAGCGCGCGCCGCACGCCCTCCACCGAGAAGCGCATCGGGTTGAGCACCATCACCCACGACAGCCAGGTGTCCGCGCCCTTCAGCGGGAACATGGCCCCGGACAGCACCCACATGGGCAGCATCACGATGCTCATCACCGCGTGGTAGCCCGCGCTCGAGCGCACCCACCACGCCAGCGCCATGCCCATGCCTGTCAGCGCCAGCGCCGTCAGCACCATCACCGACACGAGCAGCGGCAGGTTCAGGGTGGCCGCGCTCACGCCCGCCAGCGGCGCCAGCAGCAGGAACAAGGACGCCTGCATCAGCGCGATCGCGGACGAGCCCAGCGCCTTGCCCAGCACCACCGCCAGCCGCGAGCCCGGCCCCGCGAGCACCGCCTGGAGGAAGCCCTCGCGGCGGTCCTCGATGACCGTAATCGTGGCGAAGATGGCGCTGAACAGCAGCACCATGGTGACGACGCCCGGGAAGAAGAACTGCTGGTAGCCCAGCCCCTGCGCGCCCTCGACGCGGAACGAACCCGCGAAGCCCGAGCCGATGACGAACCAGAACAGGATGGGCTGCGCCAGCGCGCCCACGACGCGGCTGGGCTGACGGAAGAAGCGCACCACGTCGCGCGCCATCAGCACCCGCACCGTCGCCCACTGCAGGGCCAGCGTGCCCGGAGCATCCGGAGCCCGCGCGTCCTCGGCCACAGGGGGCGGCTGCGCGGTGGAAACCTCGGCGTTCATCGGCGTCTCCTCGGCGCGGCCTCCACGGCCGGCACGTCGGCGCCCAGCGCGCGCCCGGTGAGCTGCAGGAACACATCCGCCAACGTGGGGCGGCGCAGCGCGACGGACGACATCCGCCCCGCCGGGAAGGACTCCACCAACCGGGGCACCAGCGCGTGGCCTTGCTGGGCCTCCACCTGCACCCGCCCCTCCACCACCTTCGCGTCCACGCCCAGCTTCTCGCGGACCTCCCGGGCCAGCGTCTCCGGCTCGAGCGCCTCCACGGTGAGGATGTCCCCGCCCATGCGCGCGGCCAGCGCGGCCGGCGTGTCACACGCCACGAGCTTCCCCGCGTCGAGCACCGCCAGCCGGTCGCACACCTCGGCCTCGTCGGCCCGGTGCGTGGTGAGCAGCACCGTCAGGCCCTCCGCGTCGCGCAGCCGCTTCAGGTGCGCCCAGAAGGTGCGGAAGGCGGCCTCGTCCAGGCCCTGCGTGGGCTCGTCCATCAGCACCACGCGCGGCTGGTGCACCAGCGCCCGCGCCAGCTCCAGCCGGCGGCGCATGCCTCCGGACCACGTGCCCACCCGCTCGTCGCCCCGGTCCAACAGGCCGATGAGTCCCAGCATCGACTCCACCCGCTCCCGGGCCCGCTCGCCCGTCAGCCCGTACAGGCGGGCCCCGAGCATCAGGTTCTCCCGCGCGGTGAGCAGGTCATCCAGGCTGCCGCGCTGGAAGATGATGCCCATCTGCCGGCGCAGCGCCGGGTCGCTCAGCGACAGCTCGCGTCCGGCGAAGCGCACCTGCCCCGCGTCGGGCGCGAGCAGGCCGGCCAGAATCTGGAAGGTGGTGGACTTGCCGGCGCCGTTGGGGCCCAACAGGCCCAGGATTTCGCCGGACCGCACCGACAGCGTGAGGCCGTCCACGGCCACGCGGTCCTTGAACCGTCGGGTCAGTCCCTCGAGGTGGAGCAGCGCGGGTGGAGGGGTGTGAACCGAGGTATCAGGCATGGGCGGACTTTCCGCCGGCTGCCCCGCGCACCTAGCCGCGGGGAACGCGGTCCAGGCTCAGCGCCGCGAACAATCCGGTGAGGTAGATCAACGAAAAGAGAAACGTCTGGCGCGCCCAGGGCTTCCCCAGCCGGCGGAAGAACCCCCACGCCCCCACTCCCAGGAAGCTCAGCCCCAGGCACACCGCGGCCGCCAGGTACCAGGAGCCGGCGATGTGGAGCTGGAAGGGCAAGAGCGTCATGGGCACCAGCGCCACCAGGTAGAGGACGATCTGCGCGCGGCTGGACTCGTCGCCGTGCTCGATGGGCACCGACTTGAGGCCCGCCGCCGCGTACTCCTCCTTGCGGAACAGCGCGATGGCGATGAAGTGCGGCATCTGCCACAGGAAGAGGATGGCGAAGAGCGCGAAGCCGCCCGCGTCGATGCGGTCCGTCACCGCCGTCCAGCCCATCAGCGGGGGCAGCGCGCCCGGGACGGCGCCCACCAGCATGGCCACCGAGGTGCGCGCCTTGAGCGGCGTGTACGCCAGCACGTAGCTGAGCAGCGCGAGCAGGCCCAGCGCCGCCGTCAGCAGATTCGCGCCCAGGGCCAGCGCCGGCAGGGACACCGCCGCCAGGGAGATGCCGAACCACAGCGCCACCGCCGGCTCCATGCGTCCGGAGGGCAGCGGGCGGTTCTGGGTGCGCGCCATGAACTTGTCGCTGTGGCGCTCCCAGTAGCAGTTGAGCGCGTTGGCCGCGCCCACCGTGCCGGCCGTGGCCAGCAGCGTCACCAGGGCGTTGCCCGTGGACAGAGGACCTGGGGCCAGCCACATGCCGCCGGCCGTGGTGATGAGGACCAGGCTGGAGAGCCGGGGCTTCATCAGGGAGATCAGGTCGGACGCGGTCGTCGACACGGACTCGGCACGCGCGATCAAGCGGACTCCAGGGGAGAGCGTGACAGGGACGCTGCCGACGCGGGAACCGCCCTCCCATACAGGCACCACCGGGGGGTGGGCAAGGACACGTCACCGCGACGCGCCCGACACGAACGGCCGCCCGCCCTGCGCCACGGGGTGGCTCGGGTCCGGGTCCTCGTGTCCTGGAGAACGTGGGAAGGCAAACACCCGGGGCATAACCCCACTCGCGGGGGGCATCAACCCGGGCGCCCCGGGGCCGTGCGCGCCCTGCTGGCCGCGCGCATCAGCCCCGCTTGTAGGCCCCGCTCACCCCCCGGAGAGGGAGCGCGCCGCGGTGGCGTGCTCGCCGCTCGGGTCGCGCTTGAGGTACTCCTGCGCCAGCATCTTCGCCTTGGGCCCCTGCTTGGCGTCCTTGGAGAGCAGCGTGGCGTAGAAGTAGTACGCCGGGGAGAAGGCCTCGTCGGCGTTGAGGGCGCGCTGGTACGTCTCGTCCGCCTTCGCCGCGTCGCCCTTGCCCTGGTAGACGCGCGCCAGCTCCGTGAGCGCAATCGCCGAGCGCTCGGGCTGGCCGACGAACTCCTGGCTCGCCTTCTCCAGCTGCGTCTGCGCGTTCGTCCAGTCGGAGCGCTCACGGTAGATGGCGCCCATGGCCAGGCGGGCCTCGGGGTTCTTCGCCTTGGGGTCCTTCACCGCGCGCTCGTACTGCTTGAGCGCGTCATCCAGCTTGCCCTGGCGGCGCAAGGCGTTGCCCAGCATGACCACCAGCTTGGGACTGTCGCCCATCGTCTTGAGGGCCGTCTGGAGCGCCTCGGCGGCTTCCTTCTCGCCGCCCTGCTTGCCCATGAGGGCCTTGGCCAGCTCGACGTGGAACTGGGCGCGCGAGCCGTCCACGCGGATGGCCTTGCGGATCTCCTCGGCGGCCAGGTCGAAGTTGCCCTCGGTGAGCAACCGGCGGCCCTTGATGAGGTGCAGGTCCGGGTTCTGCTTGTCGAGCGTGAAGCCCGTCTCCTCGCTCTTGAGCATCTCCGCGCGCGCCTTCTGCGCGTCCAGCGGCACGCCCGTGGCCTCCACCAGCTTCTGCTGCGTGTCCGGCTTCTCGTTGGGCAGCGCCGCGGAGACGCGGCTGACCAGCAGCGAGCGCGCCATGTGCGCGGCGGCGAGCTGACGGGGCGACGGCGGCGGCTCGGCGTCCAGCAGCTTCTTCAGCATGGACTGGACCATGGGGTAGTTGGGCGCGTCCTGGTCCAGCATCAAGAGGGAGCGACCCAAGAGCGACTCCGGGTGGTCCTTCTCGTAGCGCAGGGCCAGGTCGTAGTTCTTCCAGGCCGTGTTGTCCTGGCCCAGCCGGCGGTACACCGCGCCCAGGCCCGAGTAGATGCGCGGGTCGTCCGGCGCGAGCACCTGGGCGCGCTCCAGCGAGTCGCGGCCGCGGTCCAGGTCACCGGCGTTCATCTGGATGAGGCCGAGCGTCAGGTAGAGCAGCGAGCTGGAGCGCCCCTGGGCGTCCAGGCCCTTCACCGTCTCCTCCAGCTTGCCCAGGGCCTCCTTGCCCTTGCCACCGTAGGTCTGCACGAGCGCCTCGGCCGCGATGAGCTGCGAGCTGACGTCGCCCGCCTTCATGCCCGCGGCCAGGTGCTCCTCGGCGCGGCGGCGCGCTTCGTCGCCGCCACCGTGCTCGCCCCAGCGGATGGCGTAGGCGTACGCCAGGTAGCCATGGGCCAGGCCGGAGTCGGAGTTCACCTCCAGCGCCTTGTCGGCCTCCTCACACGCCTTCTTGTAGCTGTCGAAGGAGTCGCGCTTGAGCAGCTCCGCGGACGCCTCCAGGTGCTTCTTCAGCTCCCGGGCGACGTTGCGGGTGTGCCGCGTGTACATCATGTAGCCGGGGATGAAGAGCACCAGGGCGCCCAACAGCGCCACCGTCACCCACTTGCCCTTGCCCCCACCCTGCTGCGAGTTGCGGCGGCCACGGGGCGAGTCGTCCTCGTCGTCGTCCTCGACCTCGTCCGCCACCACCGGCTGCGGGCGGCGGGGCTGGGCCGGGGCCTGGCGCTGGGCGGCCGGCTCGGCGCGCACCGGCGCCGAAGGACCCGAGGGCGCGCGCGGCGTGGCCGCGGGCTTGGGCGTGGCGACAGGCTCGGAGGTGCCCGCGGTGGCGGCGACGCCACTGGCCAGCGACGCGGCGGACTGCTGCGTGGCGGTGGGCGCGAGCACGGGCGGCGCGGCGACGGGCGCCGGGGGCGCGGCCGGACGCGGCGGGTCGATCTTGTGCTGCTGGAGCAGCGTGACGGTGTCCGGATCTCCCGGGTCCACGCTGTAGGCCTTGAGGAGGTTCGCCTTGCCGGGCTCGGCTTCACCCGTCTTCAGCTGGAGGGCGCCGGCCATGCGCAGCGCGCCCTTGTCCTCGGGTTGGACCTGGAGCGCGCCGAGCGCCTCTTCCAGGGCCTTCTTGTCCTTGCCCTGCTCCGCGTACACGCGGGCGAGCAACAGGCGAGGGTCGGCAGCGTTCGGGTGCGCCTTGACGCCCTTCTTGCAGACGACCATCGCCTCCATGAAGCGGCCCATGCTCAGGTACGCTTCGGCTAGAGGCTTGTAGGCGGCGGACGAGGGATCGGAAGCGAACGCGTGTTCGAGCTTCGCGAGCTCTGCCGGGCTCAACGTCTTCGAAGGGGAGGTAGACATTACCGGGGGGAGGGACACCGGGCGGAAAGGGTACGCCTGAGAAGAGGGGTTTTTATGGCATCCGCTGCGCGGCACGTCAATCGCACGGATGAGACCCGAAGGCTTGCGCTTGACAGCAGGGAAGGGGTCCGGTACTAGCCCGTTCACCTTCGGCGGCCCAAAACGCCAAGGCGCAGCACGCAGGGCCCGTTGTGGGGGTGTAGCTCAGTTGGGAGAGCGTCGCGTTCGCAATGCGAAGGTCGTCGGTTCGATCCCGTCCACCTCCACCATGCAGCAAACGAAGGGCCTCACGGGAAACCGTGAGGCCCTTTGCATTTGGGGCATTTCGAGCAACTGCCGAATTGCAAAGCAGGCGGGCTTTGTTATCCGGAGCCGATGACTGACCCGTCCGCCTCCCTGTCGTTCTTCGCGCGGTTCTGGCTCGCCTGGCTCTGCTTCTGGCGCTGCCTCGTCTC
The DNA here is from genome assembly GCF_024198255.1 of Myxococcus guangdongensis. Classification (NCBI taxonomy): domain Bacteria; kingdom Pseudomonadati; phylum Myxococcota; class Myxococcia; order Myxococcales; family Myxococcaceae; genus Myxococcus; species Myxococcus guangdongensis. The sequence continues at coordinate 759,673 of NZ_JAJVKW010000001.1, forward strand.
CGGAGACTTCGCCCGCGCCGTGCTTCCGGCCAGCCGGGCCTACGACGCCGGACAGCTGAACCTGCTCCCCTCCGGTGAGGCCACGCCCGCCCCCCCGGCCCCGGCGGTGAAGCCCCCCGAGCCGCCCCCCGCCCTGCCGCCCGAGCGCGAGCACGCCAGCGCCCTGACGCTGCTGGCGATGCTGCAGCGGGAGGGGCGGCTGGTGGACTTCCTCCAGGAGAACGTGGCCGCCTACTCGGACGCCGAGGTGGGGGCCGCGTGCCGCACCGTCCATGAGGGGTGCCGCAAGGTGCTCGGCCAGTACTTCACCGTGAAGCCGGTGCTGCCCGAGTCGGAGGGCGCGTCGGTGACGGTGCCCGCGGGCTTCGACGCCCAGCGCATCCGCCTCACCGGCAACGTGACGGGCACCCCGCCCCACACCGGGGCGCTGCGCCACCATGGTTGGGTGACGACGGAAGTGAAGTTCCCGGCGGTGAGCACCGCCATGGACCCGCGAGTGCTTGCTCCGGCGGAAGTCGAGCTCGCCTGAGCGTCACCCGGCGGACAGGCAGACCGGACAAAAGGGAGCCCCCCAGGAGTTCAAGCCCGATATGGCCCGCTATTCCATCGGCATCGACCTTGGCACCACCCACTCGGCGGTGTCGTACTTCAATCTCGAGGACGGCAAGCCTCGGGGCCGCTCGCAGTCCATGCTGCCCATCCCGCAACTGACGGCGCCCGGTACCGTGGAGGCCCGTCCGCTCTTGCCCTCCTTCTTGTACCTGCCCGCGGCGCAGGAGTTCCCACCCGGGAGCCTCGCGCTGCCGTGGAACCCGGACGCGTCCTCGGTCATCGGCGAGCTGGCGCGCTCGCACGGGGCCAAGGTGCCCACGCGGCTGGTGTCCTCGCCCAAGAGCTGGCTGTCGCACCCGGGCGTGGACCGGCGCTCGCCGCTCTTGCCCTGGCAGGCGCCGGAGGACGTGCAGCGGGTGTCCCCGCTGGATGCGTCCGCCCGGTTCCTTCGCCACCTCAAGGAGGCGTGGGACTCCACCTTCGCCCAGGGGCGCGAGGAGGCCGGCAACCAGCTGGCCCGTCAGGACGTCATCGTCACCGTCCCCGCCTCGTTCGACGCGGCGGCGCGCGAGCTGACGCTGGAGGCGGCCAAGGCGGCGGGCATCGAACACCTCACCTTGTTGGAGGAGCCGCAGGCCGCGCTGTACGCGTGGCTGGAGGCGATGGGCGAGACGTTCCGCCAGCAGGTGAAGCCCGGCGAGGTCATCCTGGTGGTGGACGTGGGCGGCGGCACGTCCGACTTCTCCGTCATCACCGTGAAGGACCGGGACGGCGAGGTGGAGCTGCTGCGCGTGGCGGTGGGCGACCACATCCTGCTGGGCGGCGACAACATGGACCTGGCGCTGGCGCACACGCTCAACCAGCGCCTGGCGGCCGAGGGCAAGAAGCTGGACCCGTGGCAGTTCAACGCCCTCACCCATGGATGCCGGCAGGCGAAGGAGACGCTGTACGCGGACACCTCGCTGGACAAGGTGCCCATCTCCATCCCGGGCCGGGGCTCGTCGCTCATCGGCGGCACGCTGCGCACGGAGCTGACGCGCGAGGAGCTGGACCGGGTCCTCACCGACGGCTTCTTCCCGGTGACGCCGCTGGCGGAGCTGCCTCGCACCGCGCGGCGCACGGGCCTGGCGCAGATGGCGCTGCCCTACGCGCAGGACGCGGGCGTGTCGCGGCACCTGGCGGCCTTCCTCACCCGGCAGGCGCAGGCGCTGAAGTCCAGCCACGACGCGCCGGTGGACGTGGGCGACAAGTCCTTCCTGCACCCGACGGCGGTGCTCTTCAACGGTGGCGTCTTCAAGGCCGGGCCGCTCAAGGCGCGCGTCATGGAGGTGCTCAACCTGTGGCTGAGGGCGGACGGCGGCCAGCCGGCGAAGGAGCTGGAGGGCGCGGACCTGGACCTCTCGGTGGCGCGCGGCGCGGCGTATTACGGCTGGGTGCGCCAGGGGAACGGCCTGCGCATCCGCGGCGGCACGGCGCGCGCGTACTACGTGGGCGTGGAGTCGTCGATGCCGGCGGTGCCGGGCTTCGAGCCTCCGGTGAAGGCGCTGTGCGTGGCGCCCTTCGGCATGGAGGAGGGCACGCAGGCGGACGTGCCGCCGCAGGAGTTCGGGCTCGTCACGGGGGAGCCCACGAGCTTCCGCTTCTTCTCCTCGTCGATGCGGCGCGATGACCGCGTCGGAATGATGGTGGAGGACGTGGCGGACGAGCTGGCGAAGGGGGAGATGGAGGAGCTGGCCCCCATCGAGACCACCATGCCCGGACAGCCCGCGGCCTTCGGCGATTTGACGCCCGTCAACCTGCAGGCGGCGGTGACGGAGGTCGGGACGCTGGAGCTGCGGTGCCTGGAGAAAGGTGGCGACGGACGTTGGAAGCTGGAGCTCAACGTCCGCATGAAGGAGTAGAACGCCGACCGGCAACCGGAGGTGTATGCGAATCGTCGGCATCGACCTGGGCACCACCCACTGCGCGGTGGCGTCCGTGGACCCCGCCCGGGGCGCGAGCGCGCCCGTGGAGGACTTCCCCGTCTCGCAGCTCGTCCGACAGGGGGAGGTGGCGCCGCGCGCGTTGCTTCCCTCCACCGTGTACGTGCCCGCGGGCCACGAGCTGAGCGCGGAGTCGCTGCGCCTGCCCTGGGGCGATGACGGCGGGCCGTGGGTGGTGGGAGAGCTGGCGCGCTGGCAGGGCTCGCGCGTGCCGGGCCGGCTGATCGCCAGCGCCAAGAGCTGGCTGTGTCACCCGGGCGTGGACCGCTCCGCGCCCATCCTCCCGTGGGGCGCGCCGGCGGACGTGGCGAAGCTGTCCCCCGTGGACGCCAGCGCGCTCCTGCTCACGCACCTGGCGCGCGCGTGGGACTTCGCGCACCCGGAAGCGCCGCTGTCGCAGCAGGAGGTCGTCATCACGGTCCCCGCCTCGTTCGACGAGGCCGCGCGCGCGCTCACCGTGAGCGCCGCTCGCAAGGCGGGGCTGGAGAAGTTCACGTTGTTGGAGGAGCCGCAGGCGGCCTTCTACGACTACACCGCGCGCCACCGCTCGGACCTGGAGCAGACGCTCTCGCACGTCCGGCTGGTGCTGGTGGTGGACGTGGGCGGCGGCACCACGGACTTCACGCTGGTGCACGCGGGGGTGTCGCCCGAGGGCCCCATGCTGCGGCGGCTCGCCGTGGGCGACCACCTGATGCTGGGGGGCGACAACATGGACGCGGCGCTGGCCCGGCGCGTGGAGGAGAAGCTCTTCTCCGACGGGCGGCGGCTGTCCGCCACGCAGTGGACGCAGGCCATCCAGGCCGCGCGCACCGCGAAGGAGGCGCTGCTGGGCAAGGCGCCTCCGGAGAAGTACGGCGTGTCGCTCGTGGGCGAGGGCAGCCGGCTGTTGGGGGGCACGCTGTCCTCCGAGCTGTCTCGCGAGGAGGCGCACGCGCTGGTGCTGGATGGGTTCTTCCCGCGCACGCCGCCCACGGAGCGGCCTCGCCGGGCCGCGCGCATGGCGCTCCAGGAGCTGGGCCTGCCGTACGTGCAGGACGCGGCGGTGACGCGCCACCTGGCGGCGTTCCTCGCGCAGCACGCGGCGGCGGGCTTCGCGGCGCTGGGCGAGACGCCCGCGTTCGAGGGGGCCCTCCCCCGCCCCGACGCCATCCTGCTCAACGGCGGCGTCTTCAACTCGCCCTGGATTTCGGAGCGGCTGGTGGAGGCCGTCTCGGGGTGGTGGCCGGACGCGCCGCGCATCTCGCTGTTGCGCCACGAGTCGCTGGAGCTCGCGGTGGCGCGGGGCGCGGCGTACTACGGACTGGTGCGGCGTGGGCATGGCCTGCGCATCGGCGGAGGCGCGGCGCGCGCGTACTACGTGGGCCTGCAGCGCCCCGCGGACAGCGCGGAGCAGCCCGCCCTGTGCCTCATCCCTCGCGGCTTCGAGGAGGGACAGAAGGTGGAGCTGGGCGAGCGCCCATTCACGCTCACCCTGGGCAGGCCCGTACAGTTCCAGCTCTACTCGACGACGAGCGACCGCATCGACAAGCCTGGAGACCTCGTGCCGCTGGCGGAGGACCTGAAGCCGCTGCCGCCCATCCACACGCTGCTCAAGGGGGCGGCGGGCAAGGTGGCGGAGGTGCCGGTGCACCTGCAGGCGGCGCTGACGGAGATTGGCACGCTGGAGCTGTACTGCGTCTCCGACGTCGCGGACGAGCGCTGGCGGCTGGAGTTCGAGCTGCGCGGCACGGGGGGCTCGCACGAGCTGACCGTCACCGAGTCCATGCCCGCGCGCTTCGTGGAGGCCAAGGACAACATCGAGCGCGTCTACGGCAACAAGCCGCTGCCGTTGGGTCCCAAGGACGTGAAGCAGTTGGGGCGGACGTTGGAGAAGGCGCTGGGGCCGCGCGAGACGTGGCGAGTGCCAGTGCTGCGCGAGATGTGGAGCACGCTGTACGCGGGCGCCAGCAAGCGCCGTCGCACCGAGGACCACGAGCGTGTGTTCTACAGCCTCACGGGCTTCTCGCTGCGCCCGGGCTTCGGCTATCCGCTGGATGGCTGGCGCGCGGAGCAGACCTTCAGCCTGTTCGACGCGCTGGTGCAGCACCACACGGACAAGGCGGTGTGGACGGAGTTCTGGGTGATGTGGCGGCGCATCGCCGGTGGGTTGACGGAGGCGCGGCAGCAGAAGCTCTACGCGTATCTGCAGCCGCACCTGTCGAGGAAAGTGCCACCCAACGCACCCGCCGCCGGCAAGCTCAAGGGCATCCAGCCCGAGGGGCTGGAGGAGATGGTGCGCACCGCGGCGTCACTTGAGCACCTGTCGCTTGGGGACAAGGCGGAGCTGGGCCGGTGGATCGCCGAGCGCCTGAAGGCCGAGGCGAAGTCCGGAGGCCCGTGGGCGTGGTCGCTGGGACGACTGGGCGCGCGCGTGCCGCTCTACGGCAGCAGCCACAAGGTCGTGGACGTGGAGACGACCGAGGCGTGGCTGACGCTCTTGCTGGAGATGGACCTGCGCAAGATCGACGGGGCGCCGTTCGCGGCGGCGCAGCTGGCGCGGCTCACCGGGGACAGGACCCGGGACGTGGACCCGGCGCTGCGCGAGCGCGCGGCCCAGGCGCTCGTCGCGGCCAAGGCGTCCGAGACGTGGGTGCGGATGGTGCGCGAGGTCGTGGCGCTGGAGGCGGCGGACGAAGCGCGCGCGCTCGGCGACACGCTGCCCGCGGGGCTCCGACTGTCCTGAATGAAGGGGCGGCTCCACGGGGCACCGAGCCCCGTGTGAGCCGAAAGCGCCCTCACGGGTCGGTGCAGCGCACGCGACCTCGCGGGAGTCACACTTCGAGACTTCGACGAACGCTCAAGCCGCGTGAGCCAAGAGGCCTCCCCTGAGGGTCGGTGCGGGGCACGCGACCTCGTGGGAGTCTTCGCTGGAGCCTCGACGAGGCGATCAGCCCCGGACGGCCGGGAGCACGTCGGCCGAGGCGGGCTCGGCGACGGCCTTGGGCGCGGCGCGCTCGACGACCTGGAGCACCGGCGCGGGCTCGGAAGGCGCGGCGGCCTCACCCTTGCCCGCCTTGGGCTTCTTGGTCCCCGCGCCCGAGCGGCACGTGCGGCACCAGGGCTGGTTCCGGATGGCACCGTCCGCCATCTTCCGCAGCCCGAACTGGGCCAACGGCTTCAGGGTGCGGCACTTGATGCACATCAACGAGATGAGGACCTCGTGACCATCCGCGTCGTAGACAGCGGACTTGCGCCGCTTGCGCGGCTGCGGTTGCCCCGGGTCACGCGGCTTCGCCTTCTCCGGCGGCGGCGGCATCATCGGGGTCACTTTGTAGAGCATGTCAGTCCCTCCCGCTCTCGGGGGCCCTCGCACGCAGTCCCTGATGGGGCCACCTCGGCACGGGCACTCGCGAGACATAGAGTAAGGCCCCTTCCTCCCGTTGAAAACTGATCCCAGGCCGAAAATTCGGCCCGGGAGCGTTTTCATCGAAGTTTCCAAGGGTTGGACGAGCCCGTTCACTCCCAGCGGATCAACCCCCGGGCGAATTTTCAGCCCTGGCTCCCTCAACGCGAGGCGGTGGGACACAACTCCGCGACACCGCTGTAGCGCACCCGTCCCAGGGCCGGCGTGGGCAGGACGCCCCCATGGGAACGGCCGTAGGCGATCAACGCCTCGCGCAGGTCCATTCCCTGGAACGGGGCCAGCTCCGCGCGCTCGGGCGGCAACGGCCGCGTCACGCCCTCCACCCCGTCCCCGCCCCGCGCGAGGAAGTCCGGCACCGCCACCCGGTAGCGCCGCTCCGCGACCAGGGGCGCTCCCCCCTCCAACGTCACGGACAGCAGTCGCCCCGGTCCCGGGCAGCGCGCCAGCGTCAGCTCCAGCCCGGACACCGCGAACACCGCCCCGCGCTCCACGCCGTGCGCCAGCTTCAAGAGGTGCACGAGCTCCGTGCCGGAGAGCGTCAGCACCGCCACCGTGTTGTCGAAGGGCAGCGCCTGGTAGACGTGGCCGAAGGACAGCGTCCCACCCGGCAGGTCCGCGCGGATGCCACCGGGGTTCATCACCGCGGCGTCCGCGCCCACCGCCTCGCGCAGCGCGTCCGCGACGAGGTTGCCCAGCGCCCCCTCCTCCGTGAAGCCCCGGGCCAGCGGCGACGTGCACGACACGCCCGCCTCCCGCCGCTGCGCCGCGTCCACCTCCGCCAGCGTGGGCGCGAGCAACGCCTCCACGTCCGAGTCCGGCCGCACCTCGGCGCCCAGGAACCTCGACGGCACCAGCTTCACCTCGGCGCGCTCGCGCAGCCTGCGGCCATCGCAGTCCCCGTGGACCGCATCCACCTGAGCGCACAGGGGAATCGCGGCCTGGATGCGGGTGAGCGACGGCTCCACGCGTCGGCGGACCGGGTCCACGAACAGCTCCACCACCCCCACCGAACGCGCCTGCCCGGTCGTCTCGATGACGGGCACGCCCTGGATGAAGTGGCCCATCACCTGGTGCGTGTGCCCGGCGACCACCGCGTCCAGCGTGCCCGGAGGCAGCGCGGCCAGCATGTCGACAATCTCCGCGTCACCACGCTCGCAGCTCGCGGTGTCACGCGGATTCGACAGGTCCGGGCAATGCCCCCCCGCGTGCGCCACCGCCACCACCACGTCCGCGCCGCGCGCTCGCAGGGAGCGAGAGGCCTCCAGCGCCGAGGACGCCAGCGGCAGGAACCGCAGGGAGCCGACGTTGGCGGGGTTGGTGACGCTCGGCGTGGACTCCGTGGTGAGCCCCAGCACGCCCACGCGCACGCCCTTCACGGTGAGCAGGTGCGTGCCGTCATTGCCGAGCCACGCGGGCGTCTTGCCCGTGGCCGCGTCCCGGAGATTGGCGGACAGCAGCGGGAAGCGCGCCTGCCTCACCCGGGCCTTCAGCGCACCGAGCGGGTCCTCCTCCGGATTCGACGCCATCGGCGAGGCGCCCACCGGGCCGTAGTCGAACTCGTGGTTGCCGATGGCCGCCGCGGTGAAGCCCAGGTGGTTGTAGACGTCCACCACCACGGCGCCCTCGGTGAGGTTGGAGGCCAGCGTCCCCTGGAAGAGGTCCCCACCATCCAGCAGCAGCACACCGTCCGGGTTGTCCGCGCGCAGCCGAGCGACATACGCGGCGAGGGTGGCGGCGCCGCCCTCCTCCACCACGCGCCCGTCGGCGAGCCGCGTGCGGTGTGGCTCCACGTTGCCATGGAAGTCGTTGAGCCCCACCAGGGTGAGCCGCACGGGCTCGGCCGGGGACGCGGAGGGCGTCGGGGTGGCGGGTGTGCCAGCACAGGCGGCGGCACAGGTCGCGAGCGCGACGAGGAAGGGACGCGGTGAACGCATGAGCGTCCGCACTTCACCCCGCCGCGCGCCGTGATTCAACGCGCTTCAGCGCTCGCGGCGACGGCGCACCGACAGGCCCAGGGCCAGCAGCCCGAACAGCACGCTGCCAGGCACCGACGCGGAGGCGCACGTGCAACCCGACCCATCGTCCGAGTCGCCTGGGATGCCACCCCCTCCCGGGATGCCCGGCCCGGGCCCACCGCCCCCACCTCCACCGCCGTCCGAGCCCGCGTCGGAGCCGCCATCCGTGCCGCCGTCCCCCTGCGAGGGTCGCGTGTCGATGCGCAGGGGCGGCGTGAAGGCCTGCGCCACCTTGTCCCAACCCACCAGCTTCAGGTTCTGCAGGTTGCTGTTGTTGGAGTCCTGCGCGACGAACAGGCCATCGAGGAACTCGGGGCCCACCGGCCGCGCGGACACCGCCAGCGCGAGCGGCGACTCCACCGCGCCGATGCCACCATCCCCCGCCACCATCTGGAACGACCCCAGGAAGGCGTACGTGCGGCGGTCCAACACGCCGAACGAGTTGGAGTCCGTATCCGCCGCCAGCAGGTAGCCCTGCGCGTTGGCCCCGCGGTACAGCGCGAGCCGGTTGACGGTGCCGGACAGGTCACGGTTCGAGCCCGTCAGCGAGGCGACCTCGGTGCGACTGCTGCCACCGTCGGGCTCCGCGCTGTAGCGCCAGATGGCCACGCCGGACTGGACCACGTAGACGTAGCCCAGCTCCTCGTCCGCCACGAGCCCGGTGATGGCGCCACCCACGGCCAACGCATCGCGCGCCAGGGTGGCCGACATCCCGCCGTCCTCACCGGACAACTCGAACTGCTGGAGCGTGCCGGACGGGTTGCCCGCGAACACGAAGAACCGACCGGAGGTGGGGCTGCGATAGAGCGCCACGCTGGTGAACTGCGTGCTGTTGTTGACGAGCGGCGCCAGGTTGATGCGCTCCACCTTGTTGTTCGCGCGCTGACCATCCACGCGGTAGGCCGACAACCCGTTGACACTGTTCGCCGTCACCGCGAGCGACAGGGTGTCGTTGCCCAGCCGGAAGCCGTCCCGCAGCGAGATGCTCAGCGTGGGTCCGTCGAACTCCGACTCCACCTGTTGACCATTCAACCCGAAGGTGAAGAGCCCGGAGTTGGCATTGTCATACGCCGTCAAGAGCAGGCTGTCGGCGCCGCCATCCGCGCTCCCGACCCAGATGGCGACGTCGCGCAGGGTCGCTCCGCTGGCGCCAGGGTCCGGAGTCGTCTGACGGACCGGGGACACCCGCACGGGCTGGGCGAAGGCGGTCGCTCCACTGAGGAGCGCCGCCAGGGCGAGGATGAGAGGGTGACGCATGACCAGGCTCCAGGCAGGTGGGTCCGTCGTAACTTCGCACGCGGAGGGTGCCTTTCAAGTGCGAAGGCTCCGGGAACGGTTGGCTCCGGCCAACCGTGTCGAGTACAAAGTGCGTCTTCCAGCCAACAGCGAAAAAGACCATGGCGACCAAGCGCGCACTCATTACGGGCATCACGGGACAGGACGGCAGCTATCTGGCGGAGCTGCTCCTTTCGAAGGGCTACGAGGTGCACGGAATGGTGCGCCGCTCTTCCGAGGAGAAGTTCGAGCGCATCCAGCACCTGCACGGGAAGATTCAGCTCCATCAGGGCGACTTGCTGGACCAGTTCTCGCTCGCGGCGCTGCTCAACCTGGTCAAGCCCGACGAGGTCTACAACCTGGCGGCGCAGTCCTTCGTGCCCACCAGCTGGAACCAGCCGGTGCTCACCGGTGAGTTCACCGCGCTGGGCGTGACGAAGATGCTGGAGGCCATCCGCCACACGCGTCCGCAGGTGCGCTTCTACCAGGCGTCCTCGAGCGAGATGTTCGGCAAGGTGCTGGAAGTGCCGCAGACGGAGGACACGCCCTTCTACCCGCGCAGCCCGTACGGCGTGGCCAAGGCGTACGGCCACCACATCACGGTGAACTACCGCGAGTCGTTCGGCCTGTTCGCGGTCAGCGGCATCCTCTTCAACCACGAGTCGCCGCGCCGGGGCCTGGAGTTCGTCACGCGCAAGGTCACCTACAACGTGGCGCGCATCAAGCACGGCCTCCAGGAGAAGCTGCCCATGGGCAACCTGGACGCCAAGCGCGACTGGGGCTTCGCGGGTGACTACGTGGAGGCCATGTGGCTGATGCTCCAGCAGGACAAGCCGTCCGACTACGTGGTCGCCACCAACGAGACGCACACGGTGAAGGAGCTGGTGGAGATTGCCTTCCAGCGCGTGGGGCTGGACTGGGAGAAGTACGTCTTCACCGACCCGGCCTTCGTGCGCCCGGCCGAGGTGGACCTGCTCATCGGTGACCCGGCCAAGGCCAAGAAGGAGCTGGGCTGGGAGCCCAAGGTGCGCTTCAAGCAGCTGGTGGAGATGATGGTGGACGCGGACCTGGAGCGCGTGAAGGCGGGGCAGCGGTAGATGCGCATTCTCGTCACGGGAGCGGATGGGTTCGTCGGCAGGCATCTGTGCGCGCTGTTGCGCGCCTGCGGCGATGAGGTGGTGGAGGCCCACGGGCCCCGCGGCGAGGGTGTGAGCAGCAGCGCCCTGCATTTCGACGTGGCCAACGAGGCCGCCGTGAAGGCGGCCGTCGCCGAGGCCCGGCCCGAAGGCGTCATCCACCTGGCCGGCTTCAGCTCGGTGGCCAAGAGCCACCACAACCCCTCGCGCGTGTTCGCGGTGAACACCATGGGGGTGGTGAACCTCCTGACGGCGCTCCGCGAGAACGCGCCGAAGACGCGCGTGGTGCTCGTGGGCTCGGGCGAGGTCTACGGCCCCGTCCCCGAGGGCACGCGCGCCCCCGAGGACACGCCCGCCGTTCCGCTGAGCCCCTACGCGGCCTCCAAGTCCGCGGCGGAGCTTGCCGGCGTGCAGTTCCACCGCAGCTACGGGCTGGAGGTGATGATGGCCCGGCCCTTCAACCACCTGGGCGCGGGGCAGGACCCGACGTTCGTCGTGCCCTCGTTCGCGTCGCAGATTCGCGCCATCGGCCTGGGCACGGTGGACCCGGTGCTGCGCACGGGCAACCTGGACGCGGTGCGGGACTTCTCGCACGTGCGCGACGTGGTGGAGGCCTACCGGCTGCTGCTCGACAAGGGCGAGCCCGGGCAGGCGTACAACATCTGCTCCGGCGAGGGCCGCACCATCCGCAGCCTGCTGGAGGAGATGCTCCAGTTGGCCGGCGTGGACGCGCGCATCGAGCTGGACCCGGCGCGCCTGCGCCCCTCCGACATCCCCAGCCTCATCGGCTCGCCCGACAAGCTGCGCGCGCTGGGCTGGTCCCCCAAGCTGACCGTCACGGACGCGCTGCGCGACGTGCTCGGCCCCAAGGTGCCCGGCGCTCAGCGCGCCTGAATCCTCCCCGGAACGTCTGTCAGGATGCCGGGCCCCTGGGCGTTGGTGTAAAACCAACACGAACCAGGAGGCTCGGCATGGCAGGCACGCGGCGGCAGGACAGGTTCACCTTCTTCTGGACCCAGGAGTCCCCGTTCTCGCAGTGGCATCCCTGTGAGTTCGTCGTGGACGGGGTCCGCTACAACTGCATGGAGCAGTACATGATGGCGGGCAAGGCGCGCCTCTTCGCGGATGAAGAGATGCTCGCGCGCATCATGGCGTCCGCGTCCCCCAAGTCGCAGAAGGCGCTGGGCCGCAAGGTGAGTGGCTTCGTGGATGAGACGTGGGTGAAGGAGCGCGAGCGCATCATCTACGAGGGCAACCGCGCCAAGTTCACGCAGAACGCCTCGCTGCTGGAGGTGCTGCTCGCAAGCCAGGGCACGGAGCTGGTGGAGGCCAGTCCCATGGACCGCATCTGGGGCGTGGGGCTCGGCATGGATGACGCGCGCATCCTGGACCCGTCCAAGTGGCGTGGGCTGAACCTGCTGGGCAAGGTGCTCACGCGGCTGAGGGATGACCTCATCGCGCAGGGCGTGGTGGCGCGCTGACCGGGTGGCTCAGCGCTCCACGCGGGCCCAGGCCGCCAGCCGCCTGTCCAGGGCGGTGAGGGTCCACAGGTCCGCGGGGTTGTCGGGGCGCACCGCGTCCAGGGCCGCCTTCAAGGGAGCCCTGGCGCGCGCCTCGCCCCACTCGGAGAGCACGCGCAGCGCCATCAACGAGGGCTGACGCGAGAGCAGCCCGAGCAGTTCCTCCACCACGCGAGGGCTGCGCTCGTCGGCGAGGCGCTGCACCGTCTCGTGTCGCTCCTCCGGCGTCGAGGCGGGGGCCCTCAGTCGCTCCGCGAGCGCATGGAAGCGAGCCTCGTCCAACAGCTTGCGCGGGCCCGGCGTGTCCCAGTGCTCCACGGTGACGCTCGTGCGCGCGAAGGCGACACACTCGCGGCGCAGGCCGTCATCGTCGAACAGGCCCATGAGGCGCTCGGGCGCGGGCCGTCCGCCCACGAGCAGCCCCGCCGCGCGCTCCGACAGCCCGTCCGCCACGCCCAGCAGGTGCACCCGGAGCACCGTGGCCTCCGCGTCGGCCCGGGCCTCGACGGGCACCCGCTCCGACTTGAGGAACACCTCCGCGAGGCCGCGCTGGGACACGTACCAGCGATACTCCAGCCACACCGCGCTCGGGCGCTCGATGAACCTCGCGTCCTCCGCCTCGACGAGCCGGGGGGCGCCTTCCGCCACGCCGCCGAACCACCGCTCCAACAGCACCCGGGCCTCGGTGAGCTTCATGTCGCGTCCACGCGCATCAGGTCATCGCTCCCGCTCAGAACGAGTACGACACGGGCGCGGACACGCCGAGCAGCGCCAGGTCCACCGTCCCATGCGCGTTGCTCTGACCGGACTGCTCCTTGGCGATGGCGCTCACGTCGAAGCGCAGCTCGGCGAACTTCATCGCCTTGCACCTGTCTCCATGGCCGTCGTGAATCAGGACCAGGTTCGCCACCGGCGTGGCCCCGGCCTTCGACTGGAGGTTCCCGTCCCAGGCCAGCTCGTACGTGTGCTCGGCGCAGCCGCCCCCGTGCGCGACATTGAGCGTCAGCACGTTGCCTTCGATTTTCGCGCTCTCGATGTTGATGGGGTCCTGGGGCCGCGGGTCCGCCTTCACCATGAGCGGCGTGGCGCCGGTCCGATTCGCCGAGGACGCGCCCTCTGCCGCGGGCGTCTCCGCCTCCGGGTTGATCGCCACGTCCTGCTCCACCGTCGGCTCCACGGGCTCCTGCCGCGTGGGCGTGCTCGCACAGCCGATGAGAAGACCGCTCAACACGAGGCCACTCCACCTGAGCTTCCGCATCCGCATCCTCCCGTCACGACGCCTCGGCGGAGCCCGATTGCCCGCCGACCCGACAACACCCTCTGGAGCCTCAGCGTCGAAGCGCGGCCTCGTAGGCCGCCAGCGTTCCGTCGGCCGTCCGTTTCCAGGTGAACTCCGCGGCCCGCGCGCGGCCCCGCTCCGCGAAGGCCTTGCGCTCCTCGGGCGAGCACAGGAGCCGGTGGATGGACTCGGCGAGCCCCTCCGCGTCGTCCGGGCGCACCGCCAGCGCCGCGTCGCCGCAGACCTCCGGCAGCGAGCCCGCCGTCGAGACGATGGCGGGTGTCCCCAGCCGCATCGCCTCCAGCGGAGGAAGACCGAAGCCCTCGTAGCGCGACGGGAAGACGAACAGCGCCGCGCGCCGCATCAGCTCGTAGAACACGGGCTCGGCCTGATAGCCGAGCGGGCGGATGTCATGGCCCTCCGCGCGCAGCCGCGCGATGCGGGACTCCACGCGGCCGGAGCCGAACCAGCTCTGCCCCGCGAGCACGAGCGACGCGGGCCGCCCCTGCGCGCGAAGCCGCTCCATCGCATCCAGCACCAGGTCCACGTTCTTGCGGACATCGAGCGAGCCCGCGTACAGCACGTAGTCCTTGGGCAGCGCGAGCGAGCGCAGGTAGTCCGCGCTCGTCGCGTCCAGCACGGGCGCGTTCACATGGTCCACGCCGATGGGCACCACCACCGCGCGCGAGGCGACCTCGGGGAAGCGCTCCAGCAGGTCATCGCGCGTGCGCGCGCTGATGCACACCACCTGGTCCGCGAGCAGCAGGCTGCGCGACAACCACAGCCGGAACTGCCACCGGAACTTCGCGGACACGGTGTCCGGCATGATGAGCGGAATCAGGTCCAGCACCGTGAGCACGTAGGCGGTGCCGGGCACGCGCGTCAGGGGCAGGTTGAAGTTGCCCAGCGCGTGGTAGAGCGCGGGCCGCGAGCGCTCGAGCAGCTTGGGCAGCCGGGCGAGCGTCCAGGCGGTGCGGCCGCCGTGGCCCCTCGGATGGTCGCCGGAGTCGCGCGCGCCCAGCTTCTCCAGCGTGACGCCTCGGGCCTCGAGCGCGCCGGCGAGACAGCGGGTGTACAGGCCGATGCCAGTGGTGGGCTCATCCCAGAGCGTGGCGTCGAAAGCGATGGAGCCGATGGACACGGGGCGCCTCATAGCACGGCCGTGTGATAGGCAGGGCGCGCATGGCGATCCACCAGTTGATAGCGAGCTTCGTGCCCGGCGACGCCACCGGGCAGGCCGCGCTGCACCTCCAGCTCCTCCTGCGCCGGCTGGGCGTGTGGGGCGGCCTGTACGCCGACGAGGTGGGCCCCGGACTCGAAGGACTGGCGAGCCCCGCGTCCGAGCTGAAGCCGATGCCGGATGACCTGGTGCTGTACCACCACGGCATCGCCTCGCCGCTGAGCAGCCGCCTGATGCACCTGCCCTGTCGGCGCGGGCTCGTCTTCCACAACATCAGCCCCGCGCGCTTCTACACGGGCCTGTCGCTGGAGAACGCGCTGCTCGCCGGACGCGCACAGCTGGCCGCCATGGCGCCCTTCGTGGACGTGGCCATCGGAGTGTCGGACTACAACGCCGCGGAGCTGCGCGTCGCGGGCCATCGCAACGTCCACACCGTGCCGCTGCTCATCGAGCCCGAGCGCTTCGGGCCCGACCGCGCCGACGCGAAGCTCTTGAGCAGGCTCGCGGGCCCGGGGCCGGTGCTGCTCGGTGTCAGCCGGGTGATGCCGCACAAGCGCTTCGAGGACCTCATCGCCCTGCACCGGGAGGTGCTGCGGCTGCGGCCCCAGGCGCGGCTGTTGATGGTCGGCGGCTATGAGCCGGGCAGCCGCTACTTCCGCTCGCTCGAGAAACAAGCCAAGGGGCTGAGCGGCGTGAGCTTCCTGGGGCGGCTGAGCCACGCGGAGCTGGTGGCCGCGTACCGCTCCGCGTCCGTGTTCGTGTCGATGAGCGAGCACGAGGGCTTCGGGGTTCCGCTCATCGAGGCCATGGCGTCGGACGTGCCGGTGCTGGCGTATGGCGCCGCCGCCGTGCCGGAGACGCTGGGTGGCGCGGGCATCGCGTTCGACCAGAAGCGCTTCGCCTTCCTCGCGGAGCTGGCGGTGGACCTGAGCGAGGACCTCTCGCTGCGCGAGCCCGTCATCGCGGGCCAGCGTCGCCGGCTGGAGCACTTCTCCGCGCCCTCGGTGCGGCGCGCGCTGGCCCGTGCGCTGGAGCCCTTCCTGCCTCCGCCGCGAGTCCGCCGGGCGGCGCCGAAGCGCCCCCGGGTGGCGGTGGTGGTGCAGCGGTATGGCGAGGTGACGGGCGGCGCGGAGATGCTGGCCGCGCAGGTGGCCGAGCGGCTCACGCCGCACTGGGACCTCACGGTGCTGACGACGTGCGCGAAGAACCACCTGTCCTGGGAGAACCACTTCCCGGCGGGGCCGGACCGGGTGCGCGGCGTGGACGTGCTGCGCTTCCCCGTCACGCGCGTGCGCAACATCCGGGGCTTCAACGGGCTGTCGCGCAAGCTCTTCGACAAGAGCAACGAGCGGCTGCGCGAGGAGCAGTGGGTGGCCGAGCAGGGTCCGCTGTCACCGGGGCTGCTCCACCACCTGGCCTCCACGCGCGACGCGTATGACGGCTACCTGTTCTTCACGTACCTCTACGCGCCCACGGTGTGGGGCATGCCGCTGGTGGCGGACCGCTCGCTGCTCGTGCCCACCACGCATGACGAGGCGCCCATCCGCTTCGATGCGTACCGCGACGTCTTCGAGCTCCCCCGCGCGCTGCTCTGCCTGACGCCGGAGGAGCTGACCATCATCGAGAAGTACTTCCCGCACCACGCGAGGACGCGCGTGGTGGGCGTGGGCGTGGAGCGGCCCTCGGCGGAGGGGGCGCGCTTCCGACAGAAGCACGGCGTGCACCGCGACTACCTCCTGTATGTGGGACGTCAGGAGCCGGGCAAGGGCGTCCCGGAGCTGCTCGAGTTCCATCAGGCGTTGAAGCACCGGTACGCGGACGCGCCGGACCTGGTGCTCGCGGGTGACGCCCACATGTCCCTGGAGGGCGAGGGCGTGCGTTATCTGGGACGCATCCCCGAGCAGGACAAGCACGACGCGCTGGCCGGGGCGCTGGCGGTGGTGGTTCCGTCGCGCTACGAGAGCCTGTCGCTCTTGACGTTGGAGGCGTTCGCGCAAGGGACGCCGGTGTTGGTGAACGGGCGCTCGGACGTGCTGGTGGGACAGGTGGAGCGCAGCGGCGCGGGGCGGGCCTATACGGACCTGGCGTCGTTCATCCAGGGGCTGCGCGAGGTGGGCGAGGCGCGCGAGGCGTTGGGGGCGAAGGGGTTGGCGTACGTGAAGAAGCAGGGGTGGCCGCAGGTGGTGGCCACCTACCGGGACGAGATGCAACGCATCCTCGAGGAGAAGCACCGATGAAGCTGCTGGGACGCGACATTCCCGCGCGGGAGCTGCTGGCCCGTATCGAGGAGCGCCTGCGAACGCGCGGGCTGCCCACCTCCGAGCCGGTGGAGGTGCCCGCCGAGGGCGTGGAGCCCCGGCTGGAGCCGCTGACGTTCAACCTGCATGCGTTGGAAGAGAACGCCGACGCGACGCGCGCGCTGCCGCTGCAGACGCACCGGGGCGGCGTGGGGCAGCTCGTGGTGGTGGCGAAGTGGGCGTTCCGCAAGTCGTGCCAGGTGTTCATCAACGAGGCCCTGGGACGGCAGCGCGTGTTCAACGGGCACGTGCGCGACTCGTACGCCCAGCTCTCCGCGGAGGTCCTCCGACTGCGCCGCGAGGTCGAGCAACTGCGCGCACGACAGGCGAGCGCCCCGGTCGAGGAGTCACGGGGTCCCGTGACGACGAGCACTCCGGTGACGACGGCGCAGCCCTCGTTGCACGCCGAAGCGGAGCCCTCGCGGAGACCTGCCGCGGAAGTCCTGCCCAAGCCTCGCGCCGCCAAGGCGGAGCCCGCGACGTCGACGAAGAAGGAACAAGCGCCACCGACCGGCAAGTCCGCTCGCCCCAAGGATGGCGCCAAGTCCCGCACCCCCAAACGCCGTCGTTAGGCCCCGGCGCTCCGCGCGACGTACGGGCGGCTTGAGGCCCGGGATGCCTCATCCCCATCGCGCGAGAGCCCGCCCTGCCGCGCTGGTGGATACCGCAACCCCGTTGCATATTCACGCATCGCCGGCGCACGGAGTCCGGCGAGCCTCGCGCCGCCCGAGGTACCGGGCACCCCGCCCGCCACCTCGCGTTGACGCCCCTGCCCCTCCGTGCTCAAACCCGGCGCGTGGGAGTTCCCTCCATCAGCGTCGTCATCCCCGCGTACAACGAGGGGCAGCGCCTGCCTCGCTTCGTGGCGTCGCTCACCCAGGTCGCCCTCCAGCAGCCGACGCCACAGGTCGAGTTCCTCGTCGTCGACGACGGCAGCGCGCCCGAGCACTCCACCCTCCAGCGCGCCAGCGTCGAGCAGGCCCAGGCCCAGCTCTCCGCCTCGGGCTCGCACCACCGCTTCACCTACGTCGCCGCGCCCCGGAATGGTGGAAAGGGCTCCGCCATCCGGCTCGGCTGGCGCCATGCCTCCCCCGATTCCACCTGGCTCGCGTTCCTCGACGCGGACGGCGCCATCAGCGCTGACGAGCTCTTCCGACTGGCCCGCCTGACCCACGCCCCCGAAGCGCAGGCCGTGGACGTGCTCGCCGGCTCGCGCATCCTCATGGCCGGCCGCCGCGTGGTGCGAAACCTCGGCCGCCACCTGCAGGGCCGCATCTTCGCCACGCTGACGGACATGAACTTCGGCCTGCGCTTCTACGACACGCAATGTGGCGTGAAGCTCATCCGGGCCTCCCTGCTGCACCCGCTCCTCGACGTGCTGCGCGAGGAGCGCTGGCTGCTCGACGTGGAGCTGCTCGCGCTCCTCAAGCGGCAGGGCGCTCGCTGCCTGGAGGTCCCCATCGACTGGGAGGACTTCGGCGGCTCCAAGGTCGTCCCCGGGCTCGACGCGGCCCGCATGTTCTGGGGCCTGTTCAGGCTCCGCCGCCGACTGGACCAGCTCACCCTCCCCGCCATCCCGCGCCCAACCGACACCCGGTAACAGCCGCAGCGGAATGGCCGAGCCCCCCCGGGTGCGCCGCGCCCTCCCCAGGGAGACATGTCGGATGGGTGTGGAGCACCCTCTCCCGAAGGGCGAGCGGCCAGCGCGCCGTCCGAGTCACCCGCCCCTCGTCGGGCCAACCCGTTGGCCTCATTCCATCCCACGAGCGCCCCGGTGCGGGCCGCGCGAGCCATGGCGCATCCTGCCAACGGCCCCGACGTGTCCCGGAGGCCAGCAGATGGAGGGAGGCTGATGTCCGCCCTCCGCGTTACAACCCCAGGGCAGCCACTTGCTCCCATCGCCCGGTTTCACGCGGCGTCGCGAGGCCGCTTGCTTTCCGGGCGGCTCACCGCGAAATAGGCCCCGCACGCGAGCCGTTGCTCCGGGTTCCTCCTACACCTTCAGTGATATGCGCGCCCTGACCGACCTGCCCAATGACCCTGGCCCCTCCCTCCAACTGGGCCTGCCGGGCTTCACCTTCGAGGACCTCTACCGCCCGCGCGGGCTGCGCCGGCTGGCCCAGAGCTTCGACGCGCGGCTCGCCGAGGACGAGCCGGAGCTGTTCCAGGCGTTCGACGCCTATCGCAAGTCCCAGGGCAAGAGCCTCACCGGCCCCGCCGAGTCCGACCTGCTGGTGCGCGTGGCCCGCCACATGTCGCGCTTCGTGGCCCGGCTCTTCCGCGTCGAGTCCGAGCTCGACCGGTTGATGGGCCACCTGAAGGGGGAGCTGCCGCTCTTCGACTTCAAGCGCGAGTTCATCACCCGCCGCGTCTTCAAGAAGGGCGCTCCGGACCGGCCCACGCTGGCCGAGTTCCCCTCGCTGGACGGCCGCATGCGGCGGATGCTCCAGCTGGGCTTCCCCGAGGCGCTCTCCACCGGCGACTTCGAGCGAGGGCTCGCCGAGTCCGTCCTCAGCCTGATGGAGTTCGAGCGCCTGTTCTCCGGCAACCTCCCCGCCGAGCAGCAGGAGAAGGCCCCGGCTCTGCGCGAGCGCTGGGCGGCCCTGCGCGGCGCGCTCCTGGCGACCCCAGAGGGCCGCGAGGGGTTCGGCTCCAGCCTGGTCACCCAGGGCGATGACGCCGCGGAGCTGCAGGCCGTGCGCGCCCTGTTGTCGCTGGCGGACCGCTGGACGTATGCGCGCGCGCTGCACCCGGAGACCAAGGACCAGTTCCACACGTGGCCCACCCACCGCGTGCCCAAGCCGCTGGTGTTCGACCAGCTCGTGCACCTCCAGCGTCCGGACGCCGAGCTGCCCGAGGCCACCGAGGGCCTGGAGCACCACCTGCGCCACCGCGACGGCTTCAAGCTCACGGACCGGCGGGGCACCCAGCGCGACGTGATGAACGAGGTGGACTACTGCGTGCTCTGCCACGAGCGCCAGAAGGACTCCTGCTCCACCGGCTTCCCCGCCAAGGACAAGGTCGCCGAGGGCCACAGCTACAAGAAGAACCCCCTGGGCATCCCCCTGACGGGCTGTCCCCTGGATGAGCGCATCTCCGAGGCCCACCTGCTCAAGCGCGAGGGCAACTCGCTGGCGGCGCTGGCCATGGTGACGCTGGACAACCCGATGTGCCCGGGCACCGGCCACCGCATCTGCAACGACTGCATGAAGGCCTGTATCTTCCAGAAGCAGGAGCCGGTGAACATCCCCCTGGCGGAGACGGCCGCGCTGACGGACGTGCTGGACCTCCCCTGGGGCTTCGAAATCTACGGGCTGCTCACGCGCTGGAACCCGCTCAACGTGCGCCGGCCGTACGCGCTGCCCTACGTGGGCCGCAACGTCATGGTGGTGGGTCTGGGCCCCGCCGGCTACACGCTGTCGCACTACCTGCTCAACGAGGGCTTCGGCGTCACGGGCGTGGACGGCCTCAAGATTGAGCCGTTCTCCGACGAGCTGGTGGGCCGCAACGGCCATGCGCTCGCGCCCATCCGCGACTGGCGCTCGCTCACGCGCGAGCTGGACGAGCGCGTGCTCGAGGGCTTCGGCGGCGTGTCCGAGTACGGAATCACCGTGCGCTGGGACAAGAACTTCCTCACGCTCATCCACCTGACGCTGGCCCGGCGCGAGGGCTTCCGCATCCACGGCGGCGTGCGCTTCGGTGGCACGCTCACCATCGAGGACGCGTGGGAGCTGGGCTTCGACCACGTCGCCATCGCCGCCGGCGCCGGGCGTCCCACCATCATCGGGATGAAGAACAACCTCATCCGGGGCATCCGCAAGGCGAGCGACTTCCTCATGGCGCTGCAGCTCACCGGCGCCTTCAAGAAGGACTCGCTGGCCAACCTCCAGGTGCAGCTGCCCGCCATCGTCATCGGCGGTGGCCTCACCGGCGTCGACACCGCCACGGAGCTGATGGCGTACTACCCGGTGCAGGTGGAGAAGGCGCTCGCCCGCCACGAGAAGCTCTCCGCGGAGCTGGGCGAGGAGGCCGTCATCGCGCGCCTGGACGCCGAGGAGCGCGCCACCTACCAGACCTTCCTGGAGCACGGCCGCGCGGTCCGCGCCGAGCGTGAGCGCGCGAAGGCCGAGGGCGGCACACCCGACTTCATCAAGCTGGTGCGCGCCTGGGGCGGCGTCAGCCTGGCCTACCGCCGCAGCCTCACCGAGTCCCCCGCCTACCGCCTCAACCACGAGGAGGTGACGAAGGCGCTGGAGGAGGGCATCCGCTTCATCGAGCGGATGAGCCCCGTGGAGGCGATTCCGGACACGACGGGCGCGGTGCGCGCGCTGCGCTTCGAGCGCATGGTGACCGTCGACGGCAAGCTCAAGGGCAGCGGCCAGTTCTTCGAGCTGCCCGCGCGCACGGTGTGCGTGGCCGCCGGCACCTCGCCCAACGTCACGTACGAGCGCGAGTACCCCGGCACCTTCCAGCTCGACGAGGGCGGCGACTACTTCCAGGGACACTCCTTGGTGGAGACCGAGGACGGCTTCACGCTCGAGCGCGTGGAGGCCAGCGAGGACCTGGACTCCCAGGTGGGCTTCTTCACGTCGTACGCGAAGGACGGCCACTTCATCTCCTTCTACGGCGACAACCACCCCACCTACGCGGGCAACGTGGTGAAGGCCATGGCCAGCGCGAAGGACGGCTACGGTGAAGTGGCCCGCCTGTACGCGAAGGAGGTGGCCGCGCTCGACTTCGACGACGAGGTGGCGCAGGCCCGCCGTGAAGAGCAGCGCGCGGCGCACTTCGCGAAGCTGGACTCCGCGTTCAACGCCACCATCGTCGCCGTCAAGCGTCTGACGCCGACGATTGTGGAGGTGGTGGTGAAGGCGCCCTTCGCGGCCAGCCACTTCCAGCCCGGCCAGTTCTACCGGCTCCAGAACTTCGAGCGGAACGCGCCCGTGGTGGACGGCATGCGCCTCACCATGGAGGGCCTGGCCCTCACCGGCGCCTGGGTGGACAAGGAGAAGGGGCTGATGGGCACCATCGTGCTGGAGATGGGCTCGTCCTCGCGCCTGTGCTCCGCGCTCACCCCGGGCGAGAGCGTGGTGCTGATGGGCCCCACGGGCGCGCCCACCGAAATCGGCCACAACGAGACGGTGGTGCTCGTGGGCGGCGGTCTGGGCAACGCGGTGCTCTTCTCCATCGCCCGCTCGCTCAAGGCCGCGGGCTGCCGCGTCGTCTACTTCGCGGGCTACCGGCTCAAGTCGGACTCCTTCAAGCAGGACGAAATCGAGGCCGGCACGGACCAGATTGTGTGGTCGGTGGACACCGGGGAGACGATTGAACCCCGCCGCCCGCAGGACTCCGCCTTCCGAGGCAACGTGGTGCAGGCCATGCTGGCCTACGCCGAGGGCAAGCTGGCCGCGCCCTCGCTCATCCCGCTCTCGGAGGTGGACCGCATCATCGCCATCGGCTCGGACCGGATGATGCGCGCGGTGGCCGAGGCCCGCCACGGCGTGCTCCAGCCGTACCTGAAGCCGGACCACGAGGCCATCGGCTCCATCAACTCGCCGATGCAGTGCATGATGAAGGAGATCTGCGCCCAGTGCCTCCAGCGGCACGTGGACCCGCGCACCGGCAAGGAGACGTGGGTCTTCTCCTGCTACAACCAGGACCAGCGCCTGGACCAGGTCGACTTCGTCAACCTGAACCAGCGGCTGCGCGGCAACACGGTGATGGAGAAGATCGCCGACCTGTACCTGGCGCAGCTGCTCAAGAAGGCCCCGCACCTCAAGCGCGTCTGAGCGCGCTTCGAAGGGCCCGACGTCTTCACCGGCGCGTGCCGGTGAAGACGCGCAGCATCTCCTGGTAGTTCTTCATCAGCTCGTCCTCGCGCGTGAGGACCACGTCCACGTTGGCGTCGCCGTACTCGCGGCGCACGTCGGTGAGCTTCTGGAAGGACTCCACCTGGCGGCGCATGGAGGCCACCTGCGCGGCCAGCTCCTCGCGCTGCTCCGGCGGCAGCTTCTGCTGGAGCTCCTCCAGCTTGCGCAGCTCGTCCTCGTACTGGAGCGTGCGCCCCAGCTGCCGCTGGCCGATGACGGCCGTCACCACCTGGGCCAGCCCGTTGATGTCCGCCACGCTCAGCCCCGCGGACGCCCGGGCCTCCGCCTCCGCCTTGGCCTTGGCCTCCACCACCTTGAGGCCCGCGCGCACCTCCGCCATCGCCTCCGGCGTGCCCGCGTCCACCAGCACCCCCAACCCCTGCAGCCCCTTCACCTGCGAGCCGTACACCTCCAGCATCCGCCGCTGGTAGGCCACGTAGGCCGTCAGCTTCTCGGGCGTCACCCCATAGG
Source organism: Myxococcus guangdongensis (assembly GCF_024198255.1). NCBI lineage: Bacteria > Pseudomonadati > Myxococcota > Myxococcia > Myxococcales > Myxococcaceae > Myxococcus > Myxococcus guangdongensis. The sequence goes on from NZ_JAJVKW010000001.1 coordinate 782,653, forward strand.
CCCCGGCTCCGGCCTCGGCCGCCTCCAGGGCGTCCAACCCGGCCGCGCCCGCGTCCTCCACCCCGGGTACATCGCTACCCGCGGCCCCATCCTTCTTACATCCCGAGAGGGCCAGCGCCCCCGCCAGGACCCACAGCGCCTTGCGCATCCGGACTCCTTGCCAGACAGACGGCTCGTCAGCCCCCGCGTGTATGCTGCGCGGACGCGTGCGGAGGAGGACGGCCTCCTCCTGTCTGTCACGTCGAAGGTTGTTCAGGCCACTGAACAATCGCCGCATTACCTTTGACCAACCCGGCGGCGGTCGTGTACGAACCGCGGTCCGGTTGCTCCGGTGGAGGGACTTTGAGGATTTTCCTGGTTAGGCACGGCGATGCGGACGCGGAGATCCCCGAGGGTCTCGGCGATGAAGCACGCTGGCTCACGGCGAAGGCGCGCGCGAACACGGCGGCACACTTCGCATCGTTGTCCGAGCGCATGGGGCCCATCAGCCTCATCCTGACCAGTCCGCTGGTTCGCACGGTGCAGACGGCGCAGATCCTCGCGTCCGCGCTGAAGTACGAGGGCCTGCTCCAGGTGCACAAGAGCCTGCTGCCGGACATGCCCGTGGGCACGGTGGACTCGCTCATCAAGGAGCACGAGGGCGAGAACCTGGTCCTGGTCGGCCACCAGCCGTCCGTGGGCGCGTTGGCCACCCACCTGCTGGGGATGCAGTCGAGCCCGAAGGCCGTCAACCCGGGCACCGTCATCGCCCTGGAGCGCACCGAGGGCGAGAGCGCGCAGTACAAGCTCCTGTTCTACGCGGCCCCCGGCCACCCGGTGCTCGACGTCATCCAGTGAGGGCCTCCCGTCGGCCATGATGGACGAAGCACGCTACAACCAGCGCGTCGCCGCCGTGTTCAAGCGGATGCTCGCCGCGGCGGACGCCCTCGACCCGGACCTCCTGGAAGCCGAGAGCACGGGTGACATGCTCACCCTGACGGCCCGCTCCCGGGAGAAGTGCATCGTCAACACCCAGCGCGCCGTGAAGCAGATCTGGGTGGCCGGCCAGGGTCAGGGCATCCACTTCAGCTACGACGAGGCCACCGGCACCTGGCTGGATGACAAGGGCCGGGGCCTGGAGCTCTTCCGGTTCGTCGCCGACGTGGTGCACCACATCAGCGACGTGGACTTCATCTACCCGTCCTGATTCCGGCTGGCGTCGCTGGCCACCTCCACCCAGTCGCCTCCCGCCGCCTGCGCGCGTCGCAGCGCGTCTCCGGCGTCCTTCAGCATCCCGCCGAAGCTGATCTGCTGGACGGCCGCGCCCGGCCCCGGGCCCTTGCCCGCCGGAGGCTCCGACACGGACACCCCCACCGAGGCCGTGCCCGCGGGAAGCGTGGTGACGCTCTTGAGCTTCTCGCGCAGGCGCTCGGCCACCACCCGGGCTCCCGAGCGGGGCGTGTGCGGCAGGAAGACGACGAAGCGGCTGTCCGCGAAGGGCACCGCCACGTCGATGTCGCGCACCCCCGCCACCAGGAGGCCCAGCGTCTCCGCCAGGGCGCCCTTGCGCGCGGCGGGCGCCAGGGACGAGGCCCGCTCCTGGAAGCGGTCCAACTCCACCATCAGCAGGGCGATGGGGTAGCGGTAGCGGCGGCTGCGCTTCACCTCCATGAACATCAGCCGCTTGAGGAACTCGAAGTCCGCGGACGTCGCCCCCACGGGGGCCTGCGGCGCGCGCGGCGCCTGGGGCTCCACCGGCACGGGGGTGACGGGCATCGGAGCGGCCCGCGGCGCGCGCCGGGCCTCCTCGCGCTGCAGCAGCAGCGACACGCACGTCAGCACGGTGGCGCGCTTGAGCGGGCCCACCAGGCAGCCATCCGCACCCGACTGCTGGGCGCGCTCGTCGGCGTGTTCTTCATCCGGCGGGTACATGAGCAGCACGGGCGCCGTGAGGCCCTGGGCGCGCGCACCCCGGCACAGCGCCTCGCCATCCAGCGCGCCCATGCCAGAGGCGAGGAGCACGGAGGGCGGACGCTCCCGGGCGGCGCGCAGCGCCTCGTCGACGCTCGCCACCCACGCCACCTCGTGGCCGGCGCCCTCGAGGTACCGGCGCAACACACCCGCCACCGGGGCGGCGGGCTCGGCCAGGAGCACGAAGGCCATCAGACCGACATGACCTCTTTCTCCTTCGCCTGGACGATGGAGTCGACCTGCTTGACGCCGTCGTCGGTCTCCTTCTGGACCTTCTCGGTGATGCGCTTCTGGTCGTCCTCGGTGATCTTCTTGTCCTTCAGCTGCGTCTTGAGGACTTCGTTCGTGTCGCGGCGGATGTTGCGGATGGCGACCTTGTGGTCCTCACCCTTGGTCTTCACCTGCTTGGCGATTTCCTTGCGGCGCTCCTCGGTGAGCGGCGGGAAGGGCAGGCGAATCATCTCCCCGTCATTCATGGGGTTGATGCCGAGGTTGGCCTCGCGCAGGGCCTTCTCGATGTCCTTGAGGACGCTCTTCTCCCACGGCTTGATGATGATGAGCCGGGGCTCCGGGGCGCTGACGCTGGCCACGCCGGACAGGGGCGTGGGCGTGCCGTAGTAGTCCACGCGGACGTTGTCGAGGATGGCGGTGTTGGCGCGCCCGGTGCGCACCTTGGTCAGCTCGCGCTTGAGGTCCTCGAGCGTCTTGGTGATGCGCTCCTTCAGCTCTTTGACGAGGTCGTCGCTCATTTGCGTGTTCTCCTTGAACTCGGAATCGGGATGAGTGCGTGAGGTCAGGCCCAGGCCGTCTCACTGCCGCCCACGACGGTACCAATCTCACCGCCGCCCAGCACCGCGCGGCCGATGTTCCCCGGCACGGTGAGGTCGAAGACGATGATGGGCAGCTTGTTGTCCATGCACAGCGAGATGGCCGTGGAGTCCATCACATTGAGGTTCTGCTTCAACACATCCATGTACGTCAGCGAGCGGTAGCGGCGCGCGGTGGGGTCCTTCTTCGGGTCCGCGTTGTAGATGCCGTCCACCTTGGTCGCCTTGAGGATGACCTGGGCGTTGATTTCCATGGCGCGCAGCGACGCGGCCGTGTCCGTCGTGAAGTACGGGTTGCCCGTGCCCGCGGCGAAAATCACCACGCGGCCCTTCTCCAGGTGGCGCACCGCGCGCCGGCGGATGTAGGGCTCCGCAATCTGCTCCATCTTGATGGCGGACAGCACGCGCGTGTGTAGGCCCTTCTTCTCCAGCGCGTCCTGCATGGCCATGGAGTTGATGCACGTGGCCAGCATGCCCATGTAGTCCGCGCTGGCCCGGTCCATGCCCTCCGTCGCCCCGGCGACGCCGCGGAAGATGTTGCCTCCGCCAATCACCAGGGCCACCTCCACGCCCGCTTGCGCCAGCTCGATGACCTGGTCAGCGATGGCGCTGAGGGTGGGTGGGTGGATGCCGTACTTCCCCTCTCCCATCAGGGCCTCGCCCGAGAGCTTGAGGAGAATGCGCTTGTATCGGAGCGGTTGGGTCGTGTCGGAGGACATGCGCGTCCGCTTCTATCCCCCGGATTGCGGCATATCAACGCCCGAGTCGGACAAGGCGGCCACACCGTCCACGGCCAACGCCCCGAAGGGCCCTGGGAGCCGTCCAGGGGCCCCAAAAGAGAAGGGCCGCGTCCCCCGCTCCCCAAGAGGGAGTCGGAAGGGTCGCGGCCCTCGGGGCCAACCGGGAGGACCTCTCAGGGAGGTCCCCGGAGGGCTCAGCCCTGGCCCAGCGTCTTGGCCACTTCGGCGGCGAGGTCGTCCTTCTTCTTCTCGATGCCCTCACCCACCTCGAAGCGGACGAAGCGGCGCACGGAGACCTTCTCGCCAATCTTCGCGGCGCGCTCGGTGATCATGTCGCCGACCTTCTTCTTGTCGTCCTTCACCCACAGCTGGTCCACGAGGCAGACCTGCGTGTAGTACTTCTCCATCTTCCCGACGAGGATCTTCTCCAGCATCGCCTCGGGCTTGCCCTGCTGCTTGAGCAGCTCGCGCTCGATCTCGCGCTCCTTCTCAAGGTTCTCGGTGGGCACTTCCTCGCGGCGGACGAACTTGGGGGCGGCGGCGGCGATCTGCATGGCCACCTCCTTCACCAGGTCCTGGAAGTCCGGGTTGCGCGCGACGAAGTCGGTCTCACAGTTGACCTCCACCAGCACGCCGATGCGACCGCCGTGCACGTAGGTGCCCACCAGACCTTCGGCGGCGACGCGGCCTTCCTTGCCGGCGGCGCGGGAGATGCCCTTCTTGCGCAGCCACTCCTCGGCCTTCGCGAAGTCGCCGCCGGACTCGGCCAGCGCCTTCTTGCAGTCCATCAGGCCCGCGCCGGTCCGCTCGCGGAGGTCCTTCACCATCTGGGCGGTCACTTCGGCCATGTTCTTCTCCTGCCTCCGCCACCACGTGGGCGCCATGCGCCGGGCGGAGCATTGATGTTCAAGGGGTACGGAGTACGACGGGAAACACGGACGGCCGGGTGACAGGCGTTCTCTTCCGCCACCCGGCCGCCACGAAGACACTGGAGTGAAACGGGGGGATTACTCCGCCGCCGTCTCGCCCGCGGGCGCCTCGCCGCCCTCGGCCGCGGGCTGCTCGGCGACGGCCGGCGCGCCCTTCATCTCGACGAGGGGGCCACGGCGCTCGCCGCCACGGTCACGGTCGCCACCACGGCGGTCGCCGCCGCGGTCATTGCGGCGCGGGCCACGGCGGTCATCACGCTCACGGCGGTCGTCACGGCCCTCGCGCTCCTCCTGCTCGTCGCGGTCCGCCGCGCCGGAGGCACGGTAACGGGCCGCGCCCTCGATGCAGGCCTCGGCGATCTTCGACGTGAAGAGCTTGATGGAGCGGATGGCGTCGTCGTTGCCGGGAATCACGAAGTCGATGCCGTCCGGATCGCAGTTCGTGTCGACCAGGCCAATCACGGGGATGCCCAGACGGGTCGCCTCGTGGATGGCGATGTGCTCCTTCTTCGGGTCGATGATGAAGACGCAGCGGGGCAGCTTGGACATCTCCTTCACGCCGCCAAGGTTCTTCTCGAGCTTCTCGCGCTCGCGCTCCAGCGAGGCGACTTCCTTCTTGGGCAGGCGCTCGAAGGTGCCGTCCTCGGCCATCTTCTCCAGCGTCTTGAGCCGGTCGATGCCCTGCTTGATGGTCTTGAAGTTGGTCAGCGTGCCACCCAGCCAGCGGCTGGTGACGAAGAACTGACCGGCGCGCGCGGCCTCCTCGCGGATGACGTCCTGCGCCTGCTTCTTGGTGCCGACGAAGAGCACCGAGCCGCCGCGGGCCGTGATGTCCGCCACGAAGCGGAAGGCCGAGCGGGCCATCGTCACGGTCTTCTGGAGGTCGATGATGTAGATGCCGTTGCGGGCACCGAAGATGTACGGCTTCATCTTCGGGTTCCAGCGCTTGGTCTGGTGGCCGAAGTGAACACCGGCCTCCAGGAGCTGCCGCATCGTGATGCCGCCGGCGGCGGCCATGGCCTGCTGCTGGTTCTGCGTTTCCTGCGTGTCGATCGACATGTTGTTTCTCCGGTTCGTCCGCCACACCCGAGCGAAGCTCCGGCCGTGACATCCGGGGCAGGGCCACTCCTCGCGGAGGGGACCTCACCCACGGGTGCACCGGCGACCGGCACGGGCGTGTGTGAAGTGGGTACGACTGAGGGTAGATACCCCCACCCCAGACTACGAGGCGGGGGGTCCTTAACAGAACCCTTCCGGGCGGCGCAAGCTTCGCCTCACCGCCCGTGCCGGGAAGCAGGCGCAAAGCCCCCTCCCCCGCCCTCCAGGCGTCCTGTGGCCCCCGGAAACACCACCGGCGCGGTCCGCCGCCCGAACCTCGGGGCGGCGCCGCGCCGGCGCCTGGACATCCCTGGGGAGGCAGGACCGCCTAGACGTTGGCCTCCGCCGCGCCATGGCACTTCTTGTACTTGCGACCGCTGCCGCAGGGGCAGGGATCATTGCGGCCCACGCGGGGGCCCTGCTGGGCCGCCGGAGGACGGGCCGCCTGGGCGACGGAGGCCTCGTCCAGCTTGCCCTCCGCCGTGCCGCGACCCTCCACCGCCTTGCGCTGCTGCTGGGCCAGCTGCCGCTGGATGCGGACGGCCTCTTCCTCGGCGCTGGTGGCCGAGCGCGGCTGCACGCGCATGAGCTGGGAGACGAACTGCGCCTTGATGGACGACAGGGTCTGGATGAAGCCCTGGTAGCCCTCGCGCTTGTACTCCTGCTTCGGGTCCTTCTGGCCATAGCCACGCAGGCCGATGCCCTGGCGCAGGTGGTCCATGCCCAGCAGGTGCTCCTTCCAGAGCCGGTCGATGGTCGCCAGGTAGTTGTACTGGAGGAAGCGCAGGAAGTTCTCGCCGAACTCCTCGTCGCGGGTGCGGAAGACCTTCTCCGCCGCCCGGTAGATGTGGTCCTGGAGCTCGTCGCGGTTGCCCACGTTGTCGAAGCTCATCTCCAGGTCGAACGTCTCCTTCACCGTCCGGGTGAGGGCGTCCAGGTCCCAGCCTTCCGAGCTCTTCGTCGGCGCGTAGGTGTCCACCGTGGAGACGATGACGTCCTCCACCGCATCCAGCACCATCTCCTTGAAGTCCGCCCAGCTCACCATCCGCTCGGAGCGGCTCTTCACCCGCGTCTTCGGGTCCTCGGTGTACTCGACGAGCGGGAGGCCCGCGCCCGCGGCCAGCACCTGACGACGCAGCTTGTAGATGGTGCGCCGCTGCTGGTTCATCACGTCGTCGTACTCGAGCAGGTTCTTGCGGATGTCGAAGTTGTGTCCCTCGACGCGCTTCTGGGCCCCCTCGATGGCGCGGGTGAGCCAGATGTGCTCGATGACCTCGCCCTCCTCCATGCCCAGCCGCTCCATCAGCCCCTGGATGCGCTCGGAGCCGAAGATGCGCATCAGGTCATCCTCGAGGGAGAGGAAGAACCGGCTGCCACCCGGGTCACCCTGACGACCGGCGCGGCCACGCAGCTGGTTGTCCACGCGGCGCGACTCGTGGCGCTCGGTGCCGATGATGAACAGGCCGCCGGCCGCCATCACCTCCTCGCGCTCCTTCTTGGTCTCCGCCTCCAGCTTCACCTGCGTGTCGGCGAGCTTCTGCTCCCACTCGGCCAGGGCCTGCTGGTACGCGGTCTGCGGGTCCGGCTGGGGCGCGGCGCCCTCGACGGGGGCCTGCGGGGCCACGGGCGCAGGGGCCTCCGGCGCGGGGCCCACGGCCGCCTTCGCCAGCACCTCCGCGTTGCCGCCCAGGAGGATGTCCGTGCCGCGGCCGGCCATGTTGGTGGAGATGGTGACGGCGCCCTTGCGGCCCGCCTGCGCGACGATGTCCGCCTCGCGCTGGTGCTGCTTGGCGTTGAGCACGTTGTGGGGGACGCCCCGCTTCTTCAGGAAGCTGGACACCACCTCGCTCTTCGCGATGGAGACCGTGCCCACGAGCACCGGCTGCCCCACCTTGTGCAGCTCTTCGATCTGCGCGGCCACCGCCTCGAACTTCTCGCGCTCCGTCTTGTAGACCACGTCCTGCTGGTCCTTGCGGATGTTGGCGCGGTTGGTGGGGATGACGCGCACGTCCAGGCTGTAGATCTTCGCGAACTCCTCCGCCTCCGTGTCCGCGGTGCCCGTCATGCCGGACAGCTTGGAGTACATGCGGAAGTAGTTCTGGAACGAGACGGTCGCCAGCGTCTGGTTCTCGTTCTCGATCTTCACGCCCTCCTTGGCTTCAATCGCCTGGTGGAGGCCGTCGGACCAGCGGCGGCCCGGCATCTGGCGGCCGGTGAACTCGTCGACGATGACGACCTCGCCGTCCTTCACCACGTAGTCCTTGTCGCGCTTGTAGAGCGTGTGCGCGCGCAGGCCCTGCTCCACGTGGTGGAGCGTCTCGATCTCACCCGGGTCGTACAGGTTGGAGACGTTGAGGCGCTTCTGGAGCTTGTCGATGCCGTCGTCCGTCAGCGACACGGAGCGGTGCTTCTCATCCAGGGTGAAGTCCTGGTCCGGGACGAGGCCGGGGATGACCTGGTCCACCCGGTAGTACTTGTCCGTGCTGTCCTCGGTGGGACCGGAGATGATGAGCGGCGTGCGGGCCTCGTCGATGAGGATGGAGTCCACCTCGTCGACGATGGCGTAGTTCAGCTCGCGCTGGACGTAGTCCTGCAAGCGGAACTTCATGTTGTCGCGCAGGTAGTCGAAGCCGAACTCGTTGTTCTGCCCGTACGTGATGTCCGAGCGGTACGCCTCCTGGCGCTGCTTGTCGGACAGCTCGTGGAGCACGCAGCCGGTCGTCATGCCCATGAACTTGTAGACCCGCCCCATCCACTCCGCGTCGCGGCGGGCGAGGTAGTCGTTCACGGTCACCACGTGCACCCCGCGCCCGGACAGGGCGTTGAGGTAGCTGGGCAGCGTGGCCGTCAGCGTCTTGCCTTCACCGGTGCGCATCTCCGCGATGCACCCCTCGTGGAGGAACATGCCGCCGATGAGCTGCACGTCGTAGTGGCGCTGGCCGATGACCCGGCGCGAGCCCTCGCGGATGAGCGCGAAGGCTTCGAACAGCATGCTGTCGAGCGGCCGTCCGTTCTGGATCTCCTGCTTCAGCCGAGCCGTCTCGGCAGGAAAGTCCTCGTCCTTGAGGGCCCGCATCCGGCTTTCCAGCTCGTTGATGCGGATGACCTTCTCGCGGGCCTTCTTGAGCTCACGCTCATTCTTGGTCCCGATGAGCTTCTTCAGCGTCCATTCGATCATTCGTTGACTCTCTCGCGGCCGGAGAATCCTCGAAGGACGGCGGCGAGTGAAGGGAAATCCCTGGAGATGTAAGGGAGGGCTGGTGGGAAACCACGCGCGCCTCCGTAAACTTCCTCTCGGCCGGTTGCCCAGCGCGCATCGGTTCAGAGTAAAGCGGAACCGAGCCCACGCAATGTCCCCTTCACGAAATCCCCGCCGCCGGCCTGTCCGGGGCGCTTCCGCCAAGCCCCCCGCGCGCCGCCCCGGCCCTCCGCCCTCCAGGAAGCCCTCCCCCCAGAAGGCCCAGGCCGCCCCCGCGCGCCCCACGCCGCCCCCTGCCCCACCGAGGGCGCGGATTCCCTCCATGCCCGCACAGACACAGCCGCCGGTTGCCGGGCGCTGGCTGTGGACGTGCCGGGCGGGCTTCGAGGCGCACCTCTTCGAGGAGCTTGCCTGGGCGGAAGCGGCGCCCCGGCTGCTGGGAGACGCCCTGGTGGAGAGCGAGCGCAGCCCGAGCCCTCCTCCGGCCTTCGCGCGGGCCGGCTACCAGGTGGTCGTCTCCCTGCCCCCTGGCGCGCCCGAGGTCCTGGCGGAGGCGGCGGCCCGGGCCATCGGCGTGCTTCCTGGCGCGGGCCCCTGGGTCCTCCAGTCCTTCACGCCCGACAGCCCCCGGGGCAATCCCCTGGCAGCCCTGGCGGAGGCCCTGGAGGCGGCGGTGAAGGCGCGGCTCCCCTCGGAGCGGCTGCTCGAGGACGGGGCCCGGGCGAAGGAGGCGGGCGCGCGGCTCGTCGCGCTCTGCGTCGCTCCGGACGGGGTGACGATGGTGGGCAGCGTCTTCGCGCGGGAGGCCCTGTCGCTGGCCCCCGGTGGACGTCAGCGCATGCGCCGCGAGGTCGAGTCCCCCTCCCGTGCGGCCATGAAGCTGGAGGAGGCCCTGGCCGGGCTGGCCTTCGAGCCCGGGCGCGGAGACGTCTGCGTGGACCTGGGCGCGGCGCCGGGTGGGTGGACGCAGCGGCTGGTGGCGCGGGGCGCGAAGGTGGTGGCGGTGGACCCGGCGAAGCTGATGCCGGAGCTGGCCTCCCACGGCCGGGTGAAGCACGTGCAGCAGAGCGCCTTCGCCTACGCGCCCGAGGAGCCCGCCGACTGGCTCTTCTGCGACATGGCCTGGCGCCCGCTGGAGGTGGCGCAGCTGCTCGCCAAGTGGGGGCGCCGGGGCTGGGCCAGCCATCTGGTGGCCAACATCAAGCTGCCCATGAAGGACAAGAACCCGGTCCTCGTGCGCGTGCGGCACACGCTCGTCGAGGAGGGCGGCTGGGAGGGCCTCACCGTCCGCCAGCTCTACCATGATCGGGACGAGGTGACGGTGACGGCCCACCGGCTTCGCTGACACTCGGGCGGGAAGCGCCTGCGCGAGGGCGCGTGACGCGCTAGAGAAGCGCGTGAGATGCCCTATCCGCTCGACGACGCCACCGCCACCGCCCTCATCGCCCTCTACCCCTGGGTGCTGACCCGCTCTCCCCAGGCGCCCGTGCAGGCCGCCGTCGAGGCGCTCCTCCAGGCCGAGCAGGCCCGACGCGGTCACCCCGACGCGAAGACGGGCGCGTTCCAGGTGCCCGCCCTCACCCAGGGCAGCCTCCTGAAGGAGGAGTACGACTTGTCCACCCACGCCCACCACGACGGCTGGCGCGTGGGGGCCGTCATCGCCGACGTGAAGGGGATGATTTCGCACAACGCGCGCTTCGGCTTCGCTGTCGGCGACGCGATTCTGCGCGCGACGGTGGAGTCGCTCGCCGCCCAGTACCCGGGCGCCAAGGTGGTTCGACTGCACCCGGATGCCTTCGCCGCGCTGCTCGTCCCCACCTCGCAGCTCACCGTGAAGGAGGACCTGGCGGGGCCCACCCACGAGCGCCTGGTCCAGGATGTCCGCCGCGTGCTGCCCGAAGGCACGCCCGACGCGGAGGTGCCGGCCTGGACGGTGAGCCTGCTGGAGGTGACGGTGGACGCGCCCTCGCACTGGCAGGTGCTCGGGCCCCTCATCTGGGCCGAGCTGGAGCGCGCGCACGTCATGCAGCGCAGCGGTCGGGCCGATGGGCTCCAGCGCCGACGGCTGCGCCTGGACGCCTCCATCCCCGGGCAGGCGACGTTCCTCTGACGGGAGGGGCGCATCGCCCTGGCGGCGCGCTCCCATCCCGCGCACAGCCTCAGCGTCGAACCCGCCTGGACGCGTGTATTTCCGGGCGGGTGACGCGCCTCTGGCTGGATGGAGACGTCACCTACGGCCTCGGAGTCGAACCCGCGGAGAGCCGCGGCCCCGAGTCGTGCTTCGACCAGGCTTCGCGGCCTCGTGGGGACTCTCGTGAGCCCACCTTCGAAAGGACCGCGCCTGGGACACCTGTCACCGGGGCGGACCTGGGAAGGTCCGGCGTCCCTGCGTATCGAGTGCTCCAGGAACCACCTGCCCCGAGCACGCTGCCCGGGGCCCTTCGCGCCTCGGGCTACTCCTCGAGGATGAACTTGCGCGGGTTCTGCGGGATGCCGTTGACGCGGACCTCGTAGTGCAGGTGCGGTCCGGTGGAGCGGCCCGTGTTGCCGACCGCGGCGATGAGCGCGCCGCGCTTCACCCGGTCACCGGCCTTCACCAGCATCTTCGCCAGGTGGCCGTAGCGCGTCTTGATGCCGTAGCCGTGGTCCACGACGATGACGTTGCCGTAGCCACCCTCCAGGCCCGCGAACACCACCGTGCCGTCCGACGGCGAGTACACTTCCTTGCCGTGCGGGGCCGCGATGTCGAGGCCCGAGTGCATCACCCGGTCCGCCGTGTACGGGTCCACGCGCTGACCGAAGTCGCTCGTCACCCAACCGCGCGCCGGCCACACCGACGGCGTGGAGGCGAGCAGCGACTTCTGGTCCTGGAAGTACGCCTGCAGCTCCTGGAGGCTCTGCTCCTGACGGGTGGCCTCCGCGCTCAGCTTGTCCAGCCGGCCCATCAGCAGCTTGGGCGTCTCCGTCGTGGTCAGCTGGGTGAACTGGGTGTCCGTCGTCGGCACCCGCGCTTCCGGCTCCGTGGGGCCCATCGCCAGGTTGCGCTGCGGGTCCGACAGCAGCGTCATCGCGCGCAGCTTCTGGTCGAAACGCTCCACCCGGTCCAGCGTCGAACCGATGTGCTCGATGCGCTCACGCACCGACTTGAGCTGCGAGCGCAACGTCAGGTTCTCATCCCGGAGGATGCGGTTCTCCGAGGCATCCGCGGCGACCTGGAAGTAGTGGATGCTCGCGCCCGCGCCCAGTCCCACGACCAACATCAGCCCCATCCCCACCTGCATGAGGAACGAGCGCTGGATGGTGTACCGCTTCACCGGCGCGTCGTGGTCCGGGATCACCATCAACGTGAAGGACTTTTTCGCCACGGGACAGCTCCCTGCTTGCGTGGGACATCCGGCGCCAGAAGCTAAGTCGCTCCCCGGCGCTCAACACCTCCCCCCACCGCCACACCCCGCCGGCTCCGTCACCTGACGGCGTCTGTCAGGATTGGAAACGTTTGGGCAGCTACCATTCAGCTTCCAAGAGTGTCAAGGTCAACAGTGACCTGACGAGGTGTTTGCCGGCCACCACTTCGTGAGTCGCCGTCAGGCGGCGACCCGCACCAGGATGACGGTGATGTTGTCGTCGCCGCCGCGCTCGTTGGCGAAGTCGATGAGGCGCTTGGGGATGTCCTCGAAGGACTTCGCCTGGGCCACCACCTCGTGGATCTCCTTGTCCTCGAGCATGTTGGCCAACCCGTCCGAACACAGCAGGAACACGTCGTTGGGCTCGGACACGAGGCCCATGACGTCCACCTGCACCTCCTCCTCGAAGCCGACGGAGCGGGTGATGATGTTCTTGTAGCGGGAGTGCTTGGCCTCCTCCGGCGTAATCATCCCCGCCTTGATCTGCTCGTTGACCAGCGAGTGGTCCTCGGAGATCTGCTGGATGAGGTCGCCCCGGATGAGGTAGGCGCGGCTGTCTCCCACGTGCGCGAAGAAGGCGTGCTCCTCGCGGACCACCAGGGAGATGACGGTGGTGCCCATGCCGGACAGGCGTGGGTCCTCCTGCGCCGCCGTGTAGATGGCGAGACACGCCCTCTCCACGGCCGTGCGCAGCGCCTCCGGAATCGGTGAGTCCTGGAGGTGAGGCACGGAGAGGAAGGGGTTGTCCTTTCCTTCCCGTGCCCGGCGCAGCTCCTTGTCGATGGTCTCGACGGCGATGCGCGACGCGGTACCACCCCCCGCGTGACCGCCCATGCCGTCCGCCACGACGTAGAGCTGGAGCTCATCGTCGATGAGGAAGCTGTCCTCGTTGTGATTACGCTTCCGCCCGACGTCCGTCAGGCCAGCGGAAACGACTTTCAGGCGGGAGGCCGCGGTCTGCCCTGCGGTGTTGGACACACCAAGGATGCTATGTGAGACCCAAGGATGGGGCAAGGACACGGATGACCTTGCAGTGCGTCAAGCCGTCCGCCGGAGGCGTCCCCGGGGTGCTCCCTCGGGTCCGGACTCCCGGCGGGTCCTGGGCGCCCCCAGGGAACGGTGGGCCGAGCGCACCAGGGCCTCGGCTGCTCCCAGCGCCTCGCGCGTCACCTCCACGCCGGACATCATCCGGGCCAGCTCCCGCGTCCGTTCGCTCCCCGCCGCCAGCACCGTCACCTGGGAGACGGTGCGCTCGCCCTTCACCGCCTTGCGGATGAGCAGGTGCGCGTCCGCGTAGGCCGCCACCTGGGGCAAGTGGGTGATGCAGAGCACCTGACGGTGGCCGCTCACCTCCTTGATCATCCGTCCGACGACGTCGGCAATCGCGCCGCTGACGCCCGCGTCCGCCTCGTCCAGCACGTACGAGCCGCACGCGTCGCTGTCCGCCAGCGCCCGCTTCAGGGCCAGGAGCAGTCGGCTCGCCTCGCCGCCCGAGGCCACCTTCGCCAGGGGCCGCGCCGGCTCACCGGGGTTCGCGCTGAAGAAGAACTCCACGTCGTCCAGGCCGTCCGGACGCAGCACCTCTCCGGGCGTCACGCGCACCTCGAAGGCCGCCTTGCCCATGGCCAGGTGCCCCAGGCCCTCGCGCACCTGGGCGGAGAACTCCACCGCGCTCTTCGCGCGGACCCGGGACAGGGCCAGGGCCGCCTTGCGAGCGCGCTCCTCCACCTTGCGGCGCTCCGAGGCCAGTTCCTCGAGCACCTCCTGGCGGTTCTCCAGCGTGCCCAGCTCGGTCTCGAGTTCGCCGCGCTTCTTGAGCACGCCGTCCAGCGTGGCGCCGTGCTTGCGGCACAGCCGCTTCAGGCCATCCAGCCGCTCCTCGACGTCCCGCAGGCGCGACGGGTCCGACTCCAGCCCCTCCACGTACCGGTTGAGCCGCCGCTGCGCCTCCTCCAGCTCCGACAACGCGGTGCTCAACGACTGCGCCACGGGCGCCAGCGTCGCGTCGCACTTCACCGCGTCGTGCACCAGGCCCAGCGCGCGGCCCACCGTCTCCAGCGCCGAGGACTCGTCGCCAGCCACCAGCAGCTCCGCCTCCGCGCCATGGCGCTTGAGCTTCTCCGCGCTCGACAGGCGCTTGCGCTCGGCGTCCAGCCGCAGGTCCTCGCCCGCCTCCGGGTCCAGGCGCGAGATTTCGTCGAGCTGGAAGCGCAGGAACTCCGCGCGCTCGCGCACCTTCGCCTCGTCCCCGCCCAGGGCGTCCATGCGCGCGTCCACCTCCCGCAGCGCCTGGTACTCCCCGAAGTAGGTCGCCAGCGGCGCCTCCATCTCCCCGTACCTGTCCAGGAGCACCCGGTGCAGGCCGGAGTCGAAGAGGCTCACGTGCTCGTGCTGCCCGGCGAGGTCCACCGCCCCCCGCGTCAGCTTCCCGAGCACGCCCACCGTCACCAGCGCGCCGTTGACGTAGACCTTGCCCCTTCCGGTGCGCCCCAGCACCCGGCGCACCAGCACCTCGTCGCCGAGGTCCGGCAGGCCCAGTTCCTCCAGGCGTGTGCCCAGGACGGGTGTCCGCGCGAAGACGCCCTCCACGGACGCCTCCTCGCAGCCGGCGCGGATGACATCCGCGTCCGCCCGCCCTCCCAGCAGCAAGCCCAATGAATCCACGAGGATGGACTTGCCCGCACCTGTCTCACCCGTGAGGACGGTGAGGCCGGCTCCGAACGCCACCTCCACCTCCTCGATCACCGCCACGTTCGAAATCCGCAGACCCAGCAGCACGCGCGCCCTCCAATGTCCGTACGACGGCTCTGGCACTGAACACCCTAACAGGTCCCCCTGACACTGCACAGGCATTCAGCCCCACCGGACGGATGGAGGGCGGGTGAGGGCGGGGCCAGTTGGAGCCCCAACCCTTTGTTCCGACTCAGGTCTCGGTGAAGAGCTCCTGGATGTCCTGCTCGGTGAGCGTGCGGGCCATCTCGTCGCCCTCCCCACCGAGGACGCCGGCGGCGAGGTCGC
Organism: Myxococcus guangdongensis; assembly: GCF_024198255.1. Taxonomy (NCBI): domain Bacteria; kingdom Pseudomonadati; phylum Myxococcota; class Myxococcia; order Myxococcales; family Myxococcaceae; genus Myxococcus; species Myxococcus guangdongensis. The sequence goes on from NZ_JAJVKW010000001.1 coordinate 797,818, forward strand.
GCTTGCGACGCTGCAGGGAGAGGATCTTCTCCTCCACCGTGCCGCGGGTGATCAGCTTGTAGCTGATGACCGCGCGCGTCTGGCCGATGCGGTGCGTACGGTCCGTGGCCTGGTCCTCGACGGCGGGGTTCCACCACGGGTCGAAGTGGATGACGTAGTCGGCCGCCGTGAGGTTGAGGCCGGTGCCGCCCGCCTTCAGCGAGATGAAGAACAGGGGCGGTCCGTCCGGGCGGTTGTACTCGTCCACCTTGCCCATGCGGTCCTTGGTGCGACCGTCCAGGTAGAGGTAGCGCAGACCCTTCTTGTCCGCCTCCTGCTTGAGCAGCTCCAGCATCTCCGTGAACTGGCTGAACACGAGGGCGCGGTGGCCCTCCGCCACCAGGTCCTCCACCAGCTCCAGGAAGCGCTCCACCTTGGCGCTGGGCGGCAACAGCGTGCCGGGCGGCATCTTGAGCAGGCGTGGATCACAACACACCTGCCGCAGGCGCATCAGCGCGGCCAGGATGGACACGCGGCTGCGCTTGAAGCCGACCTTCTCGATGCTCTCGCTGACCTTGCGTTTGCTCTCCTCCATCACCTCTCGATAGAGCGCGGCCTGGCCGGGCTCCATCTCGCACCACGCGACGCTCTCCGTCTTCGGCGGCAGGTCCTTGGCCACCTCCGTCTTCAAGCGGCGCAGGATGAAGGGCTGGATGCGGCGGCGCAGCCTGTCCCGGGCCGACGCGTCGTTGGCCACCTGGATGGGCTGCTCGTAGCGGTCTCCGAAGCTGTCCGCGCTGCCCAGGAAGCCCGGCATCAGGAAGTCGAAGATGCTCCACAGCTCCGACAGCCGGTTCTCCAGCGGCGTACCGGTGAGCGCCAGGCGCGTGTCGCTCGGCAGCGACTTGCACGCCTGCGCCGTGGCGCTGTCCGCGTTCTTGATGTTCTGCGCCTCGTCCAGAATCACGAAGCGGAAGCCCACCTGGGACAGCTGGTCCAAATCCCTGCGCACCAGGGCGTAGGACGTGAGCACCAGGTCCATGCCCTTCAGGTCCTCGGCGCGCTCCTTGCGGTCCTGCCCGTGCCACACCATGGCCTTGAGGCCCGGCGTGAAGCGCTCCGCCTCGCGCTCCCAGTTGGCGAGCACGCTGGTGGGCGCCACCACGAGCGACGGCTTGCGGCCCTCCTCGTTGGCCATCTTCTGCAGCAGGCTGAGCGACTGGACCGTCTTTCCCAGACCCATGTCGTCCGCGAGGATGCCGGACAGGCCGTGGCGGCGCAGGAACCAGAGCCAGGACAGGCCCGCCTCCTGGTAGTGGCGCAGCGTCGCGTGCAGCCCGTCGGGCACCGCCACCTTCGGCACGCCCGCCGTCTCGCGCAGCTCCAGCATCGCCTGGCGCGCCTTCGCCTCCACCTCGGTGAACTCACCCAGGTCCGCGAGCAGGTCCAACGCCACCGCCTGGTGCAACGGCAGCCGCGTGCGCGAGCGGCCCGGCATGGCGCCCGCCTCCTCCAGGAGGTCCGCCACGCGCTTCAGCTCGACGGCGTCCGCCTCCGCGAAGGTGCCGTCCTTGAGCGGCACGAAGCGCCGCCCCGAGTCCAGCCACATGCGCACCGCGCCCAGGTCCACCGCCTGGTCGTCGGTGACGAACTCCGCGTCCAGGTCGAACCACTGCACGCCGCTCATGCCCACGCGGATGCGCGGCTTGAGCTTCGGGCGCAGCCGCACCTTGGGCGCCTGCACGCCGAAGCGCTCCCACTCCGCCGGCAACGACGCAAGGCCGCGCGCCCAGAACTCCAGCGCCACGTCCCCCGTCGCGTCGAACGCCTGCGACTGCTGCTCGAAGCGCAGGCCCAGGTCGAGCAGCTGCTTGCCCGCGGCGCGCTCCAGGTCCTCGCGGCGCCGGTACAGCTTGCGGCTGTCCCCACCCACGCCGCTGGCGTAGCCCAGGTGCGTGGCCGTGGGAGACACCGGCGCCGTGGTCTGCCCGTAGCGCGCGGCCAGCTGCACCTTCACCTTCTCCGGGTTGCCCTCGAGCGTCAGCACGAAGTGCGGCTCCACCGCCTCGTCGACCTCGATGTCGTCCGCCTTCAGCGACATGCGGAAGCGCGGCAGATGCGCGGCGAAGAAGGTCAGCACCCGGTCCAGCTGTCCCGAGGGGAAGGACATGTTGGGCTCGAGCAGCCACTTGCGGAGGAGGCGCGGCGGGAAGTCCGGCTCCACCGGGTGGAGGTTCTGCGCCTGGATGACCCAGGTGCGCCGCCCCGACAGGATGATGACGTCCTTGAGCGAGAAGCTGCCGCCGTCCGGGAACAGCAGCTCGATGCGCGCCGTGGCGCCGTCCGGCCGGGACTCCAGCCGGATTTGCGGGCGCACGGGCGTCTCCGTGTTGATGAGCGCGGTGCCCCGGTAGATGACCCGGCGCTGGCGCAGGATGTCCATCACCTCGCTCAGGTCCTCGTCGGAGAGCACCAGGCGCGAGTCGTAGCGGTGCTCATGACGCGAGAGCGCCATGAAGACGCGCTCGTCGGCCGGAGAGAGCCGGCCGCCCGTCTGCAGCGTGCGCTTGACGTGGATGGGGCCCTTGGTCTGCGCGTCCTGACGACGCACGTCCACCACCCACTGACGGGTGCCGGCGTTCGTGTTCGCCGCCGTCAGCCGGTAGAAGAACTCGTAGTCGGGCTGCGAGGACAGGCCCAGCCAGCTCTCCACCTTGGCGAGCGCCGGCAGGTTCGCGGCGTCCACCGGGGGTGAGTCCGGCTCGACGGGGACCTCGTTGTCCACCACCTCGTTGCTGGTGCTGGACGCGGCGGCCTGTGGCGGCTCCTCGGGCTGGGGCGCCACTGGCTGCGGACGAGGCGGAGGACGGAAGCGCGCGGCGTAGATGAGCGCCGCGGCCACCACGTGCTTGCAGTGGGGGCCATACGTGTTCCACGACTGACAGGTGCAGGTGGACGTGGCCTTGCCGTCCCCCAGCGCAATCACGACTTCGTAGCGCTCGCCGGTGGAACCGGCGACCTGCGCGCGGATGTGGTCCCCTTCGCGCTGGAGTCCGAAGACGCGGCGCGACTCAGCCACCTCCCGGCCCTTCTTGAAGGTGGTGGGTTGGACTTCAGCCTTCAGGGCCCTGAGCCACTGGGTGTCCTGAGGAGGGAGGGCGTCTCGGATGTCGGCGGTGGATTGCACGGCTGGCACAGGCCCCAGGCTCCTAGCGCCGGGGAACCCCTGCCACTAGCACAGCAAGGGGGCTCCCGCTCGCGGGAAATGTGGATGAGTCCGCCAGCGGAAGCAGCCACCGGCATCAGGCTATGAGAGCATCAACGTTCGCCATGGCTCGGACCGTCCGCCCCCGTGTCTTCGTGACCCGCCAGCTCCCCGGGGAGGCCCTCGGGCGACTAGGCAGGCTCGTGGACCTCCACGTCTGGCCCGAGGAGCTGCCACCCTCCCGTGACACCCTGCTCGCCGAGGCGGCCCGCTGTGAGGGGCTCGTCACCCTGCTGACGGACCGGGTGGACGCTCGCCTGCTTGCCCAGGCCCCGGGCCTGCGGGCGGTCAGCAACGTGGCCGTCGGCCACGACAACATCGATGTACCGGCCTGTACGGAACGGCGGGTGGTGGTGGGAAACACCCCAGGCGCCCTCACGGAGACGTCCGCGGACTTCGCCTTCGCGCTGATTCTGGGGCTCGCCCGGCGCGTGGCGGAGGCGGACGCCCATGTCCGGGCGGGCCAGTGGCGCACCTGGAGTCCCACCCTCCTGTTGGGGACCGACGTGTACGGGGCCACGCTGGGCATCGTCGGGCCCGGGGCCATCGGCTCCGCGGTGGCCCGGCGCGCGAAGGGCTTCGGGATGCGCATCCTCTACGTGAGCCGCGAGCCCCGGCCCGCCCTGGAGCAGGAGACGGGGGCCCGGCGCGTGGACAAGGCCACGCTGCTGGCGGAGGCGGACATCCTCACCCTGCACGTGCCCCTGACGCCCCAGACGCGGCACTGGGTGGGGCGCGAGGAGCTGGCGGCGATGAAGCCCGGGGCGCTGCTCGTCAACACCGCGCGAGGCGGCGTGGTGGACCCGGACGCGCTCGTCGAGGCCCTGCGAGAGGGCCGCCTGGGCGGCGCGGCCCTGGACGTGACGGACCCCGAGCCGCTGCCCCCGGACAGCCCCCTCATGGGCCTGCCCAACGTCCTGCTGGCGCCCCACATCGCCAGCGCCACGCACGCCACCCGGGGGCGCATGGCGTCCATGGCGGTGGACAACCTGTTGGCCGCGCTGGAAGGACGGCGGCCCCCTCACTGCGTCAACCCCGAGCTCTTCCCATGAACCTGCCCGCCGCGAGCCTCGCCGACACCACCCTCGTCGATGACCTGAAGGCCTGTCTGCGCGACGTGCCGGACTTCCCCAAGCCCGGCATCGTCTTCAAGGACATCACCCCCGTGCTGGCCGACCCGCGGCTGTTCGGCCGCGTCGTCAACGCCATGTCCGCGCCCTTCCGGGGACAGCACATCTCCAAGGTGGTGGGCGTGGAGGCGCGGGGCTTCCTGCTGGGCGCGCCCCTGGCCCTCGCGCTGGGGGCGGGCTTCGTCCCCGCGCGCAAGCCGGGCAAGCTGCCCTATCGCTCCGTCGTCGAGCGCTACTCGCTGGAGTACGGCGCGGACGGGCTGGAGATGCACGAGGACGCGCTCGTCCCGGGGGAGCGCGTGCTGCTGGTGGATGATGTCCTGGCCACGGGCGGCACGGCGGAGGCCGCCGCGCGGCTCGTGACGCGGCTGGGTGGAGAGCTCGTCGGCTTCAGCTTCCTCATCCACCTGGGCTTCCTCGACGGCGCCAGGCGCCTTTCGCCCACGCCCGTCACGACGCTGCTGACGTTCTGAGGCAAGGGCCGACCCGGGCCCCCGCCCCTTCCCCGCTCGCCTGCTGCGACGCTCCGTTCGTGTGTCCACCCTCTGACGAGAAGCCTCGTTCCACAGGGGGAGACATGCCCGAGGTGCGCTCCACCGGCGGTGCCCGCATCCGCTACGACGACGTCGGCGAGGGCGAGCCCACGCTGCTCTTCATCCCCGGCTGGTGCACGCGCCGGGACGTCTTCGCGTCCCTGGTCCCCCTGTGCTCCTCGCGACACCGCGTCCTCTGTGTCGACCTGCGGGGCCACGGCGAATCCGAGCCGGGTGAGGACGACTTCGACAGCGGCACGGTGCTCGAGGACTTGAAGGCCGTGGTGGAGGCCAGCGGCGCGAAGCAGGTGGTGCCGGTGACGGTGTCCCACGCGGGCTTCTGGGGACTGGAATTGCGACGGGAGCTGGGCGCGGAGCGGGTTCCCCAGCTCGTGCTGCTGGACTGGATTGTCACCGAGCCGCCGCCGCCCTTCCTCGCGACGCTGCGCGGCCTCATGTCGGAGCGCTGGGGACGCACGCGCGATGCGCTGTTCAAGGAGTGGACGCGCGGCGTGGAGCACGGGGACGTGCTGCGCGTCATCCACGAGGACATGCTCGAGTTCTCCGAGGAGATGTGGGCCCGCGCGGCGCGCGAAATCGCCGCGGCCTATGCCCGGGAGGGCTCTCCCCTGCGCGCGCTCGCGGGACTGAATCCGTCGACTCCCACGTTGCACCTGTACGCGCAGCCGGACGCGCACGACTACCTGGAGACCCAGGTGGCCTTCGGCATGCGGCACCCGTGGTTCCACGTCATGAAGCTCCCCGCCGTCAGCCACCTGCCCTCACTGGAGGTGCCGGCGCTGGTCGCGGCGGGAATCCAGGCGCTCGTCTCGGGGCGCCGGACAGCGGTGCGGACGGGGGAGACCCCGGACCTCTCCACCCCACGGTGAACCCTCTTCCAGAGGACGAGTTGACGCCCCCCGTTCGCCTGTTTATAAGTTGGTCACACAACCAATAAACAAGGCCACCATGCCCCGACCGTCCAACACCGAGGAGCGCCGCCAGCAAATCGTCACCGGCCTTTTGCGCGTGATGTCCGAGCGGGGCTACGAGCGGGCCTCGGTCAACGAAATCGCGAAGGCGGCGGGGCTGAGCCCGGGGCTGGTGCACTACCACTTCAGCGACAAGCAGGAGATTCTGCTCGTGCTGGTGGAGCAGCTCGCGGCGCGCGGCAGGGCGCGGGTGGCGGCGAAGCTCGCGAAGCTCGCGCCCGAGGACACCCGAGGCCGCGTGGATGCGTTCGTGGACGCGTTCCTCTCGCTGGGCCCCGACGCGGACACGAGCGCGGTGGCGGGCTGGGTCACCATCAGCGCGGAGGCCATCCGTCAGCCCGAGGTCCGCGCGGCTTATGAGCAGGTGGTGCGCGCGGACCTGGAGCAGTTGGAGGCGCTGGTCGCGGCGAGCGTGGGCAAGCGCAAGGCGAGAGCGCTGGCGGCGGGGCTCTTCGCGGCGGTGCAGGGGTACTTCGTGCTCTCGGCCAGTGCGCCGGGACTGGTGCCCGCGGGCACGGCCGCGAACACCGTGAAGCGCATGGCCGCGGGCGTGCTGGATGGGGAGGCGGCATGAGCCCGCTTCCACAGCACACGCCGGGGCGTGAGGAGTTTGCCCCTCCGACCCCGGGGGCCTTCGTCACGAGTCCCCACCTGGGCACGGTGACGAAGCTCGGGCTCCTGTCGAGCCTCTACCTCTCGCAGGGGCTGCCCTTCGGCTTCTTCACCCAGGCGCTTCCCGTGCTGCTGCGCCACCAGGGTCTGTCGCTGCCCGCCATCGGCCTGTCGCACCTGCTCGCGCTCCCGTGGGCGCTGAAGTTCCTGTGGGCGCCGTACATGGACCGGCACGGCTCGGCGCGGTGGGGCCTGAGGCGCGGCTACATCCTCCCGCTCCAGTGTCTGAGCGCGGGTCTGCTGCTCTCGCTCGCGCTGCCCGAGACGACCGTGAGCACCCAGGTCCTGTTCGCGGCGGTGCTCGGCGTCAACCTGCTCGCGGCCACGCAGGACGTGGCGACCGACGGGCTCGCGGTGACGCTGCTCTCCCCTTCCGAGCGCGGCTGGGGCAACGGCGTGCAGGTGGCCGCCTACCGCGTGGGCATGATTCTGGGCGGCGGCGTGATGCTCGCCGTCTTCGATGCCGCCGGCTGGCGCCCCACCCTCGTGGCCCTCGGGCTCATGCTGCTCGTCGCCACCCTCCCCGTGGCCCTCTACCGCGAGCCCCCCTCCGAGCCCCCGCCCCGCATGAGCCTGGGCCTCGGCTGGTGGCTGCGACGCCCGGGCGCCGGGACGTGGCTCGCCCTGCTCGTCGTCTACAAGGCCGGTGAAGCGCTGGCCACGGGCATGCTGCGCACCTTCCTCGTCGACCGGGGCCTGACGCTCACGGACATCGCATGGCTGCTCGGTGGCGTGGGCTTCACCGCGGGCCTGGTGGGCGCGCTCCTCGGGGGCAGTCTCGTGGTGAAGCTCGGACGCAAGAGAGCCCTGCTCCTGTTCGGCGCCCTCCAGGCCACCGCCGTGCTGCTGTACGCGCTCGTCTCCAGCGGCGCCGTGTCGGGGCTGCCCTGGCTCACCGCCGTCTGCGCCGTGGAGCACGTGGCCAGCGGCATGGCCACCGCCGCCGTCTTCACCGCGATGATGGACGTGTGCCGCCCCGACCACGCCGCCACCGACTACACCGTGCAGGCCTCGCTCGTCGTGCTCGCCACGGGCGCGGCGGCGGCGCTCAGCGGATTCAGCGCGCAGGCCCTGGGCTACACGGGCCACTTCATCCTGGCCGCGGCCCTCTGCGTCGCGGGCACCCTCTTCGTCACCCTCGCCTTCCCTCCACCCCACGCGCTCACGCCCGGCCCCCCCGAGGTGTCGCCATGACCATCGCCGTCTACGCAGGCAGCTTCGACCCTGTCACCGCCGGGCATCTGTCCGTCATCCGACAGGCCGCGCGACTGTTCAGCCACGTCGTCGTCATCGTCGCCATCAACCCCGCGAAGAACACGCTCCTGTCCCCCGACGAGCGCGTCGCCCTGGTGCGAGAGGCCGTGGCCCTCCACCCCAACGTCACGGTGGCGTGGACCGAGGGGCTCATCGTCGACTACGCGCGGGCCATCGGCGCCAGCGTCCTGCTCCGCGGCGTCCGGGGCGCGACCGACGCACAATTCGAAACGGAGCTCGCGCACAACAACCGCGTGCTCGCGCCCGAAATCGCCACCCTCTTCCTCCCCGCGGAAGCACACCTCGCCGAGGTGAGCAGCAGCAGCCTCAAGGCGCGCGTCACCCGGGGCGAGGACGTTTCCGACTTCTGTCCTCCCGCCGTCGCGGCGAAGCTGCGCGAGCGTCTCCACCCGTCCCACCGGAGCCAGCCATGAGCATGACTTTCATCCCCCTGGGTGTCGGTGACGCCTTCTCCGCCCTCCACTACTCCTCGTGCCTGACGGTGGAGGTCGACGACCAGGTGCTCCTCATCGACTGTCCCCACCCCATCCGGAAGATGATGCGCGAGGCGTCGCTCACCTCCGGCGTCCCGCTGGACGTGGACCGCGTCAGCGCCGTGGCCCTCACCCACCTGCACGCGGACCACGCCTCGGGCCTGGAGGGCCTGGGCTACTTCTCCTTCTTCATCCTGAGAAAGAAGCTGGAGCTGCTCGCGCACCCGGACGTCGCCGAGCGCCTGTGGGAAGGCCACCTGGCCGCGGGCATGGAGTGCCTCATCGAGAAGCGCGGCGAGGCCCCCAACCCCAAGCACTTCGAGGACTACTTCGAGCACACGCCCCTCTCCACCGAGTCGGCCGTGCGCCACGGGCCCTTCCTCATCGAGGCGCGGATGACGTACCACCACGTGCCCACCACCGCGCTGCGCATCCACGCGGGCGGACGGTGCCTGGGGTACAGCGCGGACACCGCCTTCGACGAGGGCCTCATCGACTGGCTGTCGCGCGCGGACCTCGTCATCCACGAGACGAACTACGGCGTGCACACGCCCTACGAGAAGCTCGCCGCGCTGCCGGAGGGGCTGCGCGCCCGGATGCGCCTCATCCACTACCCCGACGACTTCGACACGGCCGCGAGCGTCATCGAGCCGCTCCAGCAGGGCCGCCGCTACACCGTGTGACGAGCCTCCGGGCGCCCGAGTGAAGCCGGGCGCCCGGGTGCGTCCTTCACGCGTTACTGCGAGAAGATGAGCAGCGAGTAGGGACCAATCGCGAAGGACGCGTTGTTGCCCATGCCGTCCTTGGCGCCGCCGTACGCCGTGGTGTTCGCCGACGCGGTGTTGCCGAAGTCACCCGAGTACCCGTTCCAGTCGCTGTTGAAGCGCAGGTACCAGGTGCCCGTGCGCGGGAAGCCGATGTTGTAGCTCGGGAAGTACGTCCCGCTGAAGTTGGCCACGATGATGACGTCGTCGCCCGGGCCACCGTTCTCCCACCGGTGATAGGCAATCACCTTGCCGGAGTTGTTCACGTGGTGGACGTTGACGTTGCCACCGCGCAGGCCGCGCGTGTTGTTGCTCCAGTTGCGGCGCAGGCGGATGAGGTCGCGGTACAGGGTCTGGATGCCGCCGTAGGTGGTCAGCTTGCCCCAGTCCACCGGGTCGCCGTCCGCGAAGAAGCCGTCCTCGAGAATCTCCTGACCCTGGAAGATCATCGGGATGCCCGGAGACGTCATGGTGATGCCCGCGGCCAGCGTGGAGCGCTTCTTCGCCGCCCAGCTGCCCGCGTTGCCCGGCCAGATCTCCTCCGGCACGCGGGCGTGGCCGTTGGCCACCTCGTCGTGGCTCTCCGAGTAGATGACACGCGCGTGCGAGCGCCCGCTGAAGCGCTGCGTAATCGCGTCACGCACCGCGTTCATGTTCCGGTTGGCGTCGTTCTGCTCGATGACCGCCGCGCGGATGGGGTGCACGAACTCCGCCGTCCACTGCGCATCGAAGCCCGCGCCGCCCGCGAAGTCGCTCGTGGCGTCGTTGGTGATGGAGTCACCGCCGCCGAAGTCCTCCGCGATGGAGATCTTCCAGGGCTTGTTCGCGTTGATCTCCCGGTTGACCGAGCGGAACACCTGCCACGCCGGCGCGATGTCGCCCGAGCCGTCGATGGTCCGCATGTACTTCGTCGCATCCCAGCGCAGGCCGTCGCCACGGAAGTTGTCGAGCAGGTTCATCATCGAGTCGCGGATGTACGCGCGCACCTCGGCGCGGCCGTAGTCCGGACGCGTGTCGCCCCACGGCGTGGACTTGCGGTTGTCGGTGAAGAAGTACTCACCGCCGTTGCCCAGGCAGTCGCCGCTGAAGCACCACATGGGCAGGTCGCTCGGCCCCCAGTGGTTGTGCACCACGTCGAAGATGACGCCGATGCCGCGGTAGTGCGCCTCGTCCACGAAGCGCTTCATGTCGTTGGGCGAGCCGTACGCGCTCTCCGGCGCGAACGGGAAGGCCACGTTGTAGCCCCAGGAGAAGTCACCGGCGAACTCGTACGCCGGCATCACCTTCACCATGTTGATGCCCAAATCCCGCAGGTAGTCGAGCTTGGCGATGGCGCTAGTCCAGTTGCCCGGCCCGAAGCCTGGAGAGTCGTGGAACGTGCCCACGTGCATCTCGTAGATGACCATCTCGTTGAAGCCCGGCGTGGTGAACTGCTGCGCGTTCCACCAGTACTCGCCCTGGTCGTAGATGATGCTCGCGCCCGTGGAGTTCTCCTGCCACGCCGAGCGCGGGTCCGCGCGCCATGCGTCGTTGCCCCACGCGTTGCGCGTGACGAACTTGTACTTCTGCCCCTTCACCGCGCCCGCCACGTCGCCGGAGAAGTTGCCGTTGCCCTCGCCGCCCAGCTCCACCCAGCCCCAACCGCTGAAGTCGCCCGCCACGAACACCTTCTGGGCCAGCGGCGCCCACGTGCGGAACGTCACGCCACCCGAGTAGACGGTGGCCCCCATGCCCGGACGGCTCGACGGGCCGAGCCGCTGAACGACCTCTGCTGTCTCCTCACCGGAGCGCTGTTGATTCTCGAGCGCGCTCTCGCCGCAGCCCAACAAGCCGGCCAACAGCAGCGCGCTCCACGTGTTGTGTCGCATGGTGACGACCTCCCTAGGGTTGTTCAGGGCGGGTCCTAGCAATCGCAGTGAAGTACGGGCAAACCGGCTTCATGAGTTTTCTGTAACTTTCAGCCATGACACACTGCGGCGACCTTCCTGATTCTCCTGGGATGGTCGTGACTCAGGGGCCTGGCGTGAAGGCGGGTGTGCTCGCCTTCGTCGCGTGAGTGCGCTACTCCGGCGAGCCCGGCGCCGTGCGGGCGCCCCTGGAGACCGACTCGCGATGACGACGACGACAGCGCTGGCCCGACGCGAGGCCCTGCTCCTGCCGCTCGCGCTGCTGCTGGCGCTGGCCCCGGGCCGCGGACAGGGCGCGGCGCCCTCGGACACCACGCGCCTGACGTTGCTCCTCCTGGCGGACGTGTACCAGGTGCAGCCCCAGCAGGAGCACGGGGGCCGGGGGGGCCTGGCGCGCGTGGCCACGCTGCGCAAGCGGGTGCTGAGCGAGTCCCCCACCCCGCACGTGCTGACGCTGCTGGGCGGCGACACGCTGTCCCCCTCGGTGGAGTCGCTGCTGGAGGTGGACGGCAAGGCGCTCAAGGGCCGGCACATGGTCGACGCGTGGAACGCGCTCGGGCTGGACGTGGCGGTGCTGGGCAACCACGAGTTCGACTTCGGCGACGAGGTGCTGAAGGAGCGCATCCGCCAGTCGCGCTTCACGTGGCTGGGCGCCAACGTCGTCGACGGGAAGACGGGCGCGCTGTTCGAGGGCGTCAAGGCGTACGAGGTGCGGGAGCTGGGCGGCATCCGCGTGGGCCTGTTCGGCGTGGTGCTGCCGGAGACCAAGACTTCGACGAAGGCGGGGCCCGACACGATGTTCACCGACTTCTGCCAGGCCGCGCGGGAGGCGGTGGCGAAGCTGCGCGAGGCCGGGGCGCAGGTGGTGGTGGGCCTGACGCACCTGGAGCTGGCGCAGGACCGGAAGCTGGCCCAGTGCGTGAAGGTCGACGCCATCCTGGGTGGACATGACCACGTGGGCGCGCAGGACCGCACCACCGGCACGCCCATCTTCAAGGTGCCCTCGGACGCGCTGGAGGTGGGCCGGCTCACGCTGGACGTCGCCACGGCCACGGGCGCGGTGAAGAAGGTGTCCTGGGCGCGGCTGCCCGTCACCAAGAAGGTGCCCGAGGACGCGGAGTTCAACGCGGCCATGAAGCCCTACGAGGCGCTGTTCGCCAGGCTCGCGGAGCCGGTGGGCAAGACGCCGGTGGCGCTCGACGCGCGCGGCACGCAGGTGCGCTCGCGGGAGACGAACCTGGGCTCGCTCGTCGCGGACATCTTCCGTGAGGCGGCCGGCGCCGAGGTGGCCTTCGTCAATGGCGGCGCGCTGCGCGCGGACACCATCCTCCCCGCGGGGACGCTCACGCGCCGGGATTTGCACGCGCTGATGCCCTACACCGACGAGCTGGTGGTGGTGGAAATCCCGGGCGCCACGCTGCGCGCCGCGCTGGAGAACGGCGTCAGCCTGAGCCGCGAGGACGCGCGCCCCGGCCGCTTCCTCCAGGTCTCCGGCATGCGCTTCACCTTCGACGCACGCAAGCCTCCGGGCTCGCGCGTCGTCGACGTGAAGGTGAACGGCAAGCCGCTCGACGACGCGGCCACGTACCGGCTCGCCACGCTGAGCTTCCTCACCAGCGGCAAGGACGGCTACGACATGCTCAAGGGGCTGCCCTCCACGCCCGCGATGAAGGATGGGCGCACGCCGCTGGACCTGCTCGCGGAGGCGCTGCGCACGGGCAAGCCCGCGCCGCGCGCGAAGGCCGAGGGCCGCATCGTCCGCCTGGACCACGCGGCGCTCTCACGCGACGCGCGCCGACCCGCGCCTCCCCTGAAATAGAACCCGGGCGGAATTCGCGCGCCCTCGCATCCACTTCCCGACAATCCGCCGGCCCGAAACCTGGGTGGATTCGGCCCCGTGTCTGGCGATGAACGCGAGGGATTGCTCCACTCGCGCGCCGGCGGAGCGCCCCCCTCTTCATCTCTGATTCGGCCAGCCTGTTTCCGGGAGCGCCCCCAGCCCACCCCCATCCGGGAGCGCCCCATGGCCGAGTTGGAGACATTTCGTTTGCCGCACGTCGTGAGTGGAAGCGAAGCCGATGTCTCGCTCGGGCTCGCGATGATTCGAGCCTGGCGACGCGACGGCATCTTCCAGATTCGCATGAGCCCCACGCAGGCGGACAAGGCTCGTCACGCCTTCGAGCTGAGCCGGCGCTTCTTCCGCCAGCCGCTGGAGGAGAAGCAGCGCTGCGTGAGTGACTCGACGTACTCGGGCTACGTCGCCTCCGGCGAGGAGCTCACCGCGGGCGAGGCCGACTACTCGGAGGTCTTCACCGTCTGCAAGGACGTGCCCCTCACCGACGCGCGCGTGCACTCCAGCTGGCCCTGCCACGGCCCCGCGCCCTGGCCGGACGAGGCGTATCGGCTGGGCATGACGGCGCACACCGAGGAGCTCGGCTCCGCGGGGGAGAGGCTCCTGCGGCTCGCCGCGCTGGGGCTGGGCCTGGACATCGACACGCTCACCTCCCTGACGAAGGACGGCTGGCACCACATGCGCGTGCTGCGCTTCCCCGCACGCTCCCCCGCAACGACGCGAGGCATCGGCGCGCACACGGACTACGGCATGCTCGTCATCGCCGCGCAGGACGACGTGGGGGGCCTGTGGGTCCGCCCGCCCGTCGAAGGCGAGAAGCGCCACCGCAACTGGCTGCAGGGCGAGAGCTCCGCGGGCATGTACGAGCACGACGAGCCGTGGACCTTCGTGAAGCCCGTCCCCGACGTGCTGACGGTGTTCCCGGGTGACATCCTGCAGTTCCTCACGCGGGGCTATCTGTTGTCGACGCCGCACAAGGTGGTGCTCGCCCCACGTGAGCGCTTCGCGATGGCGTACTTCCACGAGCCCCACTTCGAGGCCTGCGTCCGCCCGCTGAAGAACCCCACGCGCGACGAGTTCATCCACTACGGCACGCACTTCACGCACATGTTCATGCGCTGCTACCCGGACCGCGTCACCACCCAGCGCATCCTCGACGAGGACCGGCTGACGACGCTCGCGTGGCTCCGGCAAGAGGCCGTCCAGCGCACCGCCCCCGTGGAAGAGGTGCCTCGCCGGCTCGCCGCGGGCTGACACGTCAGGGCGCCGTCCAACCCCGGAGCCGGTAGACGACGCGCCCCGCGAGCTCCCGGAGCACGTCCGTGCTCTGCGACAGCGCTCCGGCGCGGGGCAGCCATCCGAGCCGGCCCATGCGGAAGGCGGGCATCCTCGCGTCCACCGGCAGCGTGTCCGGGCGCAGGCCCACCGCGGCGAAACAGCCCTGCGCTCGGGGCATGTGCGCCGCGCTCGTCACCAGCAACAGCCGCTTCCAGCCACGCTCCTGGATGATGCGCGCGGACTCCACCGCGTTCTCGCGCGTGTTGCGGCTCTTGCCCTCGGTGACGATGCGCTCGGCGGGGATGCCCCACGCCTGGAGCATGCGCGAGAGCACGTCCGCCTCCACCACCGCCGTGGGGCGCGGGTCCAACGAGCCGCCCGAGATGAGCACGAAGCGGGCGTGCCCCTCGCGCACCAGGTCGAACCCCTGGAGGATGCGCTCCGGCGCGGCGTTGAACTCGAGCCGCCCCGAGCGCTCCGTCGCGGAGGGGTCCAGTCCGCCGCCCAGGACGATGACGGCGTCGTAGGGCTCTCCGGGCTGGAACGTGTCGTGGGCCCCCTCTTCCGCCTGGTACGTCAGCAGCGTGGACATCGCCTCGGTGGAGAAGACGTAGAGCACCAGGAGCCCGGTGACGAGGAGCCCTCGTGCGAGCGCGGGCCGCAGCCGGGGCAGGCGGCTGACGAGGAGGAAGAGCAGCGCCCAGGTGAGCGGCGCCAGGAACAGGTCCAGCACCTTCGAGAGGAACAGGAACACGGGGCGTCCGTCAGCGCTCGCCCCAGTGGAGCTTCTGCCGGAGGATGGAGAAGTAGGCCACGCGCGGGTTGCGCACCAGGTTGACCCGGTTGGCCGAGCGCACCACCTCGATGCAGTCCCCCCCCTGCAGGCCGTGGCCCGTCTGGCCGTCCAGCGTCAGGTACGTGTCGGCCGTCTCGCTGCGCAGGGTGATTCGGATGACGCGGTCGGCGGGCACGACGATGGAGCGCTGGGTGAGCGCGTGCGAGCAGATGGGCGAGAGCACCGTGCAGTCCACGGACGGGTGGACGATGGGGCCGCCGGCCGACAGCGAGTACGCGGTGGAGCCCGTGGGCGTGGCGAGGATGACGCCGTCCGCCTTGTACGTGGTGATGGGCACGCCATCGATGGAGGTCTCGTGGTCGGCGATGCGCGCCAGCGCGCCCTTGTTGATGACCACGTCGTTGAGGATTTCGTCCTCGATGAGCACGCGTCCGCCGCGAATCAGCCGGCAGTGGAGCTTCATGCGCGAGTCCACCTGGAAGCGGCCCGCGAGGACCTCCTCCAGCGTGGTGAACAGCTCCTCGACGGGGACCTCCGTCATGAAGCCCAGGCTGCCCAGGTTGACGCCGAGGATGGGCACCCCGCGTCCGCCGAGCAGCCGCGCCGCGTAGATGAGGGTGCCGTCCCCGCCGAGCACCACCGTGAGGTCCGCGCGCGACGCCAGCTCGCGATCCTCCACCCGGGGCCAGCCCAGCTCGTGGGCCAGGGAGCGGTCTCCCAGGACGGTGAGGTGCGGATAGGTCTCGCGGATGCGGGACGCCAGGGCCACCGCCTCGGGGTTGTCCTTCTTCGCGACGATGACGAGGGTCTGCACGCAGCCTGCTTCTTAATCCAGCCAGGCGCCCGGGCGCTCCCCTGAATTGTCGAAGGTCTCACCCACCGGACAGACGCCCCGGCGGGCCTGCCGCCAGGGCGCTAGCCTTGAGGCGTCCATGGACCTCTTCGAACACGCAGGACAGAAGGAGCAGGCCCGCCGGGCGCCCCTCGCCGAGCGCATGCGGCCGCGCACCCTCGACGAGTTCGTCGGGCAGGAGCACCTCACGGGAGAGGGCCGGTTCCTGCACCGGGCGCTCGAGGCGGACCAGGTCCCCAGCCTCATCCTCTGGGGGCCTCCGGGCACCGGCAAGACGACGCTCGCCTGGCTGGTGGCGCGCTCGACGGGCGCAGCGTTCGATTCGGTGTCGGCGGTGCTCGCGGGGGTGAAGGACATCCGCGAGACGGTGGCCCGGGCGCAGGAGCGCTGGAACCTGCATCGCCAGCGGACCTTCTTGTTCATCGACGAAATCCACCGCTTCAACAAGGCGCAGCAGGACGCGCTGTTGCCCCACGTGGAGAAGGGCACGGTGACGCTCATCGGCGCCACGACGGAGAACCCCTCGTTCGAGGTGAACGCGGCGCTCCTGTCGCGCTGCCGGGTCGTCACGCTGCGCGGGCTGGAGGACGAGGAGCTGGTGGCGCTCTTGCGCCGGGCGCTCGCGGACGCTCGCGGGTTGGCGGGACGGGTGACGGCGGACGACGACGCGCTGGCGTTCCTGGCCGCGTCGGCGGGAGGCGATGCGCGCAAGGCGCTGACGGGGCTGGAGGTGGCCGCGGCGTACGCGGGTGCACACGTGGACCGCAAGGCCGCGGAGGAGGCGCTCCAGCAGAAGACGCTGCTGTACGACAAGGGCGGCGAGGAGCACTACAACGTCATCAGCGCCTTCATCAAATCGATGCGCGGCAGTGACGTGGATGGGGCGCTGTACTGGATGGCGCGCATGCTGGAGGCGGGTGAGGACCCCATCTTCCTGTTCCGGCGCATGGTCATCTTCGCCTCGGAGGACATCGGCAACGCGGACCCGAGGGCGCTGAGCGTGGCGGTGGATGCGCTGAGGGCGTTCCAGCTCGTGGGCCTGCCGGAGGGCACGCTGCCGCTCACGCAGGCCGTGACGTACCTGGCGCTGGCGCCCAAGTCGAACGCGGTGCTGACGGCGTACACGGCCGCGCGCGAGGCCGTGACGAAGGAGGGCGCGCTGCCCGTGCCGATGCACCTGCGCAACGCGCCCACGAAGCTGATGAAGTCCCTGGGCTACGGGGGCGGCTACAAGTACCCGCACAACTTCGAGGGCAACTACGTCCCGGAGGACTACCTGCCCGACGCGCTGCGCTCACGGAGCTTCTACACGCCGACCCGCAACGGCGAGGAGGCGCGGCTTGCGGACCGGTACGAGGACATCCAGCGCCAGCTCGCGGAGCGTGCCCAGGAGTCGGGTGAAGAGGGCTGAGCCCCGCCCGGGTGAGTCCCGCCTCCGACCTCCTGAAACGAGCAGGCGCCGGTGAGGGAGTCCCTCACCAGCGCCTGGAGGTCATGCGATTTCTGCCTCCCGGAGGCCCGTCGCGACTACGACGCCGCCTCGAGCGACTCGGCGCCCTCGTCGTCCTTGAGGACGCGCGGCTTCATGGAGCGGCCCGCCACCTCGTACTGCTTGAGCAGCCGGCGGAAGTTGGAGCGGTCCACGCCCGCGGCGCGCGCCGCGCTGGAGACGTTCTGGTTGTTCTTCTCCAGCAGCGCCGACAGGTAGCGCCGCTCGAACGCCCGCATCGCCAGGCGCTTGGCCTGCGCGTACGGCAGGTGCGCCAGGCTGAACACCTCCACCGCCGAGTCGGCCTGCGGCGCCGACTGGAAGCCGGGCGGCAAATCCTCCACGTCGATGACGTCGTTGCTCGTCAGCACCACCGCGCGCTCGATGACGTTCTCCAGCTCGCGCACGTTGCCCGTCCAGCGGTTGCAGGTCAGGGCCTCCATCGCGCGCGGGGAGATGCCCGTCACCTTCTTGTCCGCCTTGGACGCGTACAGCTTCAGGAAGTGGTGCGCCAGCAGCGGCACGTCCTGCGGACGGTCTCTCAGCGGCGGCAGGTCGATGGTGATGACGTTGAGCCGGTAGAACAAGTCCTCGCGGAACTTGCCCTGCTCCTTCGCGCGCGACAGGTCCACGTGCGTGGCCGCGATGACGCGGACGTCCACCTTCACCGGCTCGTTGGCGCCCACGCGCTTGACCTCGC
The DNA here is from genome assembly GCF_024198255.1 of Myxococcus guangdongensis. Lineage (NCBI taxonomy): Bacteria > Pseudomonadati > Myxococcota > Myxococcia > Myxococcales > Myxococcaceae > Myxococcus > Myxococcus guangdongensis. The sequence goes on from NZ_JAJVKW010000001.1 coordinate 815,776, forward strand.
CCTCCTGGAGGACGCGCAAGAGTCGCACCTGGGTCGCCGGCGGCACGTCGCCAATCTCGTCCAGGAAGATGGTGCCGCCGTCGGCCGCCTCGAACAGGCCCTTCTTGTTGCCCGTGGCGCCCGTGAAGCTGCCCTTCACGTGGCCGAACAGCTCACTCTCCAGCAGCGTCTCCGTCAGCGCCGAACAGTTCACCGCGACGAAGGGCTTGTCCTTGCGCGAGCTGCGGTAGTGGATGGCGCGCGCCACCAGCTCCTTGCCCGTGCCGCTCTCACCCTGGATGAGCACCGTGGCCGTGGAGTGGCTCACCGTCTCCACCAGCTTGAACACCGAGCGCATCTGCGGCGACTGGCCGATGAGGTCCTCGAACTGGCTGCGCACGGTGAGCGCCTCTTCCAGCGCGCGGGTGCGGTCCTTGAGCGCCTTGCGCTCGGCCGCCTTGGCCACCGTGAGGCTCACCTCGTCGATGTTCTCGAACGGCTTGGTGAGGTAGTCGTACGCGCCCGCCTTCACCGCCTCCACCGCCGTCTCCACGGTGGCGAAGGCCGTCATCATGATGACCTCGACATCCGGACGCTCGGCCTTGATGCCACGGAGCAAATCCATGCCGGACAGGTTCGGCATCTTGATGTCCAGGACGACGACGTCGATGGTCGGGTCCTTGGCCGCCGTCAGACCTTCCACCGCGTCATCAATGGCCACCACCGGGTGGCCCTCGCGCTGGAGAATCTGCGTCACGGCCTTGAGGACGACCGAATCGTCATCCACGACGAGGACTTTGGCGCGCTTGACTTGGTTCACGGCAACCTCTCGAGCTGCAGGGGAATGGGCAGGAAGACGGTGAAACGGGAGCCGGCGCCCACCTGGGTGTCGACGTGGAAGCTGCCCCCGTGGTCCTGGACGATGCGGTACGCGATGGACAGGCCCAGCCCGGTGCCTTCACCGGGGGGTTTGGTGGTGAAGGAGGGCTCGAAGATGCGCGGCAGGTGCTTCTCCTCGATGCCGCACCCCGTGTCGGTCACCGCGAAGAAGCAGCGGTCACCCTCACGGCCCGTCTCCAGCTTGAGCTGGCCGACACGCACAGGAAGCGCCTGCAGGCCGTTCTGCAGCAGGTTCAACACCACCTGCGCGAGCGTGCCCGGGTCGCCATAAACCTTCGGAAGCCCGTCCTTCAAATCGAGCGACAGCTCCGCGCGCGGCGTCGTCTTCAGCTGCGCCCGGAAGAGCACCGCCGCGTCCTCCACGCAGCGCGACAGGTCGAACAGCCGCCGGTCCTCCACGCGGCTGTGCCGGCTGAACTTCAGCAGGCTCTCGACGATGCGCTTGCAACGAAGCGCGCTCTCTTCAATCAGCCCCAGGGACTCCAGGTCCGCGTCACTGCGGCCCGCGTCGCGGGACATGAGCTGGGCGAAGGCCAGGATGCCCCCCAGCGGGTTGTTGATTTCATGCGCCACGCCCCCCGCCAACTGCCCCACCGCCGCCATCTTCTCCGTCTCGATGAGCCGGCGCGTCATCGCCTGCTCCTCGGTGACGTCGCGATAGGTGCACACCACCCGCTCATCCCCCGCCATGGGGTAGGCGGCCACCACGTACGTCCTGCCCCCCTGCTGCACCTCTCCGCGCGCGCCCTTGCCGCTCTCCATCGCCGCCGGCAACGGGCAGCCCGTGCACGGCTCGTTGCGACCGAAGAGGTACCGGTAGCAGGCCATGTCGGACGGAATCTGCTCGATGGAGCGCCCCGCCACGTGCGCGTACGCCAGGTTCGCCCGCCGCACCGCGAAGTCGCGCCCGCGCACCACGCACAGCGGCGTCTCCATGCAGTCGAACGACAGCTCCCACTCCCGCTTGGCCTGGCTGAGCATCCGCGTGCGCTGGGCGACGCGCTCCTCCAGGTCCGCGTTGAGCAGCTTCAGCTCCGCGTTCTGCGCCGTCGTCACCCGGTACAGCCGCTCGTTCTCCGCCTGCAGCGCGTACTGCTCGAACGCGCTCTTCACCGTCAGCACCAGGTGGCTGTCGTTCCAGGGCTTGGAGATGAAGCGGAAGATTTCGGAGCGGTTGATGGCCTCCTCAATCGCCTGCTGGTCGGCCTGGCCGGTGAGCATGATGCGCTGGGCGCGCGGCTCCTGCTGCTTCACCCGGGTGAGGAACTCCACCCCGTTCATGCCCGGCATCCGGAAGTCGGAGATGACGACCTCGGGGCGGAACTCCTCCACCGTGCGCAGCGCCTGCTCGGCGTCCGTCGCCGTCTCGATGTCCCAGTCCCCCCGGCGCAGCACCCGCCGGATGGACTTGAGGATGTTCTCCTCGTCGTCCACGAGCAGCAGCCGCCCGCGGGGCGCTGCTTCGGTCTGGGTGAGCTGTGCGGCGAGGGGTCCCATGGGATTCTTTCCGTCCCATGACATTTGCAATGTGTCTGCCAGCCGGTGGGGCGTTGCAAACCCATGGAATCACGGGATGATTCGACTCCCCGACAATCGGGGAGCGGGGTCATCCTAGACTCCCCCCACCCTTATGGGTCAAGACCACCCCAGGGTCTTTGACCCAGGTCACTCCCCCTGCGAGGGACTGGGCGGCAACAGGGGCATTTGAGAGTGGAGACAGACCCTGTCTCGCCCCTCGGCCTTGGCTCGGTAGAGGGCCTCGTCGGCGGTGAGCAGGAGCTGCTCCGGGCTGAGGACGGAGCGGTGGGGGAAGCTGGAGAGGCCCAGCGACGCCGTCACCCGGAGCGAGCCCTGGGGCCCTACCTGCAGGGTCGCCAAATCCTTGCGCACACGCTCCGCCACGGTGAGCGCGCCCGTCAGGTGGGTGCGGGGCAGCAGGACGGCGAACTCCTCGCCTCCATAGCGGGCCACCAGGTCCGTCTCGCGCACGCTCTGCTGGAGGGCCGCCGCCACCTCTCGCAGGACGCCGTCCCCCGTGGTGTGGCCGTGCCTGTCGTTGACCTGCTTGAAGTGGTCCAGGTCCATGAGGATGAGCGACAGGGGGTCGTCGTAGCGCTGGGCCCGACGGAACTCCTCGCGCAGCCGCTCCTGGAAGTGGCGGTGGTTGTGGACCCCCGTCAGCCCGTCCGTCGAGGACAGCCGCTGCAGCTCACCCACCTGGTTGGAGAGCTGGGAGAAACGGGCGTGGACCTTGAGGCACCGGGCCACCCGCGCCTTCAATTCCTCCACATCCCATGGGTCGAAGATGACCTCGGCGCCGCGGGTGAGCGCCTCCAACCATGGCTCACGAGGCTCCCGGGGGGTCAGAATCAGCACCGGAGGACCTGGGGGACCGTCCGGGTTCAGCAGCTTGTCGAGCCAGTCACCGGCGACCTGTCTTCCGCCCACCCACACCACCAGGTCCACCTCCCTCGCCAGCCGGCTCACGTCAGGGCCGGGGGAGGTCAGACGGAGGCAGTAGTCCTCCGGACCGAGGGCCCGCGCGAGGCGGGCCAGGGTTGACTCCGCTTCATCCACCACCAGCAGGGTATGAGGCCTAGAGGTCACAGTGTCCCCGTAAAATGGTGATTCCACGGTAGCACAGGGGTGTTCGCGAGTGGGAGCCCCCTGATTGATTTAGGACCCGGGCCTTGCTACCGAGCCGCCCGGAATCCCCTTCTCCGCGCATCGAGGTCCGTCGTGGCCAAGTACCCCAGCATCAGCCTCTTCCTTCCCGCTTGGAACGAGGAGGACTACGTGGAGCGGGCGGTGAGCCGGGCATTGGAGGCGCTGCCCCAGCTCACGGACGACTTCGAGATCATCGTGGTCAACGACGCGTCGACGGACCGCACGCAGGAGATCGCGGAAGGGATGGCGAAGCGGATTCCGCAGCTGCGGGTCATCAACCATCCGGTGAACCTGAAGCTGGGCGGGGCGATGCGCACGGGGCTGGCGGCGTCGACGAAGGACATCGTCGTCTACTCGGACATCGACCTGCCGTGGGACTTGCGGGAGCTGGAGCGCTCGCTGCACCTGATGGACTACCTGGAGGCGGACATGATCTGCGCCTTCCGGTTCGACCGCACGAGCGAGGGCCCCAAGCGCATCGTCTACTCGTTCGTCTACAACATGCTCATCCGGGCGCTGTTCGACATCCAGATCAAGGACGTCAACTTCAGCTTCAAGGTGATGCACCGGCGGGTGCTGGAGTCGATGGAGCTCAAGAGCCAGGGCTCGTTCATCGACGCGGAGCTGGTGGTGAAGGCCATCCGCAAGGGCTTCCGCGTGTTCCAGATGGGCGTGGACTACTTCCCGCGCACGCGGGGCGTGTCCACGCTGGCCTCGCCGTCGGTCATCGTGAAGATGGTGAAGGAGCTGGTGAAGCTCTACCCGGAGACGCGCACGCCCGCGCCGCCGTCGCAGCCGGTGCGCCTGCCGCCGTCGGTGCAGCCGCTGCGCACCGCGAACAACCGCTCGGCGAGGGGCTGAGTCGTCCGTGAGCACGCGGCCCCGGCGCCTCATCGTCAACGCGGATGACCTGGGGCTGCACGCGTCCCTGGACGCGGGAATCCTCCGCGCGCACCGCGAGGGAATCGTCACCAGCGCCACGCTGCTCGCCATGGGGCCCACCGCGCCCGAGGCGGCGGCGCGAGCTCGTGAGCAGGGGCTCGCGGTGGGGTTGCACCTGGCGCTGTCGACGAGGCTCGAGCCCGCGGCGGGCGCGCACCGGGTTCCCACGGTGGCGCCCGATGGGCGGCTGCGCGCGAGCTGGGCGGAGTTCGCGAAGGCGTGGCTGACGGGGAAGGTGCGGCGCGCGGAGGTGGAGCTGGAGCTGGAGTCGCAGCTTCGACGCGCGCGCGAGCTGGGCGTGGAGGTGGACCACCTGGATGGGCATCAGCACCTGCACCTGCTGCCCGGCATCCGGCCGAGGGTCGAGGCGATGGCCGCGAGGGAGAAGCTCCCCGTGCGTTGGCCGGACGCCCTGCCCCGCGCGCGGTGGCTGCGCACGCCGGGCCCCGCGCTGAAGACGACGCTGCTCACGGTGCTGGCGCGCACGGCGCCCAAGGCTCGGCAGGGCGTACGCCGGGTGAGCGCGGGCGGCGTGTTCGAGGCGGGCCGGTTGGATGAGGCCGCGCTGCTGGCGGTGCTGGACGCGATGCCGGCGGGAGACTTCGAGGTGGGCTGTCATCCCGGCGAGGGCACACCGCATGTGCCCGAGGCCCCCGCTTGGACCTATGGATGGCAGGCGGAGCTGGAGGCGCTCACCAGCGCACGAGTGAAGGCGCGGCTCGCGGAGCGCGGCATCCAGCTCCACTCCTACGGGACGCTCGCCTCCGCGACGTAGAGCACGTGCGCAGCGTGGTTGAGCCGCGCCTCGCTTCGGGCGCCTCGCGCATGGCGAAGCCCGCGACGTCTACGGGACGCTCGCCTCCGCGACGTAGAGCACGTGCGGCGTCGTGTAGCCCCGCCCCAGGTCCACCACCTCGCGCACCGTGAAGCCCGCGTCCTCCAGGAGCGCTCGCATCTCCGCGCGCGGCTTGAGCACCATGCCTCCGCTCGCCTTCGTGCGCCCCAGGAGCGACACCATCACCCACTCCTGCGCCAGCGCCTTGCGGTGCTTCCAGGAGCCATCCCCCTCCACCTCCTTCAACAACAGGCGCCCACCCGGACGCAGCAATCCACGCGTCGTGCGCAGGAAGCCGAGCCACTTCTCCTCGGGCAACAGGTAGAGCACGTCGCACACCACCGCCGCCTCACACGTCCCTGGCAGCGCGGGCGCGAGCACGTCCTCCAGCGTCCCCTCCGCCAGCCTCACCTGCGGCAGCCCCGCGAGCGCCTCACGCGCCCACCCCACCTTGCGCGGGTCCGGGTCCACCGCGTGCACCACCCGCTTCGGGTCCGACAGCGCCAGCAGCGCGGACAACAACCCATGTCCACAGCCGATGTCCGCCACCGTGCCGCCAGCAGGCATGCGCTCCACCACCGCGAGCAGCGGCGCCGACGACGCCCTCGCATGCACATGGAAGCGCTCGGCCGCGGGCAGCCGGGCGTACAGCGCGAGGGCCTCGTCGAGGAGCGTGCTCATGAGATGTAGTAGTCCGCGCCGAACGCCCACGACAACACGAGCAGCGACACCGCGCCCACCGCGAGCGCCCCCTGGAGCACCCTCGGACGCTCACGCAGGAGCATCGCCCCCGTCAGGAACACGGGGAACGAGGACAACAAGTAGCGCCCCATGCCCATGAAGTCCTTCGTGGACCACGCGGGCAACCCGACGATGGCCAGCACGTAGACGGCATATCCCCACCCGAGCAGCTTGCGCGTGGGCCACACCAACGCGAGCGCCAGGAGCGTGAAGAACGCATGCGCCGCCAGCCGGAACGCCTCACGCTTGTCCGTCGGATTGAGCACGACGTGCTCGAACCACGACACCTTCAGCCACGTCTTCCAGCCCGGCGTCTGGGCCCACCCCGCCGCGCCCTGCACCTTCACGAAGGCGAACGGGTCTCCGAACTTGTGCCAGAGAAAGAGCATGTAGCAGCCGAAGCCCAGCCCCGAGAGCACCGGCAGGAAGTCCACCGCGGTCCACTTCTCGCCCCGCGCGTGCTTCCACTCCAGCCTGCGCACCAGCAACCCCAGCACCACCGCGGGCGCCACGGGCCGCGCCGATGTCGCCACCGCCGCCACCAGCACCGCGGGCCCCAGGTGCCCCTTCTCCAGGAGCACGAAGGAGGTCACCACCAGCAGGACGAACAGCGCGTCCGAGTACATGGCCCCGTAGAAGTACATCGTGAACGGGTACATCGCCATCAAGAGGCCCGCCTTGAGCGCGGTGTCCTCGTCCGCGAGCAGCCGCGCCCAGCGCGTGAACATCACCAGCGCCAGCGGCCCGCACAAGAGCGTGATGAGCACCCCGGCCTGATAGACGTTGGGCCCCAAGGTCTCCACCGCGCGGATGAGCAGCGGGTAGAGCGGGAAGAAGGCCACCGAGCTCTGCTCGCCCGGCGTGTACTGATAGCCGTCCTGCGCGATGCGCATGTACCAGCTCGAATCCCACGCCACCCATCCCATGGTGACGTACTCGTCGAGCCGCACGACGGGGTTCTGCGGATTCTTGTGGAAGTAGCGCCACGCCCCGGCCGCGGCGGCGGCGCTGCAGAGCAGGACGGCGACCAGGACGACCAGGGCGATGGTGCGAGACGCGGAGCGGGCCATTCGGCCGGCAGGCTGGTCCCAGAACGCCGCCCCGGTCAAGCACCGGAGCGGCGGGAACCCACGCCTCAGCGCGGGTAGAACGTCTTGCCTTCCTTGACCATCTCCACCAGGAGCGGCGCGGGCGTGAAGCGCTCACCCAGCTTGTCCTGGTAGTGCTCCAGCTTGCGCAGCACCTCCGACAGCCCCCGCGCGTCCGCGTAATGGAACGGGCCACCGAGGAACGGCGGGAAGCCCAGGCCGAAGATGGCGCCCACGTCGCCGTCGCGCGCGCTGCGGAGGATGCCCTCGCCCAGGCAGCGGATGGCCTCGTTCACCATCTGCAGCACCAGCCGCTCCGCCATCTCCGAGGCGTCGAAGCCCTTGCGCTCCTTGCCGTGCGGCAACAGGCCGTAGACCGTGGGGTCCACCTCCTTCTTCTTGCCGTTCTCGTAGAGGTAGAAGCCCTTCTGGCTCTTGCGGCCCAACCGCCCGTCGGCCACCACGCCGTCCAACGACTTGGGCGCCGCCATGCGCTTGCCGAAGGCCGCCTCCATGATGGGGCCGACCTTGTGGGCCACGTCGATGCCCACCTCGTCCAGCAGCGTCATCGGCCCCACCGGGAAGCCGAACTCCACCAGCGCCTTGTCCAGCGCGGCGATGTCCGCGCCCTCGGCCAGCAGGTATGCCGCCTCGTTCAGGTACGGCGCGAGGATGCGCGAGGTGTAGAAGCCCGGCCCGTCGTTGACGACGATGACCGTCTTGCCCTGCTTGCGCCCCACCTCCACGCAGGTGGCCGTCACCCAGTCCGCCGTGCCCGCGTGGGTGATGATCTCCAACAGCGGCATCTTGTTGACCGGGCTGAAGTAATGCATGCCGATGACCTGGGCGGGCCGCTTGCTGCCCTTGGCCAGCTCGGTAATCGGGATGCTGGAGGTGTTGGACGCGAAGATGGCGTCGGGGCCGGTGACGGCCTCCACCTCCGCGAGGATGCGGTGCTTGAGCTTCAGGTCCTCGAACACCGCCTCGATGACCAGGTCCGCCGACTTGAAGCCGCTGTAGTCGGTGCCCGCGGTGATTCGCGCCTGCTTCGCCGCCGCCTCGCGCCAGGTGAGCGAGCGCCTCTTCACGCGCTCATCCAGGATGCCCTGCACCTGCTTGAGCGCGCGCGCCACGCCCGCGTCGTCCTTGTCCTTCACGCGCACCTGCGCGCCCTGGAGCACGCCGGCCACATAGGCGATGCCGCCGCCCATCAGCCCGCCGCCCAGCACCGCGACCTTCTTCACCTCGCGCGGCTTCACGCTCGCGTCCGACGTGCCGTTCTCCTTCTTCAGCGCCGTCGTCGCGAAGAACACCTCCACCAGTCGCTTGGAGACATCCGACATCACCAGCTCGCCGAACGCCTTCGCCTCGGCCGCCAGCCCCGCCTCGCGCCCGGCCTCCAGGCCCTTGCGCACCACCCGCAGGGCCTTCTCCGGGGCGGGGTACTTGCCGCGCGTCTTCTTGAGCAGCTGCTTCCTCGCCGCATCGAAGAGGACCTTGCGCCCCAGCGGGTTGTCCTCCAGCGCCACCTCCGCCCACAGCTCCTTGTTCGCCAGCCCCTGGAAGAAGCCCGCGAGCCCCTTCTTCTTCCCCACCGACTTCAGGCCCTGGCCATGCGCGCGCACCGGCTTGAGCGAACCCGCCGCCAGCTCCTTCGCGCGCTGGACGGCGACGGCGCGCAGGATGGGCACCGGCACCACCTCGTCGACGATGCCCAGCTTGCGAGCCTTCGCCGGCTTGACGTTCTTGCCCGTGAGGATGAGGTCCAGCGCCGCCTGCGCGCCGATGAGCGCGGGCAGCCGCTGCGTCCCGCCGGCGCCCGGAATCAGGCCCAGCTGCACCTCCGGCAGGCCGAGCGTCGTCTTCGGGCTGTCGGTGGCGATGCGGTAGTGACACGCCAGCGCCCACTCCAACCCGCCGCCCAGACACGCGCCGTGGATGGCCGCCACGACGGGCTTGGGGAAGGCCTCCAGCCGGTCGAACCCCGCCTGCCCCTGCTGGCTCATGGCGGTGGCCTCCTCCGCCGTCTTCAGCGTCTGGAGGTAATCGAGCTTCGCCCCGGCGACGAAGCTGTCCTTCTTGCCGGAGATGAACACCAGGGCCTTCACCTCGGCCTCGCGCTCCGCCTCCTCCAGCAGCCGGGAGAACGCCGCGCCCACCTCCGGGCTCAGCGTGTTGACGGCGGAGTCCGGCAGGTCGAACGTCACGACGGCGACGCCGTCCTCGACCTGGAGGGAGAAGCCCTGCTTCGCCTCGAGCTCTTCGAGTTGGATGGCCATCACGCACGCTCCAGGACCACCACGGCGCCCAGACCACCGGCGGCGCAGACGGTGCACATCACCGTGTTCTTGTTCCGACGCTTCAGCTCGTTGAGGGCCTGCGTGACGATGCGCGCCCCCGTCGCCCCGAAGGGATGACCGATGGCGATGGAGCCGCCCGTCACGTTCAGCCGCTCGCGGTCCACCTCCCCCACCGGCTCCGCCCAGCCCGCCTTCTTCGCGAAGCTCTTCGACGCCAGCGCCTGGAGGTTGCTCGCCACCTGCGCGGCGAACGCCTCGTGCATCTCCACCAGGTCGATGTCCGACAGCTTCAGCCCCGCGCGCGCGAGCGCCGTGGGCACCGCGTACACCGGGCCCTGCAACAGTTGGTCGCCCGGGTCCGTGGCCGCGTACGCATACGAGCGCAGGTAACCCAACGGCTCGTACCCCAGCTCCCGCGCCCGCTCCTCGCTCATGAGCAGGAGCGCCGCCGCGCCATCCGTCAGCGGCGACGCGTTGCCCGCCGTCACCGTGCCGTACTTCCGGTCGAACACCGGCTTGAGCTTGCCCAGCGACTCCAGGCTGGAGTCCTCGCGGATGATGTTGTCGCGCGTGACCGTCTGCTCGAACTTCGGCGGCACCGACACGTGCATCACCTCGTCGTCGAAGCGGCCGTCCTTCCACGCCGCCGCCGCGTTCTTGTGCGACGCCAGCGCGATGCGGTCCTGCTCCTCACGGGAGATGCCGTTTTCCTTCGCCATCTTCTCCGCGCTCTCCCCCATGGACAGGCCCGTGGAGTACTCGGCGATGGCGGGCGGGACGGGAACCAGGTCCTGCGCCTTGAGCTTCTGGAAGGGCTTGAGCTTCTCCCCCAGCGAGCGCCCCTTGGACGCCGCCGCCAGCGCGTGCGCCAACGGCCGGCTGGTGAACACCGGCGGGTCCGACATCGCCTCGGTGCCTCCGGCGATGGCCACGTCCGAGTAGCCCAGCGCAATCGCGTTGCCCGCCGTCGTCAGCGCCTGGATGGACGTCGCGCACGCGCGCGTCACCGTGGCCGCTTCAATCTTGAGCGGCAGCCCCGCCGCGATGACCACCTCGCGCGCGATGGACGGCCCCGTCAGCGTCGGAATCACCTGCCCGAAGACGAGCTGGTCGATGACGTTCGGGTCCAGGTCCGAGCGCTGCACCAGCTCCTGGACCACCATCCGCCCCAAATCCAGCGCGGTGAGCCCGGAGAACACCGTGCCCGCCTTGACGAACGGTGTCCGCAGCCCCCGGACGATGGCCACCCTGCGGTGACCGTTGCGCTTCTGGCTCGCCATGTGTGCCTCACCCTCCTGGACGTCGAGTGGGGCACTTCTAATGAGCGCTGATGCGACGCGTCAACCCTCTGTTGATTCAAGAGTCAATCCGCGAGCACTTGGGGCGGTGCTCCCTCCTGGAGCAAGGGAGCCACGGGGCGGAAGGGGTGAGTCCTCCGCCCCGTGTGCTTCGGCCACCCCTCACTCACGCGAGGGGCGCGGCCTTGCTACTTCTTTCCGTCGGCCTGCGGTCCGAGGACGATGTCGAAGCGGACACCGCCCGCCTCCTCGACCTTGTCGGGCTGCTCGGGGCTGGCCGAGTGCTGCACCACCTCGACGGCGAAGCGGCCCTGCTCCACGGCGGTACCCTGCGAGACGAAGCGGACGTTGATGTGGTGCGCGCCGTCCGGGTCCAGCCACAGGCCATCCAGCCGGGCGTTCTCCGGGTCGGTGATGCGCACGGTCTGCTCGCCCACCACCTCGAAGCCCTGGCCCTCGTGGCCCCAGCGCTCCCACAGCTCGGGGGGCAACGTGACGAGCACCTGGCCGCGGTGCAGGAAGGACCCCAGGTCCGGGTCGCCGTTGCGAATCTCCAGGTGCGCCAGGCTCGGCCTGTCGCGCAGCAGGTTGCGCACGCGGAAGTCGAAGTCGCGCGCGGGCGCGAACGGCGACAGGTTGACGACGTTGACGTTCTTCCACGCCAGGTTGTTGTTCCAGCGCGTGTTGTTGAGCGTGTTGGAGTTGGTCAGCTCCGCCAGCGTCATCGGGTCCTGCGAGGACACCCAGCGCGTCAGGATGCAGTAGTGGCCCGGCGCGGGCACGCCGTTCCACGGCACCATCACCTCCACGTTGGCGCCCGCGGCGATGCTGGCCACGGAGATGGAGCCGATGGGCGCCCAGTCCATGGGCCACAGCGCCGCGCCGCCCGAGCCCGTGTAGTAGACGTGCAGCGTGCCGCTGGCCGTGTTGCCGATGGGGGCGAGCGGGCCGTTGTTGCGCAGCGTGACGTAGACGTAGTTCGTCTGGCCGAACTCCGGGTTCTGGTGACCCGCGCAGCCGGCGTTCTGGCACACGCGGATGTCCGGGCTCACCCAGATGGGGTCCACCGTCGGCGTGTTGCCGAAGTCAGCACCGTTGTCCTTCGAGTACACGTCCACGCCGCACTGGGTGACGACGAGCGTGGCGAAGTCCACGCCGGAGTCATCCTGGACGAAGACGTCCACGAAGCCCTGCGCGTTGAGGGTGGGGATGAGGTTCACCGCGCCGGGCAGCGAGGCCAGGTTGAGCACGACGGTGCCGGTGCCACCCAGGGGGATGCCCAGGCTCGCCAGCGAGGCGCCCCAGCCCGTGGCGAGCTGCGTGCCCGTGGGGCCCATGAAGAACAGGCCCATGGAGTCGTTGGAGCCGCCGTTGCGAATCGTCATGCGCAGCGTGGCGCCACAGATGGGGCCCAGCCGGCGCAGGTTCGTGAAGGTGGTGGCGAACCACCGGTCGGAGCTGATGTCGTCGAACGGACGCGAGCCGGGGAAGCCATAGTTCGCGGCGATGTAGTTGAGCATGCCCGCGCTGGGCGACACCGCCTCGGTCGGCGCGGCGAAGTTGTCCGCGATGCCGTGGGTGAAGGTCTGCGCGCGAGCAGCGCCGCCCCAGGTGACAGCCAGAAGGGCGAGCATGCTGAAGACGGTGCTGAAGTGGATTCGGGGATGAGGCGAAGACATGGAGCTCCTCGGGGTGTGGCGGGTTCGGCCGCGCCAGGCCACGTCGGAGAACTCCAAATCGAGAAGAAGGAAGGGCGCGCCGCGGCCGGCCACTGAGCAACCGCCATGCCCGCATGCCCTTCAGAGGATGACGCGCCGCTCGAGGACCTCGCGGCGAGACATTCCACGCCACAGTCCGAACAAACTGTGGCGTGTCCGGTTACGCCCGCGCGCGTGGAGTGCCACGCGGCCGTGCGGGGAAACCACTACGGCTTCAACGTGCCCTGACGCAGCGCCGTGCCCAGGCGGTGCACGGCCTCGACGGCGAACTTCGCGGCCTCCGGGTCCGTGGGCGGGAGGATGCCGTGGCCCAGGTTGAAGATGTGTCCCACGGGGCCGGCGCGCAGGAGGATGTCCTTCACGCGGCCCTCCAGCTCCTCGCGCGGCAGGAACAGGTGCAACGGGTCCAGGTTGCCCTGCACCGCGACGTCCGGGCCCAGCACCTTGCGGCCTTCGTCCATGGGCAGCGTCCAGTCCAGGCCCACCACGTCCGCGCCCGTGCTCTTGAGCAAGGACAGGTGCGTGGACATGCCCACGCCGAAGACGATGACGGGCACGCCCGTGGCCTTCAGCTCGGACACCATGCGCTTGAGGTACGGCAGACAGAAGCGCTCGTAGTCCCACGGCGACAGCTCGCCGCCCCACGAGTCGAAGATTTGAACGATGCTCGCCCCCGCCTCCACCTGCATCTTGAGGTACGGGATGAGCGTGTCGGTGAGCTTGCCGAACAGCCGGTGCGCCAGCTCGGGCTGCTCGAACATCAGCCGCTTGATGAGGATGTAGCTCTTGGAGCCGCCGCCCTCCACCATGTACGCGGCCAGCGTGAAGGGCGCGCCCGCGAAGCCGATGACGGGCACCGAGTCATTGAGCGCCTTGCGCGTGCGGCGGATGGCCTCCGCGACGAAGCCCGTGCCCTCGACGGGGTCCGGCACGCCCAGCTTGTCGATGTCCGCCGCGGTGCGCACGGGCGTCGGGAAGTGCGGGCCCTTGTCCCCCAGCTCCAGGTGGATGCCCATGGCCTCCACGGGGATGAGGATGTCGGAGAAGATGATGGCCGCGTCCACGCCCAGTCGCGTCACCGGCTGCACCGTGACTTCGGCGGCCAGGTCCGGGTGCTTGCACAGGTCCAGGAAGGCGATGTTGCCGCGGATGGCCCGGTACTCGGGCAGGTAGCGGCCAGCCTGTCGCATGAGCCACACCGGCGTGGTGTCGGTGGGCTGGCGGCGCGCGGCGCGGAGGAGTCGGTCGTTCACTTCGGGCTCTCGGTCAGTCGGTGCACAGCTTGGAGGTCGACATCGCCAACAACGGCGGACAGAGGCGCAGGAAAGGCGGCCCCTTCACGGAGCGCTGCTCCCACGCCACGGGCACCTGCACGGGGCCCTCCTCCGTCTTCAGCTCCGGGACGAACAGCAGGCGGTTGGGGCCGCCCTCCCAGGAGAACTTCCCCGGGCCGTCCTCTCGCACGAGCTTGTACTCGAAGACCCCGCCCTCGGGCAGCGACAGAGTGACGGCGCCGGCGTCCGGGCGCAGCGAGCGCTCGGGCTTCCAGCCCCCCAGCTCAGGGCCGCCGCCCACCACCCGCACCGCCGCATCCCCTGTCTGGAGCACCACGGTGCGCCTGGGTCCCTCCCCCTTCCACTCGGTGCGCGCCTTCTCCACCAGCGCCGCGTGGCCGCCCGGCGAGGCCGCCCGGAGCCGCACCAGCGACACCTCGCCCGGCTTCACGTCGACGTGCCAATACGCCGACTCCGCGAGTCGCCCCAGCATGGAGCGTGTCCCCGTCAGCGGGTCGATGCCGCTCCCATCCCCGAGCCCCGTGGGCAGGAACGCGATGCGGCGCTCGGTCCCGGAGTTGATGCCGACGAAGAACGCGTCATCCGGCGTCACGCGGACGTAGGCGAAGAAGTCCTCCCGGGCGGCGAGCACCATCGTCTCGCCACGCTGGAGGGCCTCACTGCCCCGACGCGCTTCCAACAACCGGGCAATCCACGCGCGCAGCGGATGCTCCTGCGTGAAGCGCATGTCACCGCGGTTCTCCGGCTCCTTCGCGCCGGTGAGCCCCTCTTCGATGCCGTACGTCAGCGCCGGCACGCCGCGCGCCGTGAGCTGCACCGCGAGCGCCCGCTTCACCTTCTCCACGTCCCCACCGCACTCGCTCATCACCCGGGGCAAGTCGTGGTTGTCGAGCAGCGTCACCAGCGACTGGGGCGCGGGCTGGAACCTGTCGTTGAAGAGGATGGCGCCCAGGTGCGACGGCGAGCGGCCCCGGCAGAAGACATCCACCAGCGCGAAGGCCAGCGGGAAGTCGAACATCGTCCCGAAGCGGCCCTCCTTCATCACCCGCGCCAGCAGCACCGGGTCCCCGTCGAGCAGCTCGCCCAGCAGCAGGAAATCCTTGCCCGCGTGCGCGCGGAGGTCGTCGTTGTAGCGGGCCCAGAAGTCCATGGGCAGGTGCTTGACGGCGTCCAGCCGGAAGCCCGCGGGCTTCACGGTGTCCACCCACTTCAGCGAGTGCGAGAGCAGGTGCTGGTAGACCTCCTCCCGCTCCACCGCCAGGTCCGGCAGCCCGTGCACGTCGCGCATCACCAGCTCGCGCGAGTCGTTCCAGTTCTCGATGGGCCCCAGCCCATGGAACCACTTCGGCTGCTCGCGCGTCAGCCGCGTCTCCGGGCCCACGTGGTTGAGCACCACGTCCAGCACCAGGCGCATGTCGCGGCGGCGCAGCTCCGACGACAGCTCCTTCAGCAAGGCCTCGTCACCGAAGCGCGGCTCCACCCGGCCGAAGTCCTCCACCCAGTAGCCGTGGAAGGCGCCGTACCCGTAGAACTTGTCGGTCCGCATCTGGAAGACGGGTGAAAGCCACACCGTGCGGACACCGAGCGCCTGCAGCCCGTCCAGTCGGTCGATGACGCCACGCAGGTCTCCGCCGTGAAAGGCCTGCGCGTCCTTCGCATCCACCGCCCCGTCGTTCTTCGCGTCCCCGTTGGCGAAGCGGTCCACCATCACGAAGTAGATGGCGTCCCCCTCCGGCGGCGTCCACTGGCCCCGGTACGGCTGGGGCGCGGACTTGGCCGGCGGCGGAGGCGGCTCGGTGGGCGTGCTCGTGCCCGGCTCGATGCCCTCTCCGGCCGGGGCGGACAGGCCGGGCACCAGCCCCGGGCCACCGTCCGTGGACGGCACCAGCATGGGCGAGGCGAGGAACGAGTCGAACAGCGCGCCCGCCTGCCCCGAAATCTGCCGGGCCACCTCCAGCTGCGCGTCATCCTCGCGCTGCTGGTCGAACTGGAGCGCGGCGCCGTAGTCCGACGAGTCGCTGGTGGCCTCCAGCGAAGACGTGGCGCGGTTGGCCGTGGTCTTCACGTACACGTCCCAGGAGAAGCGCCCGCCCACCTGCCCGAAGAACGTCACCCGCGTCTCCACCAGGAGCAGGAGCGGCGCGTCCCCGGCGCGGGCCTTGAGCATGGCGAAGCGGCGCTGCGTGTCCGTCACCTTCGCGAACTCGGCGGCGTACTCGTCGTAGGGCACCTCGCGCGCCTGGAGGTTGCGCTTGGCCAGCACCTCCGCCACGCGCTGACGCACACCCTCGGGCACGTTGGACACCGCGCCGCGCCGCGCGTCGTCGCGGATGTACGCCACCGCCACCACCGTCCCCTCCGGCGCCAGCACCGGAGGCCCCTGCCGCTTCAGGCAGCCCGAGGCCACCAGCGCGAGGACCAGGGACCACAACCACCGCTGTCTCAGAACCATCCTTCGGCCTCGATGGCGACCACCGAGTGCCAGTGGCGCTCGGGGCCGACGTACTGGTTGTACTGGTTCAGGCTGTCCACGAACGAGTTGCCGAACGCCGCGTGCTGCGTCGAGTACTGCAGGCCGTACAGGAGCCGCAGGCTGGGGCGCGCGTAGATGCCGCGGCCGGTGGGGTTGAGCACCACGCCCACCTTGCCCTGCCACGTGTCGCGCGTGTCGCTGTCGCCGAACTCCAGGCCGCGCGCGTCGGGGATGCCGCGCGTGCTGGTGAACACCGAGTCCACGTGGTTGCGGTACGCGTTGCCGTTCTGGCTCTTCTCGCGCGCGATGCTCGTCTCCATCAAGAGATGGACGCGCTCGGTGAGGAAGTACTGCAGGCGGACCACCGTGGACGCGATGATGCGGTCGTCGTCGCCCGGCTTGATGGCGTTGTCGTTGTTGTAGGCGTAGCCCAGCCACACGCCCCACAGCGCCTCGAGCTTGTCGGGGATGAGCTTGATGTACGCCTCGTTGCCGAGCGACGCCTCGTAGCGCTCGTCGGTCTGGTCCGCGACGAACACCGTCCAGTCGCGGTTGCGGTAGCGCTCCGTGTACGCCTGGTCCGGGTGCTTCTTCTCGAACGTGAGGTAGAGGTTGTCCCAGATGAGCGGCCCCAGCCCGCCGAAGCCCACGTAGCCCACCGCGCGGTAGGACAGCGCGCTCCGGGGCGACAGGTCGTTGACCACGTAGTCCTCCAGGCCGGGGTTGGCCTCGAAGTAGCGCGCCACGACCTCCCGGCGCACGTAGTCCTCGTAGTTGATGCCGTCGGAGCGGTAAAGCGCGTTGCGGTTGCCCTGCACCTTGGGCTCGTAGCCCAGCTGCCCGCGCAGGCCGACCTCCAGGTGCCCGGGAATCAGCCGGTAGCGGAAGGACGCGGCGCCGGTGAGCACCGTGTTGTACTTCTGGGGCCTGAGCGTGTAGCCGCTGTCACCCACAGCGAGCAGCACGTCGTAGCGGTCGCCCTGGTACGTGCCGGACAGGCCCACCGTGTCCCAGAGCAGCGTCGCCGGGCGCTGGTCGTAGATGTGCAAGTCGTTCCAGCGGTCCTCGAGCGTGCCCAGCTGCCACGTCACGCGATCCAACAGGATGTTGCCCGCGCGCACGAAGAGGTAGTCGGCGCGGAAGTTGAGGAACGAGCCGTTGCCCGGGTCCGCGGAGCGGAACGACGTGCCCGAGAAGCGTGAGTGCACCTCCGCCCAGACCTCGTCGGAGCCCGGCGCGGCCTGCAGCACATCCAGCCGCAGGTTGAGCTCGCCGTAGGGGCTCTCGTTGAGGAGCCGGCCGTAGAGCCAGTAGTAGCCCAGCTGGCCGGAGCCGCCCGAGAAGTCCGGGCGGGTCATGATGCGGAAGTAACCCGCGGCGCCGAAGCGGTCTCTCGTGGCGTCGGCCAGGGTGACGAGCGGGATGAGGAGCAACAGGAGGGCGCCGAGGCGCGCTGGCAGGACTCGCATGGACGGGCCCTGCTTATAGCGCACCTCGCCTGCCTGCCCCTACTCCGCGCGCAGGACGACGATGGTCCGCTCCGGCACCCCGTAGGTCGCCCCCGTCACCGGGGACGGCGCGTCCAGCCACGAGTTGCCCGTGGCCCTCGGGTCCAGGCCCGTGGCGGACAGGTACTCGGGGCTGTCGAAGTACGCCTGCGTGTCGATGAGCCGCTTCCACTGGCGCCCGGGCGGCAGGGTGAACTCCACCGCGCGCGGCTCCATGTTGATGAGCACCACCAGCTCCGGGCCGTGCGTCGTGTCCGGGTAGTGCATCATCAGCTGCTTGGTGTCCCAGCCCACCTCCTCGCTGTTCTGCGCGCTCTTCCACACCAGCGGCGAGCCCTTCTCGTAATCGGGCGGAGCGAACGCGTACGCGTGCTCCTTGCGCAGGCGGATGGCGGCCTTGACGAACTCGTACATCCGGTGACGCTCGTCACGCGCGAGGTACGCACCCCACTGGTACCAGTTGAACGGGTTGTCGGCGCGCGTGGAGTAGGCGTTGTTGTTGCCCAGCTGCGTGCGCATCCACTCGTCGCCGCCCAGGATCATGGGCGTGCCGTGGCTGACCATCATCGCCATGAAGGCGTTGCGCATCATCTGCCGGCGCATGCCCTCCGCGCGCGCGTCGCCGACGGGACCCCAGTTGCGCGAGCGGTTGTGGTCCTCGCCGCTGACCTTGTCGCAGAAGGGGCTGTTGGGCGTGTCGCAGCACACCGGGTTCAACGGGCCGCACTTGTTCTGCTTCACCTCGTACGCGAACAAGTCGTACAGCGTGAAGCCGTCGTGCACGGTGATGAAGTTCATCGAGTGGTACGGCCGGCGCCCGTTGCGCACGTACCACTCCTTGCTGCCGTACATCAGGAACGCGCCGTCCGCGGAGCCGGGGCGCCCGCACAGCGAGCCCTCGTTGGAGTTGAGCTTCCAGTCGTCGCGGTTGATGAACGCGCGCCACCAGTCGCGGAAGCGGCCGTTCCACTCGTACCAGCCGTTGCCCGGCTGCGTGAGCGAGTTGGGGAACTCCCCCATGGGCATGCAGTACCAGCCGCCCGCGCTCCAGGGCTCGGCGATGATGCGGGTGTTGAACTTCTGCAGCACCGGGTCGTCGATGATGTCCTGCAGCACCGTGTTCTTCGGGTCGTCCCAGCGGTTGTAGTCCTGATCTCTCTCGCCCAGGATGGGCGCCAGGTCGAAGCGGAAGCCGTCCACGTGCAGCTCTTCGACGTAGAAGCGCAGGCTGTCGATGATGAGCTTGCGCATGGGGCGGTGGTTGGGCCGCGTCTGGTTGCCCACGCCCGTGTTGTTCCAGTACGTGCGCCGGTCGCCCGTGAGCCCGTAGTACGCCTGGTTGTCGATGCCGCGGAACGAGTACAGGCCCGCGACCTCCGCCGGGTCCAACGAGTCCAGCGGCTCACCGGGCAGCACGTCGTCGGACTCCAGCTTCTCGCGCCACAGCCCGCCCTCGCCGGTGTGGTTGTAGACGACGTCGACGATGACCTCGATGTCGCGCTTGTGCAGCTCCTCCACCATCCACTTGAACTCGTCGATGACCTGGTGGGGCAGCTTGTGCGCGGCGTAGGAGAGCTCGGGGGCGAAGAAGTTGATGGTCTGGTAGCCCCAGTAGCCGCCATCCAGCGGCTTCTCGTGGATGGGGAGCAGCTCCACGGCGGTGATGCCCAGGTCCTTGAAGTAGTCGGCCTTCTCGCCCATGCCCCGGTAGGTGCCCGGGAAGCGCACGCCGCTGGCGGGGTCCGCGGTGAAGCCCTTGGCGTGGACCTCGTAGACGATGAGGTCCTGCCACTTGTGGCCCGACCACTGCTCGTCCTCGCGGTTGGCGCGGTACTGCCGCTCCACGTCGCCCCACTGGTAGCCGCTCTGCACCAGCACGCTCTTGGCGGAGGCCGCGTACGTCACCTCGTTGCGCGCGGGGCCGCTGGCGGTGCTGCCCTTGCTCCAGTCGTGGTCGCGGTGCAGCGCCTTCGAGTACGGGTCCGTGAGCAGCTTGTTCGGGTTGAAGCGGTTGCCATACACGTCCGCGTCCGCGCGGAAGCCGTGGATGGAGCCGGGGAACCACCGAGGGTCGAACTCCCAGTTGGGCCCCCAGGCGCGGAAGCCGTAGTGCTGGCCCAGCCCCACGCCCTCCACGTAGACGTTCCACACGTCCCCGTAGCGGGTGAGCGCGTACGTGCGCGAGGGCGAGTTCACCTCCGGGTCGTCGAACAGGAGCAGCTCGATGCGCGTCGCGTTCTCCGAGTACAGGGCGAAGTTGACACCCTGATCCACGAAGGTGGCACCCATGTGCTTCAGGGACTCCACGTCCTCCACCGTGTAGCTCGGGGCGCGCGCCTCGCTGTGATACAGCCGGACGTAATCGCTCTCGCTGCACCCGAGGGCGAACAGCAGCGAAACCAGGGTCATGCCCCTCGGAAGGGACCAGCGGGGAGTGCTCATGCGGTGGGGTAGACCTCGACGAACCAGATGCCGGCTTCCATAACAAGCGACTTCCAGGGCTGACAAGGCGGCCATCCCCGCCCTGTCCCTCGACGAGCATCAATACGGCTGCCGGAAACTTCCGGATGACTTCCGCCGAAAATAACGCACTGCGCCCAACCGGCCAGGTTTGGGGAAAGCGCGAGGCTCCGGGTAAGGTGCGCGGCCGTTCTCCCCCCATTTTTCCGAGAGCGTCTTGTCCGAAGTCACCCTGAACGGCATCAAGAAGTCGTTTGGCTCCAACCTCATCGTGAAGGGCGTGGACCTTCAGGTGGGACAGGGCGAGTTCCTGGTCATGGTGGGCCCGTCCGGCTGCGGGAAGACGACGCTCCTGCGGCTCATCGCGGGGCTGGAGCAGGTGGACGCGGGCGAGGTCCGCATCGGCGGCAAGCGGGTCAACGACGTGCCGCCACGCGATCGTGACGTGGCGATGGTGTTCCAGTCGTACGCGCTCTACCCGCACATGACGGTGCGCGAGAACCTGGCCTTCGGCCTGACGCTGAGGAAGCTGCCCCGGGCGGAGATCGACTCGCGCGTGGCGGAGGTCGCCTCGATGCTGGAGCTGGGGCACCTGCTGGAGCGCAAGCCCAAGGCCCTGTCGGGTGGTCAACGTCAGCGCGTGGCCATGGGCCGCGCCATCGTCCGGCGGCCCCAGGTGTTCCTCTTCGACGAGCCCCTGTCCAACCTGGACACGGCGCTGCGCGTGCAGATGCGCGGAGAGCTGGCGCGGCTGCACCGCCGGCTGGGCGCGACGATGATCTACGTCACGCACGACCAGGTGGAGGCGATGACGCTGGCCACCCGGGTGGCCGTCTTCAACGGAGGCGTGCTGCAGCAGGTGGGCCCGCCGCTGGAGCTCTACAACCGCCCGGCCAACCGGTTCGTGGCGGGCTTCCTGGGCTCGCCGTCGATGAACTTCCTGGAGGCCCGGCGCGACGGAGGAAGCCTCGTGGGCAAGGGCTTCACCCTGCTGAGCCCGCGGGACTTGCCGCAGGGAAGTGAGCGGGTGCTGGTGGGCTTGAGGCCGCAAGACCTGCGGGTGGCGGCGCTGGGGCCCTTGTCCGGCACGGTGGACGCGGTCGAGCGGCTGGGGTTCGACGGTTACGCCTTCGTCACGACGGAGGCGGGCCCGGTGGCGGCGCGCTTCGACAAGGGCACCCACGTCTCCGTGGGGGACAAGGTGGCGCTCGCGCCCGTCGCCGACGCGCTGCATGTCTTCAGCGAGGACGGCGCCGTGGCCCTTCGCCACCCCACCCAGCACGAGACGCTCGAGGTGGCGTCTTGAGGAGACTCTGCGCCCTGGTGCTCCTCGCGGCGGCCTGGTGCGCGCACGCGGCGGAAGGCCCGGCGCCCCTCAAGCTGTGGCACGCGTACCGGGGCGGCGAGGAGAAGGCGCTCCTGGAGGCGACGAACCTCTACACGAAGGAGACGGGCGTGCGGGTGGACCTGCTCGCGCTGCCCTATGACGCGTACGCGGCCAAGCTGACCAACGCCATTCCCCATGGCGCCGGCCCGGACGTCTTCATCTTCAACCACGAGCGGCTGCGCAACTTCCACTCGCAGAACCTGGTGGCGCCCACCCGTGGCGCCTTCCGGCGCGAGGACTACTTCTCCAACACCGTGGAGGCGCTGGAGGTGGATGGCCAGGTGTACGGCTATCCGATGTCGCTCAAGTCGCTGGCGCTCTACGTCAACACGAAGCTCGTGCCCCGGCCGCCCACGACGACGGCGGAGCTGCTGGCGCTGTTGCCCACGCTGTCCAACCCCGCCGAAGGGCGCTTCGGACTGGCGTACGAGAGCGGGGACTTCTACTTCCACGCGCCCTTCCTCTTCGGCTTCGACGGCAAGCTCTTCGACGAGGCGGGCAAGGCGAGCTTCGACACGCCGGGCATGGCGCGCTCGCTGGCGTTCGTGAAGAAGCTCCAGGACGAGAAGCTGATGCCCCAGGAGGTGAGCGGGGCGCTGGTGAAGACGCTCTTCAACGACGGCCGCGCGGCGATGATCATCAGCGGCCCCTGGTTCGCCGGGGAGATTGCCCCGTCGGTGGCCTATCGGGTCGTGGCGCTCCCCACGGTGAGCGAGACGGGCACGCCCCTGCGTCCCTTCCTCGGTGTGGAGGCCGCGTTCGTCACCGCGCGCACGGAGCAGGCGTCCACGGCGCACGAGCTGGCGCGCTTCCTGTCGCTGGGCGAGGCGTCGCGGGTGCGCACCACGCTGGGCCGGCAGATTCCCGCGGACGTGCAGGCGTACCAGCTCCAGGCGGTGAAGGACGACACGCTCATCTCCTCGTTCCGCGAGGCGGCGGTGAACGCCACGCCCATGCCCAACACGCTGGAGATGGCCCGCGTGTGGGAGCCGATGAAGCTCACCCTGCGCGCGGTGCTCCAGGGCGGCGCCCAGCCCGAGGACGCGGGCGCGCTGGCGGACCGCCGCTACCGCGCGCTGCACCGCGAGCGTCCTCCCGAGGCCAACCCCGTGCCCTGGCTGGGGCTCGTGGGGGTGATGGCGGTGGGAGGCACCGCGTGGGTGCTGCGCCGGCCCGCGCCGGGGATGACCTTCCGGCAGCGCTACCCGGACGTGGCCCGCGCGGCGACGTACGTGGCGCCCGCGGCGGTGGGCCTGCTGGTGCTGGTGTTCATCCCGTTCTCGGTGGGCCTGGGCCTGTCGCTGTTCCACCACGAGGCGGGCCAGTACACCTTCGTGGGCCTGGCCAACTTCGTCGACATCCTGGCCAGCCGTGGCTACAGCATCACCGAGCCGCTCTCGTTCTACTTCACGCTGGTGGTGACGCTGCTGTGGGCGGCGGTGAACGTGGTGCTGCACGTGAGCATCGGCCTGGGGCTGGCGCTCCTGCTCAAGGACCCGCTGCTCAAGCTGCGCGGCGTGTACCGGGTGCTGCTCATCATCCCGTGGGCGGTGCCCAACTACATCACCGCGCTGATGTGGAAGGGCATGTTCCACCAGCAGTTCGGAGCCATCAACGGGCTGCTCGTGGCGCTGGGGCTGGAGCCGGTGAGCTGGTTCACGCGCTTCTCCACCGCGTTCGCGGCCAACGTGGCCACCAACACGTGGCTGGGCTTCCCCTTCATGATGGTGGTGGCGCTGGGCGCGCTGCAGTCCATCCCCCCGGAGCTCTACGAGGCCGCGGAGGTGGACGGGGCCAGCCGCTGGACGCAGTTCCGGCACATCACCCTGCCCCTGCTCAAGCCCGCCATGCTGCCCGCGGTCATCCTGGGCAGCGTGTGGACGTTCAACATGTTCAACATCATCTACCTGGTGTCCGGAGGCGAGCCGGGCGGCGCCACCGACATCCTGGTCTCCGAGGCGTTCCGCTGGGCCTTCCAGCGCAACGAGCAGTACGGCTTCGCCGCCGCGTACTCGGTCCTCATCTTCGTGGTGCTGCTGGGCTGGTCCGTCTTCACCAAGCGCCTGATGCGCACCGAGGAGGCGGCGTGATGAAGAAGCCCTCGGGTCTGAAGATGGCCTTCATCCACGCCGGGCTGAGCCTGATGTGCATGGTGACGCTCTACCCGGTGCTCTGGGTGGTGAAGATGGCGCTGTCGCCGTCGGACGGCCTGTCGCTCACGGCCAACCCCTTCCCGGACGCGGTGACGTTCGACCACTTCCGGGAAGTGCTCCTGAGCACGGACGTGCATGGCCGGTGGGTGTTCGGCCGGCAGGTGCTCTCCAGCATCATCGTGTCCGGCGCGACGACGGTGGTGGGGCTGACGCTGGCGGTGACGGCGGCGTACGCGCTGTCGCGCTTCCGCTTCCCGGGGAAGGAGGGCGGCATGCAGGCGCTGCTCATCACCCAGATGTTCCCGGCGACGCTGATGCTGGTGCCCATCTACAGCATCCTGCAGAAGCTGCGGCTGCTCGACAGCCTCACCGGGCTGGTGCTGGTGTACGCCACCACCGCCCTGCCCTTCTGCATCTGGAT
This sequence comes from Myxococcus guangdongensis, assembly GCF_024198255.1. Taxonomy (NCBI): domain Bacteria; kingdom Pseudomonadati; phylum Myxococcota; class Myxococcia; order Myxococcales; family Myxococcaceae; genus Myxococcus; species Myxococcus guangdongensis. The sequence continues at coordinate 839,941 of NZ_JAJVKW010000001.1, forward strand.
GTTGAAGGGCTATTTCGACACGCTGCCGCGCGAGCTGGAGGAAGCGGCGGTGATGGACGGGGCCACGCCCCTCCAGGTGTTCCTCCGTGTGGTGTTGCCGCTGGCCCGCCCCGCGCTGGCCGTGACGGCGCTGTTCTCCTTCATGACGGCGTGGAACGAGTTCGTCCTCGCCGCCACGCTGATAAACGACCCGACCCGCTTCACCCTGCCCGTCGCCCTCCAGCGGTACGTGGGCGAGTACAAGGTGGAGTGGGGCAAGTTCGCCGCCTGCGCGCTCGTGGTGTCCGCGCCGGTCATGGCGTTGTTCTTCGCTCTCCAGAAGCACCTCGTCGGCGGGTTGACCGCCGGCGGCGTCAAGGGGTGATGGCCGATGTCCCGTTGTCTGCGGTCCCTTCTTCTCGTGTTGCCGTTGCTCGCCGTGGCCTGTGGTGATGACAAGGAGGGCAATCAACCCTCCGAGCAGACCGCGCCCACCGTGAGGGAAATCACCCCCTCGGGCGGTCCCATCGCGGGCAACACGCTCATCAATGTCTACGGGTCCGGCTTCAAGGACGGCGCGAAGCTCTACCTCGGCGAGCAGGAAGCCCTGCGCGTCGTGGTGGTCAACGCGTTCCGCATCTATGGCTACTCGCCCACCGCGACCACCGCGCAGGTGGACGTGCGCGTGGTGAACCCCGACGGCGCCCACGGGACGCTGGTGAAGGGCTTCACCTACGAGGGCCCGCCGGGCAGGAACATCGACCAGGCGGAGGTCATCAACAGCAATACGGAGGCGGTCAGCGGCGGCCAGCCGGTGGGCGTGCTGGTGCGCGGCGCCATCACCGTCGCGGGGCTGACGCGCGGCGTGGGCCAGGGCGGCGGGGTGCGCGCCCAGGTGGGCTTCGCGCCCGCCAACTCGGCGCTGCTCCAGCAGGACAGCTACACCTGGGAGGAGGCCACGTACGAGGGCGACTCCGACAGCGGCGAGGCGGACATCTACAAGGGCAACGTGCTGTTGCAGCCGGCCATCGGCGGAGAGAGCCGCGAGTGGGTCATCACCATGCGCTTCTCCATCGACGGCGGCACCACGTGGGTGATGGCGGACGGCGACGGCATGGCCAACGGCGTGGCGGAGAACATGCTGCGCCGGGTGTTCATCTCCCGGCCGCGCGTGGACTACTGCAAGCTGGGCCCCGACGGCAACCGCGCCAACCCGGAGCTGTTCTACCGTCCCACGGACACCACGCTGCTCAAGGTGCAGGGCCAGGTGTACGCGGCGGGCATCACCCAGGGCGCCGGCGCGGGCTCGGGGCTGGTGGCGCAGTTGGGCTACGGCCCGGTGGACTCGGACCCTCGCGACTCCGCGGCGTGGACGTGGATTGCCGCCGTCTACAAGGCGGAGCACGGCAACAACGACGAGTGGGAGGCGGAGCTGCCCAACCCCGGCACCGAGGGCCAGTACAAGCTCGCCTTCCGCTTCAGCATCAGTGAGAACGCCTGGCGCTTCTGCGACGCGGACGGCGTCAACGACAGCACCGAGGGCGAGCTGACGTTCAGCCTGGCCAAGCTGGGCACGCTCACCGTGGGCACCGAGGCGCCGAAGCCGCCGGTGAGCTGGTGCAAGATTGGCGAGGACCAGAAGGCCCCCGAGGTCATCAACTACCAGACGACGCAGACGTCGGGCTTCAAGACCGTCTATGCGCAGGTCCACATGCCGGGCGTGACGGACAAGGTGGGCGCCGGCCCGGGCCTGTCCGGTCAGCTGGGCTGGGGGCCCGCGGGCGAGGACCCGCGCACCTCGGCGCTGTGGAACTGGTCCACGGCGCTCGTGTTCAACAAGGACAACTTCCAGGTCAACGACGAGTGGAAGGCCACGCTGCCCAACCCGGGCACCAACGGCGAGTACCGCTACGCGGTGCGCTTCAGCGGCAACGGCGGCCCGGTGCGCGTGTGCGACGGCAACGGCGTGGACGACGGCGGCCAGGAGTTCGAGCTGGACAAGCTGGGCCAGCTCACCGTCACCGGCGAGGTGGTGGTGCCCAAGGTCATCGGCTTCTGCAAGCTGGGGCCGGCGAACGAGCCGAACCCGGAGACGGTGACGTACGCGGCGGGCGCCGCGGCCACCCGCAAGGTGCTGGCACAGGTGTTCGTGCAGGGCGTGACGGCGGGCGCGGGCGCGGGCACCGGCATCGTGGGACAGCTGGGCTGGGGTCCCGCGGGTGAGAACCCGGCCACGTCCGCGCAGTGGAACTGGGCGACGACGGCCGCCTACAAGGACGAGTCCGGCAACAACGACCAGTTCGAGACCACCCTGCCCAACCCGGGCGCGGTGGGCAGCTACCGCTTCGCCTACCGCTTCAAGGTGAACGACGGCGCGTACCTGCTGTGCGACTCGGACGGCAACAGCGGCGGGGCCGCGGGCTTCGACCCCGCGAAGACGGGCACGCTCACCGTGAGCGCGGCGCAGGACATCTCCGTGGGCTGGTGCAAGCTCGGAGGCGAGTCCAACGAGCCGCCCCCCAACGAGGTGTACCAGTTGGGCCAGGCGCCCATCGACATCTACGCCCAGGTCTACATGGAGGGCGTCACCCCGGGCACGGGCGCCGGCGCGGGCATCCAGGGTGAGGTGGGCTACGGCCCGGAGACGGACGAGCCGACGGCGGCCAGCTGGCAGTGGACCACCACGGGGACGAGCTTCAACCGTGAGTCCAACGGCGGCAACAACGACGAGTGGAAGGCCGCGCTGCCCAACCCGGGCACGGTGGGCCGCTACAAGTTCGCCATCCGCTTCAACGTGAATGGCGGCGCGTTCCGCTACTGCGACGCGGACGGGCTGGGCAACGGCTTCTCGCTCGAGCAGGCCGGCACGCTGACGGTGCAGGCGCCGGCGGCGGCGGACTTCTGCCGGCTGCAGAGCGTGAGCGGGACGACGGTGGGCAGCGGCGCGGCCGTCACCGTGACCGGCCGGGTGCGCCTCGCGGGCGTCACCAACGGCGCGGGCGCGGGCACGGGGCTCCAGGTGCAGGTGGGCCTGGGCAACGCGGACGTGGACGCCTCCGCCACCCCCGCCTCCTTCACCTGGAAGGCCGCGGCGTACGCCCGCGAGGCCGAGGGCGAGGCGGACACGGACGAGTTCTCCACCAGCATCCACCCGGCCTACACCGGCAACCGCGCGGTCAGCCTGCGCTACTCCACGGACGGCACGGCGTGGACGTACTGCGACAAGGACGGCAGCGACGTGGGCGGGTACACCCCGGGCCAGCAGCACGCCCTCACCGTCGGCAACCACCAGGACATCGAGTACTGCAACCTCCAGTGGCCCTTCTCGGTGACCGTGGGCCCCAACCCCACGACCATCTACGGGCAGGTCTACAAGGCCGGCGTCACGACCCAGAGCGGACCAGGCGTGGGCCTGGTGGCTCACCTGGGCTACGGCGATGCCCAGCAGGACCCCGGCGTGGGGGGCTGGACCTGGATTGCCGCCCCGTTCCTCAGCGAGGAGGGTGGCGGCAACAACGACCAGTTCTCGGCGGACCTGCCGGGCAACCTCCCCGCTGGCACCGTCTACGCCTACCGCTACGCCCTCAACGGTGGCGCCTACTGCTTTGGAGACCGGGATGACCGGGGCGGCAGCGGCAACGGCTTCCAGGCCGCGGACGTGGGCGCCGTGAGCGCGCCCTAGGCGGATCACTCACCGACCGCACGGGCGATTTCACGCTCCGCGCGGTCGGTGACGGAATATCGGCGCCTCCGAAACAGGTGCTTGACAGTGGAGGGAGCCACTTATAAAAGCCCGCTCGTCGCAACGCGGAACACGCCCTCGGGCGGATAGCTCAGCGGCAGAGCGTCGCCCTTACAAGGCGAGGGTCACAGGTTCAATCCCTGTTCCGCCCAATGTTGTGGGGAGTTAGTTCAGTTGGTTAGAACGCCGGCCTGTCACGCCGGAGGCCACGGGTTCAAGTCCCGTACTCCTCGCCAAGAAGAAGGCCCCCAAGTCCATGTGATTTGGGGGCCTTCGCCTTTTCGGGCTCCTGACATCACAAGACACTCCGCGTCCTCCGTCGCGATGGCTCCATGACACCTGGGGAGCTCGAGCCCGGTGGCTGAGCAGGCCGGCCACGAACCGCCAGCAGCAGCCCCTCGAAGGCGCGCGGATGGGTGACTCCGGAGACGTGAAGCACGCTCCATCCCAGCGCATGCAGGCCTGGCGCATCAGCCCCCCCACATTCGAACGAAGGCTCGCAGCCTGCCCGCCACCCGGCGCCTGCCCATGCAGCCACGGGGCAAGCCTGACGCGCAGCCGCCGACAGTGGCCAGGGCCTCGGTGTTCGCCGTCAATCGGGACAGGGACGTCGCCACTGCATAGACATTGAAACGCGAGCGTCCGCGTTACATCGATACCCGCGCGCACCGTGGCGGCATCTCGACAGCAGTCCTCAACACCCTCGAGCAGCGTGAAGTCAGCTCGACGGCTCGCCCGGAGTGCCCGCCAGTGAGCGGTGAACATTCACGTATAGTCGAACAACCTGAGCCGTGCTACGCCAGCCACGACATGCCTAGAGCCCGTCGCGTTTCCCCCTCCCCCCGAAACACCCGCTCTCAGCCCGCGCGCGGCGCTCCCTCGGCGACGCCGTCCCTGGATGAGGCTTTCCAGTCCATCGTGCAGGGCGCCGTGCAGGAGTCGTTCGCCTCGCTGGTGGCCTCGCTGCGCCGCCTGTCCGAGCGCATGAGCGGGCAACCCATCACCACGCCGCGCGTGGCCCCCAAGGCCCCCGTCGCGCCCCAGCCTCCTCCCAAGGTCGAGGCCGTCGTCGAGCAGCCCGTCGCCTGCGCTGTCATCGGCTGTCGCCAGCCCGTGCGCACGCTCGGCTACTGCTCCGCGCACTACCAGAAGCGTCGCCAGATGATTGCGACAGGCCGGCTGCACTCCGCCTGGGTGGAGCACGCCGCGCCGCACTCGCTGCCGGATGTCATCCTGTCGCGCCGCCGTCGCTCGGAGTCGCGTGAGGAGAAGCCCACTCCCGCGGCTGCTCCCGCCGCTCCCGCCGGCCCGCGCGTCTGGGTTCGCAAGAAGGGCCAGACGGCCGCCCAGGGTGATGACTCCACCAATCCGGCCACGCTGGCCGCGGCCCTGCGCGCGTCTGACGGCGACGCGGCGGACACGGTGAAGCGCTGGGCCGAGGAGTTCCTCGCGAACAAGCGTCGCAATTAGTTGCACGGACGCACGAAGGCCCCGTGCTCATCCGGAGGAACGCGTCCCTCGCATCGCGAGTCGAGACGCTCCGAAGGAAGCGCGGGGCCTCACACCACCGGGCACAGTCCCGGGGGACACCCACGGCGACTTCCCAACCACAGTCAAGTCAGACACGGTCGACCGCCCATCCCCGGAGGCCCGGCTCCGGAAACGAGCATCAACCCAGGTCCGCGCTCAGGGACAGACGTAGGACTCTTCGACCCAGTCCCCGCACACGCTCTTGCGGCACAGCGTGTAGTTGCACGTCTCAGCCATGTAGCCACAACAAGCGACGTCGGCGTCCGCCGTGCCTGAACAGGTCACGCGCTTGCCGCCCTTGTAGGTCTCGGGAGACGGGTTGCCGTCGCACGAGTCCGAGTCACTGCCACATCCCGCCAACACCAACAGCGGGACCGCCCACAGCATGCAAATGAGTCTTCGCATGCTGCGCATGGAAACATGTCGACGGCGCGGCGGGCCAGAGCATCTGGGTGAAGACTGACCACTCCTTGCGCCACGAAACCATTTCTTGTGTCTCGTTTTCAGAGAACACAGTGCATCGGGATTCCGTGAGCACCGCGCCTGTCTCGAAAGCCTCTCAGAAGCGGGCCTGGAGCATCACCGTGGCGCCCCAGGCGCTCGCCTTGATGAAGACGGGCTCCGGAATCCCCGTCACGTCGTCTCGGAACTCCGTCTGGTTGGGGTCATGCATATAGGAGATTTCGCCCACGACGCCGGCCACGCGCCCCAGGTCCCATCTCGCCGTGGCCTTCAGGGTGAGGACCGTGGCGCGGTCCTCGCCCACCGGCAGCAGGGAGAACTGGTTGCGTCCCTGGACGATGAAGACCCGGTCCACCCCCAGCGCCTCTGAGGAGCGGAACGCCGCCGGCAAGGAGACGCGCGCCAGCAAGCCGGGCGTCAGGCCCCAGTCCGTCAGGTGGTAGTCCACGCCCAGCGAGCCGGAGACCTCGGCGCGAGGGTCCGCCTCGAGAGGGAAGGCCATGAACGGAGGGAAGCCCGGCCCATCCAGTTGGAGGAAGCTCGCCGTCCGGAACCAGGCCAGGGCATGGACACGCCACGCCCCCAACCGCAGCCGCCCATCCAGGGCCGCCGCTTGAGACGTCTCGGCGAACTTGCCGAAGCCTCCGGCTGGGTTCTCCAGGTCCTGGGAAATCAGGCTGCCCTCCAGCGAGAGCGACGCGGAAACCCCCGTCGAGGACGCCGAGGGCGTGAAGAACCGCTCGAAGAAGGTGGGGTCTCCCCGGAAGAGTGACAGGTCCACGTTCGCGCCGATGGGCTCGCCCCGGCTCCAGAAGACCCGAGCGGAGCCACCGCGCAGGATGACCGACAGCTCACGCCCCATGCCAGCCAGGCCCGGACTGTCCCCCCGGTCCACGTACATCCCTTCCAGCTCCACCCGCAGCCCGGGCGCGACCTCGACCTGTCCGCCCGCGAGCACCGCGTAGTGTCGCGCCCGCTCCAGGTCCCACGTCGGCAACTCCGCGGACTTGAGCGCCACGAAGGCCGCCCAGCGCTGACGCGCGAGCCGCAGCTCCACGGCGGGCTCGCTGCTGCTGTCACCCGTGGGAAAGACGTCCCGGCCCCAGGTCACCGGATAGACGGCCCCCAGGTACACCCGCGTGGAGCTCAGCGGAAAGACACTCAGCGCCAGGCTCTCGTCCGAAGCCCAGGCCGCGGGACGGTAGCGCAGGCGGAAGTTGCTCCCGTTGTCCGTGAAGCCCACGCCCTGCACTCCGTTGGCGTTCACGAAGAACGACAGCTCCGCCTCCGCGCGCAGCCCCGCCGTCAGCTCTGGCGAGCGCGCGTCCAGCGCCGCGTTCCAGCTCGTCGTGGAGCCCGAACGGTCCACGTTCGGATCACTCCCCAGGAAGGACAGACGGGCCTGCCACGAGGATGCCTCCGAGGGCGACTCGGACACCTGGGGCACGGTCGACAACAGGGACAACAGCAAGAGCGCAGGGGACATGGCGCGCCGCCTCTATCACGCGCGACAGGCGTTGTCCGTTCGCGGTGCGAAATCCGCCGCGTCCGCGCGCTTTCGCTTCGCGAAACAATCCCAACCATGTTTCGCGAAGCGGAACAAAACACGAAATAACTGAACATATAGAAAAATCAGATAGACAGGACTCCGGACGCGCCGCTTTGATTCCTGATGGGACGCCCGCGGAGGGCTTTCGCGGCGCTCCCATGACCATCGACAGCCACGAGGAGAAGTCATGAAGAAGAGCGAGCTGAGCTTCCGTCTTGGATTGCTGCTGGCCCTGGCCTGGACCTCCACCGCGGGGGCGCAGGCGTTGAGCAGCTTCTCGGCGACGTACCGGGGTGGCGGCACGTCGCTGTGCGGCTCCACGTACAACCTGCGCGGCCAGGAGCCCGCGGCCTCGGGCAAGTACCCGGTGTTCATCTACACGGTGGGCACCACGGAGAACTACGACCACTCCTCGGCGCTGGCGGCGGTGGAGGAGATGGCCTCGCGCGGCTATGTCGCGGCCACCGTCGAGTATGACAACGCCACCTTCGGCTCGTGCTCCACGCTGACGGCCCGCTCGCGCTGCATCTTCGACGGCGGCCGGTCCACCAGCGCGGTGGGCACGCTGTGCGCTCGAGCCAAGGCGGACTGCTCGAAGGGAATCGTGGTGGCGGGCTTCAGCCAGGGCTCCGTCATGGCCATCCTCGCCAAGAACCACGACTCGCGCGTGCAGGCGGCGTATGGCCTGGGCGCCGGCGTCCAGTACTCCATCTACAACCTGTCCTCCTGCGTCGCCAATGGCAACCGCGCGCTGCCCAGCAGCCGCCTGCGCATCATCAACGGTGAGCAGGACGTCTTCGTCGGACCGACGGAGGCCCAGGTGCGCGCGCAGAACACGGACACGACGGGCTACTCCTGCCCGCTGGCCACGTCCTGCCTGCAGAGCAACGGCAGCGGCTGGTACATCATCAAGGACAGCCAGGTGGGTGACCTCAACGCCGACCACTGCTACATGCGCACGGGGAGCTGCGTGGGGCTCCTGCTCGACTCCACCTGGCGCTCGGGCAGCCAGCCCTGGTCCCTGCGTCCCAACCTGAACTGGCTGACCCAGTTCACCACGCCCTGAGCGGGCGTTCTGTTGAGTAATCCATCCGCGCCCGCCTCGCGCGTCCCGAGGCGTGGCGTGGATGTGTATGCCTCACGCCATGACCTCCTCCACGAGCATCCTCATCCTGGGCGCGAGCGGCACCACTGGACGACGTGTCACCCGGCTCCTGCGCGGCCAGGGCCACACCGTGAGGGCCGCCTCCCGGCACTCCGACCTCCACTTCGATTGGACGGATTCGAGCACCTGGGAGGCCGCGCTCGGCACGTCCTCGCGCCTGTACCTCATGGCGCCCCATGAGCAGCCCATCCCCGCGCAATTCGTGTCGCTCGCCGTGTCCCGAAGCGTGCGCCGCATCGTGCTCCTGTCGAGCCAGGCCATCGAAATCATGGGGGACCAGCGCCTGATGGCCGCCGAGCGGCTGGTGCGCGACGCGGGCGTGGAGTGGACCCTGGTGCGCCCCGACTGGTTCAACCAGAACTTCGACGAGGGCTTCTTCCGCCCGTCCGTCCTCGCCGGACGCATCGCCCTGCCCGTCGGGGACACGAAGCAGGCCTTCGTCGACGCCGACGACATCGCCGCCGTCGTGGCCACCGCCCTGACCGAGGACGGGCACGCGGGCCGGAGCTACGAGCTCAGCGGCCCCCGGCCCCTGGGCTTCGCCGAGGCCGCCGCCATCATCGGCCGCGCCGCCGGCCGCGAGGTCCACTTCGCCGGCGACCCGGACACCTACCGCGCCGAACAGAAGACGCTGGGGCTCCCCGACGAGGCCATCCAGGGCGCCATCCAGGCCTTCTCCGCCCTGAAGGAGCGAGGGGACGCCGCCCCCACCGACACCGTGCGCGCCGTCACCGGACGGGCCCCCAAGCCATTCGAGACCTACGCCGCCGAGGCCGCGGCCTCCGGCGCCTGGGCCCCTTGACAACCAGCGCCTCCAATCGCACGATTCAATCAGCTGATTGAATCCAGACCCCTCCGGGAGGCACGGGCGAGCCATGCCCTGGCCTCCCGTGCGCGTGAGCCCGCGCCCGAAGCCTGTCGACGCCCCCGTGTCACCTCGCGCCGCCCGCGCCTCGCCCTCCGTCTGTCTTCACCTCGCCGCGTGGGAATCATGTCTGTGTTCTCCACCGGGCGATGACAGAAATAAAGGGCCGCGGTGTTCGAACCTGCAATCCCTCACAGGAGATTGCACACACCATGGGTTTCAACCTGAATCGACGTTCCCTGCTGCACGTGGGCCTGGGGCTCACCGGTGGGCTCGCGCTGCTGCGAGCGCCGTCCGTCCTGGCGGCGCCGTCCTCCACGCCGGGCACGACGCCTCCGGCCGAGGAGCCCCAGCGCCCCTGGTATGAGCTGGGGTTGCTGGAAGACGACCCCATCATGCAGAACCAGCTCCTGCACTTCCTGGCCGCGACCTACAGCGCCCAGGCGGACATCGGCGAGGTGCTGGACACCGCGACGCGCATCGACGTGAACGATGACTGGAGCTGGCCCACCGAGTGGGTGAGCACCGCGGACCGCCTGCGCGGCATGGCCGAGGCGAGCCTCACCCGACACCACAAGACGAGCGCCGGCCACGCCTACCTGCGCGCGGCCAACTACTACCGCGCCGCGCTCATCCACCACCCCGAGCCCAGCCATCCGAGCGCGGTGCAGACGGGGCGCCGCGCGGTGGACGCGTACAACAAGGCGCTCGTCCTGCTGAAGATGCCGGGCACCCCGGTGCGCATCCCCTACGAGAACACCACCCTGCCCGGCTATTTCTTCCGGGCGCGGGGCGCGCGGGGCGCCGCGCCCCTGCTCATCTTCCAGCAGGGCCGCGACGCGTGGCCCGAGGAGTCCAAGTACGTGGTGGACGCCGCGCTGGAGCGTGGCTACCACTGCCTGCTGGTCCACGCCCCCGGACAGGGCATGGCCATCCGCGAGCAGAACCTGCCGTTCCGTCCGGACTGGGAGAAGGTCATCACGCCCGTGGTGGACTTCGCGGTGCGCATCTCCGGCGTGGATTCACGCCGGATGGCATTGCTCGGCTGGAGCATGGGCGGCGCCCTGGTGCCGCGCGCGGCCGCCTTCGAGCGGCGCCTCAAGCTGCTCATCCCCAACCCGGGCGTGCTCGACTGGGGCCAGTCGCAGTTCGACAACTTCCACGGCTACTTCCCGGAGCTGATGGCGCTGCTCGACAGCGACCCGGCCGCCTTCGACGCGGGCATGTACCAGCGCATGAGCCAGGTGTTCCTGTTCCGCTGGTACATGCGCGACGCCATGCACAAACACGGCGCCAGCTCCCCCTCGGACCTGATGTTCAAGCTGAGGACCTTCACCAACCGGCCCGTCGTCGAGCGCATCCGCTGCCGCACGCTCGTCATGGACGGCACCGCGGAGGCGTACTCCGGAGGCCAGGGGAAGATGCTCTTCGACGCGCTGAGCTGCCCCAAGGACTACCTGCTCTTCACCGAGGAGGACACCGGCCTGTTGCACTGCCAGGAGGCCGCCCAGGCCGTCGCCAATCACCGCATGTTCGACTGGTTCGACGAGTACATCTGAGCCCCTGAAACGACGACGTCGGACCCGGAACGAGCCGGGTCCGACGTCATGGGAAGCACAGGCGCGAAGCGGTGATTAGAACCGGAACTGCGCGCGCACGCCGCCGTTGATCCAACCGTGGATGGCCTTCTCCTCGAGGTCCTGCGACTCGTCGGTCTCTCCGTCGGAGACGGTCGCCGACGAGTACTGGCCGACCGTCGCGGTGATGTAGGGGCCCACCGAGAACTTCGGCGAGATGCGGAAGTCGACGCCGCCCTGCGCGGACACGAACTCGAAGCCCTTCACGGACGTCTTGACGGAGAGCTCCTCGCCCAACAGCTCGAGCGAGATCTTCGTGTTCAGGATTTCGTAGCCGATGCCCACGCCCACCCAGGGGTCGACCAGCGGCGTCGCATCGAAGTGATAGGCCGCGTTGACACCGAAGCGCAGCTGGCTGGCGCTGCAGCTCACGCCGTCGACGCTGCAGGGGTCTTCCTCACCGGCAACCTCGGGGGTGTTGAGCGAGCCCAGGCCGTACTGGAAGAAGGCGCCGAGGTAGAAGTTCTTGTTGAAGAAGTAGCCCGCGTTGAGTTCCAGCGGAATCACGCTCGAGACCAGGTCACCGACCTTGGCGCCCTCACCATCTCCGCTCGGGTTCCCCGCCAGGTCGCCGTACGGAACGGCGAAGCCCGCGCGCAGGCCGAGCGCGAAGCCCTTGCCCTCACCAGCGGACGAGTCCTCACGGACGTAACCCTCTTCGGAGTAGCTCTCCGCGGCGTCATCCTGCGCGAACGCGGGGGCGGCGATGAGAGCGAAGGACATCGAGCACAGCATCATCTGGGTGCGGCTGGTCATGAAGGTGGTCCCGCGAAAAGTGATGTGAGTTGCCCCACACCGTCGAGGTGTCGGACGCGTGTAGAGACGCCCGGAGGCGTCACTTATTTAAAACGGACGGGACATAAAAGGCCGGGTTTCAGGGGACCCAGGCATTTTTCCAGTCCACACGCCTCACGCCGCGAGACTTCGTTTCATGGCCAAGAATCTTGACGCCGCGGGCCCGCTCCCAGAGTGAACTGCCCGTCTTCCACGTCACGGCCCCTGCGAGTTCAACGCATCAGGTCGCGACGAAGTTCTTCCAGCCCCGCAGATAGTCGATGAAGCCCGGTGAGGCTCCCTCGGTACGCAGCAGGTCGAAGGAGAGGGGCGGCTGCTGGATGGGGGCGCCGCGTTGGATGCGCTCGGGCCAGTCGTGGTTGGCGATGGCGGAGCGGCCCAGGGCCACCGCGTCGGCGCCGCGTGCCAGCTGCGCCTCGGCGTCCTCCTTCGTCCAGATGGCGCCGGCGACGACCATCTTCACGCGCGCGGGCACGGCCCGGCGGAACAGCGCCGTCGCGTGCTCCTGGGGGCGCTTGGTGGTGTTGAGCCCCGCGCGCCAGAGCGACAGGTGGAGGATGTCCATGCCCTCGTCGGCGAGCATCCGCGCGACGTCGAGGCTCTCATCCAGATCCAACCCGCGCGCCTGTCCGAAGTCCTCGGGGGACAGGCGCACCGCGAGCACCAACGAAGGGGCCGCCCGGCGCACCGCGGCCAAGGTCTCGCGGATGAGGCGCGAGCGGTTCTCCAGCGAGCCACCCCAGCGGTCCGCGCGGAGGTTGTAGGTGGTGCTCAGGAACTGCGACAGCAGATAGCCGTGCGCGCCGTGCAGCTCCACCGCGTCGAAGCCCGCCTGGGCGCAGCGCCGGGCCGCGCTCGCGAAGGACGCGATGACGGCTTCAATCTCCGCCTCCGTGCCCTCGCGGCACTCGTCCGCGCCGCCGTGCGCGCTCGCGCTCCAGCGCGACATCCCGCTCACGGCGGGGTCCGCGCGCAGGCCCCCATGGAAGAGCTGCGCGGAGAGCAGCGCGCCGCCCTGGTGGACCCTGTCGGCGAGCCGGCGCAGCCCGGGCAGCATCGCGTCGTCGTGCACGCCCAGCTCGCCCGACCAGGCCTTGCCATCCTGCTGGACATGCGCCGCGCAGGTCTCCACCAGCCCGAAGCCCCCTTCCGCGCGACGCTCCAGGAAGTGGAGCTCCGCGTCGGAGAGGGTTCCGTCGGCATGGCTCTGCTTGTTGGTGAGCGGCGCGAGCCAGACGCGGTTTCTCGCGACGACGCCTTCTCGCAGCACCAGGGGGTCGAACAGTCCTGCCATGTTTCGTGTCTCCGGGGTTTCTCGCCGGTGGGGGACCGGGAGGGGGACAGTCGCGCTCTCGTGGCGGCTGCGCCCCGACATTTCGTGCCCAGACTTCGGGAGATGGCGGATACCACTCAATCGGGGGCTCCGCAGAGAGGCTCGCGCGCCTTCCTGTCCAACAATGGGCTGTCGCTCGTCCTGCTCGCCGTCACTGGCGCCGGGACACGAGGCGACTTCGCAGCTCGCCGCTCGTCACCGAGGGCGTCCCGTGGGGCCCCACCCACGTCCCCTCCTCCGTGGGTGAGTACAGCGCCGGGCGCGTGTACAGCGCGCGCAGCGCCTGGACGTGGGGATAGACGGTGGAGGCCTCCGGGTTGAGCTCACGCAGTCGCTGGCGCAGCAGCGGCGCGAAGCGTGGGCTCATCGCCGGGAAGATGTGGTGCTCCTGGTGATAGCTGAAGTTGAGGTGGGCCCAGTCCATCACCGGGTGCGTCTTCACGCTCGCGGTGTTCACGAAGGGGTTGTCGTGGTCCTCGGACGCCGGCTGCAGCCAGTGGTTGGTGGCGATGTAGACCATCAACGTGATGTTGGCGACGACCAGGGGGAACACCAGCGCGAAGAAGGCACCGCGCGGCCCCATGGCCCAGCCCAACCCGCCCCAGCCGAGCACCAGGAGCACCGTGAGGAGGCGCTCCTTCACGCGGTTCATCCGCACGTGGCCAAGGTGGGGCTGGTCGATGTGGTGCCACAGGAAGGCCTGCCCCTGCGCGGTGAAGAACAGGCTGAGGCTGACGTAGCTCAGCCAAGTGCCGGAGCCCGGTGAAATCGCGTGGAACATCCGCGCGAAGCGCTGGGTGCCCAGGTCCGGCTGACGCGGGAGGATGTCCGGGTCTCGCTGGTGGATGTTCGCGGCGCTGTGATGCGCCTGCACGTGCCACGCGCGCCAGTTGCCCGGCGTGACGAGGAACGGGCCGAAGCCGACCCAGCCGAGCACGTCCTCCCAGCGCCGGCTCCTGAAGACGGCGTGGTGCAGCGCCTCGTGGGCCGCGAGCCCCACGGTGGTGACCATCTGTCCCAACACGAAGGAGAGCGGGAGGCAGACCCACCAGGGCAGATGACCCCAGGCGAGGAGCCACATCGAGGCCAGCATCACCGGCACCAGGGCCAGCGCGATGACGCCCCGGTGGGGTTGAGGTTCGAAGGACTCGGCGGGCAGCACCCGGCGCAGCTCCGCGCGGAGCGGCTTGGGGTCATCGAAAGGCAAGACAACCGTCGACGGTGTGGAGGAGTTCATGGTGTCCATTCCGCGGAAAGGGTTTCAGGCCATGGGGCGCGCGAGGCCGCCCTCGAGCAGCATTCGCAAGCGCCCTGCTTCATCGACCGCCGCGACGGTGCCGCACTGGAGGACGTCGCCTTCCAGACGCGGGCGCAGGGCCTTGAGGGAGAGCTGGAGCGGCGCGCTGCCCCCCCCGTTCACCAGCTCCCGGTCGAACGTCGCCCGCTGGAACTGGATGGGCGCGAAGACGTCGTTCGACACGCCATGCACGTGCATCGCGCTCAAGCGCAGCGCCGCGTCCAGCACGAGCGCTGGCACGGTGGCCCCCGCCTCCTCGCGCCGCGACGGCAGGCCGAGCTTCGCGAAGCGCGCCGCGGGCTCCAGGCGGATGTCCTCCAGGCAGTCGAACATCTTGCGCAGCTCGATGGGGCCGCCCGGAGCGCAGTGCGGATCCTGGGCCAGGATGCCGTGTCCCGAGGGCGCCGCCGCGTCGAGCCCTGGCACACTCCGGGGTGGCTTCCGGGTCAGCGTGAAGCGCGCCTCCGCGTAGACGAGGTCTCGCTCCAGCACCACGCCCGAGGCGTGGACGATGTCTCCCAACAGCCTCACCTGCACACCGTGCAGACCGGGTTCGTCGACCAGCGGAGTGCACTCGGCGCGCAGGGACTGGTGGCCTCCGGGTCGCACGCGGATGAAGCGTGAGAAACGGACGTCCTCGATGGTCACGATGCTCAGCTCCGGCAGCCGGCCTCCCAACGCGGCCCGGAGCATCAGGTCCAACGCCCAGGCTCCCGGGAGCGTGGGCGTGCCGCGCACCAGGTGGTCCTCCAGACACGGCACGCTCGCGGCGTCGACCCGCACCTCGCGGACGATGGGCCGGGGCGCCGTGCCTCCCTCGGGGGCTTCTGGGAGGATTCGCAGGCCGTAGAACTCGCGCTCGTTCTGGGTGAGCTGCACGTTGATGGGCTCGCGCGGCGGGCCCTCCACGAGCTGGAGGAACAGGGCCTCGCCCTCCTCGGCGCGGATGCCTCGGAGCTTGCGGCTGGCGCCGAGCACCCGGTACTCGGAGCCTCGAGTCATCCCGATGCCATCCCAGGCGAGCCACCCCACGCTGCACCAGTGTGCGCGTGGGTTGACGTCGTCCACCCAGGCGCAGAGCCGGTCCAGCGCTTCGTTCGCCGCGCCGTAGTCCGCCTGCCCGTCATTGCCGATGAAGCTGAAGGCGGACGTGAGCACGTGGAAGGGCACCGTGCGCCCGAAGCGACTGGCGCAGGCCGCGTGCAGGTGATTCAGTCCGAGCAGCTTGGTGTCCAGGTTCGTCCTCAGCTCCGCGAGACGGCGACGATGGAGCTTCTTGGACGTCTGCGTCCCCGCGCCGTGGACCACGAGGTCCAGTCGGCCGAAGTCTCGGACGAGCTCGTCCATGACCTTCGCCACGTCCTGGGGACGGGTGACGTCCGCGACGCGGTAGACGGTCCGCCCTGGCAGTCGGGCGAGGCCCATGAGCGTGGAGCGCAGCTCGCGGGCGGCCAGGTGCCGTTCGAAGCGCGCGCGCAGCTCCGGCATCCGGACGCCCCACTTCGTGGCCAGCTCCTGCGCGTAGAACTCACGCTCCAAGGTCGGGAGTTCTTCGTCCGTCGCGACGAGGATGCGCTCGGGGGCCGCCTCCGGGTCGCTCCGGCCGAGGAGCACCACCGTGCAGCCGTAGCGCTTCAGCAATGCCCCGGCGAGCACCGCCGTGACGCCGCGTCCGCCGCCCGTCAGCAGGACCACGGAGCCCGAGTCGAGCAGGGCCGGTCCCGAGGAAGGTGTCGTGGTGGGGCGCAGCCTGCGCACGCAGCGTGTCTCGCCGTCGAAGCAGACCTCGACCGATGGGTTTTCGTCACCCTCCTCCGAGCCCAGCTCGACGAGCGCCTGGTCCAGGGACTCGGACAGCAGGGTGCTCGTGGTCGAGATGGCGCGGACGTTCCTGGCCGGGACCTCTCTCGCGATGGACTTGAGCATCCCCGCGAACAACCCCGTCACGGGATGCAGGACACGCCGAGGTCCCAGGCCGCCCACGCAGAGGCTCGCCAGTTCGACGTCTCCGGCGACGAGCTTCTCGTAGGAACGACGGGCCGTGAGGAACAGCAACTCGAGCGCCTCGTGGCGCAGGGCGGTCTCTTCGACGACTCGGGGCGCGTCTCCACTGTGGATGCTCGCGACGGCGAGGATGAGTTGGGGCTCGAAGCCGAGGGCTTCCAGGCTCGCCTCCGCGGTCTCCTCACTCGACAGGTCGATGCCGCGCACCCTGCCCTTCGTGCTCGTGGGTCCCGCGAAGAGGATGAGGTGGTCCGACACACGGAGTCGGCGCGCCTGCGCCTCCAGCGCATGCGCCAAGGTTTCGTCGCCCGCGATGAACAGGACCCGACGACCCGTCAGGACTTCGGGTCGTGTCACCCGCGCCGGATGCTCGACGAGTACAGGTGCGTGGTAGCCGATGGACGCACTGAGGTCGAAGCCACTCGCCTCTGCCTGTGGTGCGGAAGCCTCGGTCGAGCCTGCGTCCGCACGCCCTGATGACGCGGGCGCATCCACTCCCGCGCCAACCGCCCTCCCAGCTTGGGCCTTCGGCACCGCCTCGCTCATCGTGGAGGATGCCGTCGCGGTGGCTGGATGAACGGTCTTCCCTGTCGACGTCGACGCCTCGTGTGAAGCCACGTCGACGCGCGGATTCTCCAGGACAGGAGCTCGCGCTTCGGTGGCACGAGCCCCCGTCGAGATGAGTTCCAACGACAGTCGCGTGCCCTTCGCCGCTTCCGGGTGGAAGCTCAGCGTCCCCGAGCGTCCCTCGCTCGCGGCATGCACCGCTCGCAGCACCTCGAGCCCCTCGCCCGCCGAATGCGCTGGCAGCCGCGTCACGGCTTCTTCACGGGCAGGCCCCGACGAGGACAGGCGCAAGCCACACATCACCTTCAGCCCTCGCTGTGCGGCCTTCTCGGCGGTGGTGACCGCCAGCAACATCGTCCCTTCCGAACCACTCGCATCGTCCGCCGCGCCCGGCCGGAGGACGTTCGCGCTCCCGACGAGGACCAGCTCGAAGCCCGTCTCCAGCACGTCCCTCGCGGCCTTCAGAGCCTCCGCCAACGAGGCACCTCCCGCGTCGATGACGAAGTTGGGTCCCTTCGTATCCAGCGCACCCGCCACCCTCCCCGGCGTGACGTTCGCCATCATCCCCTGGAGCGTGTAGGGCCCCGAGGGCCGCACGCTCCCCCGCACCGTGTCATGCAGCGCCTCCGCCAATGGGAGCAGCGCCGCGCGCTCGGGAGTATTCAGCACGAGTTCACGAAGCCCACGCCGTGTCGACGCGGCCAGCACTCGCTGGATGGCCTCCACGCCCCTGCGCGTCTTTCCCTCGAGCCCCAACACGATGGCCGTCCCCGAGCGCATCCCGTCGAAGCCCCCCAGCTTCTCGACGAGCGCGCTCGCCGCCGTGAGCGCGAGCCCCTGCGTCAGGTCCATGTCCTCCGCGATGTCCGGCAACAACCTCAGCGAGGACGGCAGCCGGAACGCTCCGACATCGAAGCGCGCGCCCACCTCCGACGGCACGCCCACTCGCGGCGTCCCTCGCGCATCCGGGTACACCCCCTCCGCGGCGACGACCACCAGCTCGCTCATCGGCTTGGAGCGCGTCGACACGGGCGACGCATCGCCCCGGTACTCCTCGAGCACCAGGTGCGCATTCGTCCCCCCGAAGCCGAACCCGTTCGTCGCGGCCCGCCGGGGATTCGCCCCGTTCTCCGGCCAGGGCTGCTCACGCTGACTCACCTCGAAGTCCGCGCCGAGCGCACGCAGCGCCTCACCAGGTCGCTCGAAGTTCGACTGTCGCGGGAACAGCCGATGCTCCAGCGCCTTGCACAGCTTGATGACCGACGCGGCCCCGGCCGCCCAGCCCACGTGTCCGATGAGCGCCTTCACGCTCGCCAGCTGGATGCCCGCGCGCTTGCCCGTGAACACACGGCCGATCGACTTCAGCTCGGTGGCATCTCCCGCGGGCGTCGCCGTGCCATGCGCCTCCAGGTACTGGATGGAGGCCGGGTCCACGTCCGCCGCCGCGTAGCACGCGGTCATCGCCGCCACCTGTCCCTCCACGCGCGGGACATTCGCGGAGCTGCTGCGCCCATCGCTCGACAACCCGGTGCCCCGGATGATGGCTCGAACGGGCAGGCCCCGCGCGAGCGCATCCGACAGGCGCATCAGCCCCACCACTCCCGCGCCCTCACCGAAGATGACGCCATCCGCGCTCGCGTCGAACGGTCTGCTCCCTGTCGCCGACAGCCCGTTGAACTGGGAGAAGAGGCAGTTGTTGCCCGGTCCCGGAGAGAAGACGCCTCCCGCCAACACCAGGTCCGCCTCCCCTCGCTGGAGCGTCTTCATCCCCAACGCGATGGCGTAGAGCGAGGACGCGCACGCCGCGTCCAGCAACACCGTGGAAACACCTCGCCCCACCACGTCCGTCACCACCGCCTGGAGCGTGGGATGCGGCGCCAGCTCCGAGGAGCGGGCCTCCACGCCCATCACCTCACGCGTCGCGCGGGACAGCAGGGCCACGTCCGCGCCATGCATCCCCTTCGCGCGCAGCAGCGCCTCCCCTGCCTCCAGGCTCAGCGCGGCGTCGTACTCGGAGGAGCCCTCCGCAGTGGAGCCGAGCAGACACTGGATTCGCTCCGGCGCACGCGCACCGAGCCCCTCCATCGACTGCGCCAGCGCGATGGCCAGCAGCTTCTGCTCGCGGACATAACGCCGGAAGCGCTCCGGGTCCGTCCCCTTCGGCGCCACCAGGTCCTCGTCGCGCACGGCCCCCGTGAGCAGCGTGTAGGCCCGGTCCGGCGTGCCCACCGGTCCGATGAAGTCCGTCACCAAGGAGGGTTCGCGAACGCCCGGATCGACGATTCCACTGATGCCCTGCCGGATGTTGCGCCAGAAGGACTCGGGGTCCTTCGCCCCTCCCGGCAACATGCAGCCGAGCGAGACGATGGCAATCGTCGCGTCCTCCTCCGGCCCCTGGGTCTTCACGGGAACGGACGCCACCGGCTCGGCGCGAGGCGGCAGCAACGTGGAGATGGCGCGCACGTCCAGCGTCCCCATCGGTACCGGGATGCGCTGGACGATGCGCGCCATCCGCCCCTCCGTGCCGCAGTCCAGGAAGCGCGTGCACCCCGCGCTCGACAGTCGCTCCACCGCGCCGAGGAAGTCGAACGGCTTGAGCAGGTGCGCCGCCAGCGCCTCGGCCAGCTCGCCCGGAGCGCCTGCGTACACGCGCCGCTCGATGGGTGAGTAGATGAGTCCGCGCGGCGTCTTCATCGCGACCCTCGACAGCGCGACCCGAAATGCCTCCGCCGCGGGTCGGAGCCCGGGATGATGGAAGGGATACCGGCTGGCCACGAAGGTGAAGCCCTGCCCTCGCTGCTCCAGATGGGCCCGGAGTCGCTCCAGCTCCCAACGGGCCCCCGCCACCACGGTCTGCTTCGCGTGGTTGCGCCCCGCCACCGTCACCCCCGTGACGCCGCTCTCGACCAGCGCCCGCGCCGTGTCCGCCTCTCCCAGCGCGACGGCGGCGAGTGTCCCCAGGTCCTCCGGCACCACCTCGAGCGCGCGGACCCGCAGGCACACGACCTCCGCGCCGGAGCGCAGGTCCATCGCGCCTGCCGCCGTCATCGCGGCAATCTCCCCGAAGCTGTGCCCGACGAAGACGTCCGGCGCCCTGCCCTCGCGCATCAACCACCGCGCGCCGAGCACTCCGGACAGGAAGATGCCGAGCTGGTCGAGCTGCGGCACCTGCGCCAGTGCGTGACGCACCTCGGCCGCATCCCGCGCCTCCACCAACGGGCGCACGTCGAACCCGTGACCACGGGCCACGTCCACGACGGACATCAGCTCGTCGCGGAGCTCGGGCTGCAGGGACTTGAGCCGCACGAACAACTCCGGCTCGAAGGAACCCTGACCGGCGAAGAGGAACGCGGTGGCGCCTGTCGGCAACTGGAGCACGGGACTCCTCGCCGGCTCCGTCGTGACTGGAGCGCTCGTGGAAGCGGCTTCGAGGTCGACCAACCTGGAGGTCCCCAACGAGGCCGGGTCCTCCAGAAGACGGCGGGCCAGTCCCCGCACCGGTTCGGAGAACAGCTCCTGGATGGCGGAGCCCCCCTTGAGCACGCGCTCGCGGAAGCTCCGCGCGGACGCGGGCTCGAACATGTTCGCCAGCGCCTCGAAGCAGGGACGGAACGAGTCCGGGAAGGCACACAGGGCGCCGGTGGCCCTGTCCGCGCAGAGGACCGTCTGGTAGCCGCACGCCACGGGCGTCCCGTCCCGCTTGAGCGTCCGGAAGCAGAAGCGCACGCCGACCTCGCCCCGGTCCTCGAACGTGGTCAGCACCACGAGCCTGTCCCCCAGGTTCGCGGGAGAGAGGTTGCGCGAGTACCCCTCGTAGGTGAGCAGGAGCACCCGGTCGAAGTCGCGCCGGAACTCCGGCACCTCGAAGAAGTGCGGGCTGAAGAGCAGGTGCTCACGGCCCGCGCACTGGAACTTGAAGTTGGTGAGGAAGTGATGGCTCCCGTAGGCCATCGTGTCGTCGAAGTGGATGTCGTACGGGACGGCGAAGTAGCCCATGGTGGTTCTCCCGAGCGAAAGGGTTCAGGCGTCCAGGGCGAGCCGCGCCCGTCCATCGTGTCCGTGGGTGCGCTCAGGTCTCGCGGGCAGCAGGCCATCCACCGTCCCGGAGAGCCCACCGTCCACGACCCAGACCGCGCCGTTCACCCGCTGCGTCCGCGCGCCCAGCAAGAGCTCCGTCACGTCCGCCACGTCGTCCGCGGTGCAGAGCTGTCCTCCCGGCGTCGCGGCCTCCCAGCGCGCCACGCGCCCGGGCGCATCCGGGAACATCCCCAGCAGCTCACCGTGCACCGGGCCCGCCGACACGCAGTTGGTGCGGATGCCCTCGGGCGCCAGCTCCGCCGCCAGGTACCGGGTGAGCGATTCGACCGCGGCCTTCACCACGCCCTGGCATCCCAGGTCGTGCATGTACCGCTGGGACATGGACGTCGACATCGTGACGATGGCTCCGCCCCCGCGCCGCGCCATCAGCGGACGGGCCCGCATGGCGCACTCGTACGTCCCGGTGACGCAGGTGCGGAACGCCTTGTCCCAATCCCGAGGCGCAATCCGGTCGAACGGGCCGATGAGCCCGTTGGACGCGTTGCACACCAGGAAGTCCAATCCGCCGAGCCGCTCGTCGATGGCGGAGAACAGCCGCTCCAGGTGCTCCTCGTGCGCGACCGAGCCCCACAGGTGCAGCGCCTTGCCACCCGCCGCGAGGATCTCCTGCGCGGTCCGCTCCCCGTCGTCCCGCGAGTGGAACGAGTTGACCACCACCGTGGCTCCCGCGCTGGCCAGGCGCATGGCGATGACCTTGCCGATGCCCTTCCCCGAACCCGTGACGAGCGCGACCTTGCCCTCGAACGGAAGCGGCGGCTGGCTCCTGGACGGCGGCGCGGCCCGCACGGGCACCTGCTCCACGACAGGGCTCGTCACCGGCGCCGCGCCCTGCTGCGAACGGATGGCCTCGCAGATGGCGGAGAGGGTTCGCAGCCGCTGGGACGGCTTCGGCCCCACTTCCCAACCGAGCTCCTTGATGAGCACGGCCAGCACCTCCGCCTGCTTGACGGAGTCGATGCCCAGCTCGTCCTCCAGGTCGGCGTCGAGCGTCAGCAGCTCCTCTGGATAGCGCGTCACCCGCGCGAACACGGCGCGGACCTTCGACTCGAGGTCCCTCGACGCGTCCTTCACGTGGCGTGGCGTGGCGTGCGCCGCGGCGGACGCAGCGCCCACCGAGGTCGCCCTGGGCATCGCCTCCGACGCGACGGGAGACGCCACGGAGCGGGAATCCACCGGGGCCGGGCTCCTCACGGCCTCGGGTGCGCCCCGCACCATGGAGGCCGCCGCCACGACGGGCGCGGACTGCGCGAGCAGCGCGGCGACGCCCTCCGCGATGGCTCCGAGCGTGCGCGCCTTCGCCCCTCGCGGCAGTCGGTCCGCGGAGAGGTTGAACTCGCGCGCCACGACGGCGGCGATCTCGGCGAGCTTCACCGAGTCGATGCCCAGCTCATCCTCGAGCGAGGCCTCCGCCGTGAGGATGTCGAGCGGATACCGCGTGACGGAGGCCGCGCACTGACGAATCCGCTCCAGGACCTGAGCGGGAGAAGAAATGCCCTGCGGAGATGACGGGGACATGCTGAACCCTCACGATTCGGACAACGCATGGAGATGAATGAGACACGTGCGTTGTGCACGAGGGGTCTGACATTGCGTGCCCGCACCGACGCGGTGTGAAACAATGACAATCACGAACGGACGTTCGGAGTCTCCCCGCACGGGAATGAAATGACGGAGGTCGGGTTTCTTCCCGCAATACAGGCCACGCCCGCGAGGAGCACGCGGAGGAATTCACGCATGCGCGCTCAAGCGAGCGTTCGCTCGTCCATGGCCATACATGGCCTCATGGACAATCCAGACTCATCAAAACACAGCCATCAGCGAACGGCTGTTCGCCCGACAAAAAGACTTGCACGGGCCCGCGCTGACCGCGGGCCCCGTGCGTGGGGGTGTGGTGGTGGGGCGAGGCGCCTCAGCTCTTGGAGATTTGCTGCCGCAGGTTGTCTTCCTGCGCCCGCAGCTCGGGCGTCATCACGTCGCCGAAGTCCTCCATCTCGGCGACCTGGCGGATTTCGATGTCGGACTCGCTCAGCATCGGGTTCGGGCAGCGCTTCACCCACTCGATGGCCTCCGCCAGGGACTTCACCTGGAACAGCCAGAAGCCGGCCACCAGCTCCTTCGTCTCCGTGAAGGGCCCGTCAATCACGGTCCGCGACGTCCCGGAGAAGCGCACCCGTACGCCCTTCGAGCTGGGGAGGAGTCCCTCGCCACCAATCATCACGCCCGCCTTCACCAGCTCCTCGTTGTACTTCCCCATGTCGGTCAGCAGCTTCTCGTCCGGCAGGATTCCCTCTTCGGACTCCTTCGTCGCCTTCACCATCACCATGAATCGCATTGCGTGCTCCTTGTCGTTCCGAGGTTCCGTGCCGGGTGCTTCCCGGCTTCATTGCTTCGTCGAACAGGCGCGCGGGAGATCGACACGACCTCGATTTATTTTGAAGAGCGTCGCCAACCCCCTGGAATGACTCGCCTCGCGCGCCCCACTTCCGAAAATAGGGCCGAAATCCGCGAGGCGCAGCGGAACCAGGAATCATGGTTTGACCCGAATATGGGGAGTCGCCTCTCTCTGGGGAGGGGTGCCACCGGGCGCCTCTTCCCCCAGCTGAAAGGCCGATGCCATGCAGCTCCCAGGACTTCTCCATCGGGCGGGACGCACCGCCTTCGCGGTCCTCACCACCCTGCTGTGCCTGCTGCTCCCCGCGCACGTCCTGGCGGCGGACCGGGGCGCATGGGCGCCCAACACGCCGTACACCGTGGGCGACATCGTCTCGTATTCCGGCAAGGGCTACGACTGCCGGCAGTCCCACACGTCGCTCGTCGGCTGGGAGCCGCCGAACGTCCCGGCCCTCTGGTTGGAGCGTACGGGGAATCCACCGCAGGACACCCAGGCCCCCTCTGCCCCACCTTCGCTCACGTCCACGGCGAAGACGCATGAGAGCGTGTCGTTGTCCTGGGGCGCGTCCACGGACAACGTCGGCGTCACTGGCTACGAAGTCTTCGTCAACGGCGGCACGGCCGCGTCCGCCTCCACGTCGGGTGCCACCAGCGCCACGGTGACGGGCCTCGCGCAGAACACCACGTACACCTTCACCGTGAAGGCCCGGGACGCCGCGGGCAACCGCTCGGCGGCGAGCAGCGCGCACAGCGTGACCACCTCGCCTCGGCCCGCGGCCGACACCGTGCCTCCGTCCACGCCCGGCAGTCTGCGCTCCACCGGTGTGAGCAACAGCAGCGTGTCGCTGACCTGGGGCGCGTCCACGGACAACGTGGGCGTCACCGGCTACGAAATCTTCGTCAACGGCGGAAGCAGCGCCTCGGCCACCACCACGGGCGCCACCAGCGCCACGGTGACGGGCCTCAACGCGAACACCACGTACACCTTCACCGCGAAGGCGCGCGACGCCGCGGGCAACCGCTCGGCGGCGAGCAACAGCGTGTCCGCGACGACGACGGGCACGCCGCCCCCGGGCAACAAAATCATCGTGGGCTACTGGCACAACTTCGACAACGGCTCGACGAACATCCGCCTGCGCGACATCTCCGCGAAGTTCAACGTCATCCAGGTCGCCTTCGCCGAGCCCGTGGGCGGCGCGGGCTCCGGCAACATGGCCTTCACGCCGTACAACGCGAGCGTCGCGGACTTCAAGGCGGACATCGCGCTGCTCAAGAGCCAGGGCCGCAAGGTGCTCATCTCCATCGGCGGCGCGAACGGCACGGTGCACCTGGATGACGCCACCGCGCGGCAGAACTTCGTCACCACGATGCAGAACCTCATCACCACCTACGGCTTCGACGGGCTCGATCTGGACCTGGAGGGCAGCTCGCTGTCGCTCAACGGCGGGGACACCGACTTCCGAAACCCCACCACGCCGCGCATCGTCAACATCATCCAGGCCACGCGCCAACTGCTCAACCAGAACGGCACGGGCTTCGTCCTCACCATGGCGCCCGAGACGGCCTACGTGCAGGGCGGCATGTCCGCGTACGGCGGCCCCTGGGGCGCGTACCTGCCCGTCATCCACGCGCTGCGAGACAGGCTGACGTACCTGCACGTGCAGCACTACAACACCGGCACCGTCATGGCGCTCGACGGGCGCGCCTACGCGCAGAGCACGCCGGACTTCCACGTGGCCATGGCGGAGATGATGATTCAGGGCTTCCCGGTGGGCGGCAACACCAGCGCGATGTTCCCGGGGCTGCGCGCGGACCAGGTGCTCATCGGCCTGCCGTCGTCACCGCAGGCGGCGGGCGGCGGGTACACCACGCCGGCCAACGTGCACAAGGCGCTCGACTACCTGCTCAAGGGCCAGTCCTTCGGCGGCACGTACGTGCTGCGAAACCCCGCGGGCTACCCCGGCTTCAAGGGCCTGATGACCTGGTCCATCAACTGGGACAGGTTCACCAACTTCGAGTTCTCCAACAGCCACCGCGCGTACCTGGACACCTACCCGTAGGCTCGTCTCCCACGGACCCGGCGCAGGCGAGGATTGCGCCGGGTCCGCCACGGCGCTAGGGAGGCGGTCCCCGTATGTCCGCGACCGCCGACCTGCTCGAAACCATCCAGGAGGAAGCGCGCCCGGAGACCTGGTCCGCCGGCATGGGCCTGGCCCGCGCCGGCGCTGTCTCGGTGCAGTCCGTCGGCGAGGAGGAGACGGTGCTGCGCGTGCGCGCCACCGGCCGCCCCGCCCCCGTGACGACGACCCTCTATCCCGAGGACGAAATCTGGGAGTGCGACTGCCGGGGGAAGCATGACCCGTGCGAGCACGTGGTGGCCGCCGCCCTCTTCCTCCACCACACCGCGCAGAAGGGCCCCCCGCCCCGCCCGGCGGCGCCTGCGCGTCCCGCCGCGCCCGCTCGTCCCGCCGCCCCCTCTCGCCCCGCGACGGCACCCGCGCCCGGCGCACGGCCTGGCGCGACGGCCAAGCCCGAGCGATTGGTGTACCGCTTCAAGCGCGTGGACGGTGGCCTGCAGTTGGAGCGGCTGGTGGTCCGTCCGGACAACACCGCGCGGCTGCTGGCGCGCAGCCTGTCCTCGCTGCTCACGAACCCCGTGGAGGCCGCGCGCATCCAGGTGGAGCCGTGTGACCGCGTGGTGGACGCGCTGCTCGCGAGGCCCACGCGCGGCGCGCTTCCTCCCGAGCGGTTGGATGCGTTGCTGCGCGCGCTGGAGCCCGCGCGCACCATCCTCTTCGACGGGATGTTGATGTCGGTGTCCAGCGAGCTGCTCCTGCCCCGAATCACCGTGGAGGACCGGGGCGAGCAGACCGTGATGAAGGTGGACAAGGACTCGCGCGTCACCGAGGTCATCAGCCCCGGCATCGCGATGGGCGGCGGCGTGCTCTTCCGGCTCGGTGAGCAGTCCATCTCCGGTTCGCGATTGGAGAAGCTGCCGCAGGAGCGCGCCTTCTCGCCGGACCAGATGGGCGACCTCACCGGCAAGGTGTTGCCGGAGCTGGCCAAGCGCCTGCCCGTGGACGTGAAGAGCCGGCGGCTGCCGGCCATCGACCGCACGCTCAAGCCGCGCATCTCGCTGGAGCTGGACCCACTCGAAGGCGGGCTCTCGGTGTTGCCCACGCTCGTGTACGGCTCGCCGCCCACGGTGCGCATCGACAACGGGCGCATGGTGTACCTGAGCGGCGCGGTGCCCGTGAGAGACGAGGGCGCCGAGCAGAAGCTCGTCCACGGCCTGCGCGACGAATTGAACATGGTCCCCGGCCGGCGCGTGTCGGTGCAGGGCAAGGAGGCCGTGCAGCTCGCCGACAAGCTGCGGCGCTGGCGCGGTGGGCTCACCGGCGACGCGGCGCGCTTCGTCAGCCCGGACGTGAAGCTCAAGCCGGTGCTCGGCGTACAGACGGGCACCACCGAGGTGGGCGCGCCGAGCGTCGGCTTCTCGTTCAACTTCGAGGTGGAGGGCGCGGGCCCGGACGCGCCGCGCATGGTGGACGCGGCCGCCGTGATGAAGGCCTACGAAGAAGGCCTGGGCCTGGTGCCGCTGGAGGGAGGAGGCTGGGCGCCCCTGCCCACCCAGTGGCTGAAGTCGCATGGGCAGCGCGTGACAGACCTGTTGTCGGCGCGCGACTCGAATGGTCGCATCGCCAACCACGCCATCCCCCAGCTCACGGACCTGTGCGAGGCGTTGGAGCACCCGCCCCCGCCCGGGCTGGAGAAGCTGGCGCCGCTGGTGAAGGGCTTCGAGAAGCTGCCCGAGCCCCAGCTCCCGCGAGACCTCACCGCGAAGCTGCGCCCGTACCAGCTGCACGGCGTGAGCTGGCTCACCTTCCTACGGCAGGCGGGACTGGGCGGCGTGCTCGCGGACGACATGGGTCTGGGCAAGACGCTCCAGACGATTTGCATGATTGGGAAGGGCACGCTCGTCGTGGCGCCCACCAGCGTGCTGCCCAACTGGCACGCGGAGGTGCGGCGCTTCCGTCCCTCGCTGAAGGTGTCCGTGTACCACGGCCCCGGCCGCTCCCTGGACGAGACGGCCGACGTGACGCTCACCACGTATGCGCTCTTGCGGTTGGACGCGGAGGTGCTGGGCGCGAAGACGTGGGACATGGTGGTGCTCGACGAGGCGCAGGCCATCAAGAACCCCGACAGCCAGGTGGCGCGCGCGGCGTACGAGCTGGAGTCGAACTTCCGGCTCGCGCTCAGCGGCACGCCCATCGAGAACCGGCTCGAGGAGCTGTGGAGCCTGATGCACTTCACCAACCGGGGCCTGCTCGGAGGGCGCAAGGACTTCGAGGAGCGCTGGGCACGCCCCGTCTCGGACAACCTCAAGGGCGCGGCCGAGCGGCTTCGCGCGCGCATCCGTCCCTTCGTGCTGCGCAGGCTCAAGCGGGAGGTGGCGCCCGAGTTGCCGCCGCGCACCGAGTCCGTCCGCCACGTCACGCTGAGCGAGCACGAGCGCGCGGTCTACGACGCGGTGTACTCGGCCACGCGCGAAGAGGTGGTGTCGCAGCTGGAGGCGGGCGGCAGCGTGCTCAAGGCGCTGGAGGCGCTGTTGCGGCTTCGACAGGCCGCGTGTCATCCGGCGCTCGTCCCGGGCCAGCAGGCGAAGTCGTCGTCCAAGGTGCAGGCGCTGGCGGAGGCGCTCGGCACGGCGGTGGCGGACGGACACAAGGCGCTCGTCTTCTCGCAGTGGACGTCGATGCTGGACCTCATCGAGCCGGCGCTGCGCGAGGCGGACATCGGCTTCATCCGGCTGGATGGCAGCACGTCCAATCGCGGCGCGGTGGCGGACGCGTTCCAGGACCCGAACGGCCCACCGGTGATGCTCATCTCGCTCAAGGCAGGCGCCACGGGCTTGAATCTCACGGCGGCGGACCACGTGTTCCTGGTGGACCCGTGGTGGAACCCCTCGGTGGAAAATCAGGCCGCGGACCGCGCGCACCGCATCGGACAGCAGCGCCCCGTCATGGTGTACCGACTGGTCTCCCAGGGCACGGTGGAGGAGAAGATCCTCACGCTCCAGGACAAGAAGCGCGCGCTCTTCGAGTCCGCGCTGGGAGGCGGCTCCGGTGGTGGCGCCGCCATCACCCGCGCGGACCTGATGCAGTTGCTCGACTGACGTGGAGGGCCTCGGCGCTGTCCGAGGCCCGTGACGTCCTGACTTGGAAGCACCGCGCCACGTCGCTCACGAAGGAGTCGACCGCGACGTTGGACGCGGCATGGATGAAGATGCGCATCGCCGTCGCGCTCCAGGCGGTGCGGTCCGCTCCTGGGAAGTCGACCGCTACCCTCCGCGACAGTGCGCCAGCTCAGCCCGCGTTTCTCGCGTCTCCTGGGTGTAAGCCTTGCTCCAGGCGCCCAGCTCCTCCGACGCGCGACGCGCCTGCTCGCAACCCTCCTCCATCGCGCCCGTCAGCCGAAGCGCTCGCGCGAGTCGACGACGCACCCTCGGCACTCTCGCGGAGACCACCTGCCGCTGCGTGAGCGACTCCAGCGCCGTGCGCAGTGGGCCGAGCGCCTCCGAGGGTTGGCCTCGCGCGAGCTGGACGTCGCCCAGGACGAGCAGCGCCTCGATGCGCTCGGATGACGACAGGCCCAGGTCCTTCTCCATGCTCGCGAGCGCCTGCTCCACGTGACGACGCGCCTCATCCACCTGCCCCAGGAACAGGAGCGCATCCGCGAGGGCTCGCAGTCCCGCACCGTCCACCTCTCCCTTCGCGACGAGGGGCTGTTGGAGTGAGACACCTCGCGCGTGGAAGCCCCGCGCCTCCTCCGGACGCCCCGACAGACGCAGCAGTCGGCCCACCTCGTGGAGGTCCAGGGCCACCTCCGGGTGCGCGGCGCCGTAGACACGCTCGCGATGCGCCAGGACGCCTCGCACGTGCGCGAGTTCCCGCGCCCGCTCACCCTGCTCGCCGAGGACACCGAGCCAGTTCGACGCCATCCCCATCAGCACCGGGCTGTCTGCGGCCACGCTCTTCTGCGCCACGGACCAGCTCTGCTCCGCGGCCTCGCGCGCCTGGGCGCCATGTCCCCATTCGAAATAGACGAGCGCCAGGTTGGACCAGGTCCGGGCCACCGAGAGGTTCGCGTCCCCCAACGTGTGACGGAGGATGTCGAGCGCACGGAGCAGGACGACCTCCGCCTGTGACAGCTCTCCGAGCAGCGCCAGCGTTCCGCCCAGGTTCACCAGGGCCCGCCCCGTGTCCCGGTGCGACGGTCCGAAGTACGCCTCGTGGAGCCGCACCGCCTCCTCCTGCCAGTGCCTGGCCTCCACGAGCCGTCCCCGCTTCCGCGCCAGCAGCCCCAGCCGACCGCTCAGCTCCGCGTGCGCTTGCGTCCGGCCCTTCGCGCTCGCGGCCTCCAACGAGGCGCGCAGCAGCGGCTCGGCTTCGGCGAAGCGGCCCTCCTGTTCCAGCAGCTCCGCCTGGACGTGGTTCAGCAGCGCGTCCAGCTCGGCGTCCCGGAGCGACTCCGCCACGGCCCTCGCGCGATGGAAGTAGGGCCACGCCTCCTGGGTGCGCCCCAGGCTGTACCCATGCAACCACGCCTGGGACTTGAGCACCCGCCCGAGCACGCCCAGGTGTCGTCCCGCCTCCGCCGCCAGCGAGCCCTGGGCCAGGGACTTCCGGGCCTCGTCGAAGGCCCCCGCGTCCTCCTGGAGGAAGGCACAGAGTTGGTGCGCCTCCGCTTCGAGCGGTCGGTGATGCGTGACGAGCGCACGCTCCCGGGCGGGCAGTGCAATCTTGAGCGCCTCCGGCGTATGGCCCGCGAGCAGCTCCGCGTTCGCGCGCGCCAGCTCCGCGCGCACCGCGTCCACCTCCGCGCGCGCCTTCGGGTCCTGGGGAGGAGAGACGGCCTCCTGCAACGTGCGCACGTCCGCGCAGTGGACCACGCCGCCGAGCGACGTCCCGAGTCCGAAGCCTCGCTCCACCGTCCGCGCGTCCGCGCCCTGGAGCGCCACCGTCAAGCGCGACAGCTCGCCCAGGCGCTGGTCCAGGCACGTCATCTGCAAGCCCAACGCCGCCTCCGTCTGCTCGCCGAAGACCCGCGTCGCCTCGCACGCGGATTGATGCGCGTGCGTCCAGTCCCGGGTCCACCGGTCCAGCGAGGAAGCCACGGCCTGGAACGAGGCCTCCGCCGAACCGTCCCCCGTCTTCAAGAAGGCCTGATGCACGGCCTCCCGTACCGGCGCATCCCAGACGCCCACGAGGTGTCTCTCGCTGCCGTGACAGCGCTCGCGAGAGTCCTTCCAGGAAGGCCCCAACACGAGGAACCCCAGGCCCACCAGTCCGCCCGCGAGCACGGCCACGGCGGCGCTGCGCTTCCAGGCACCGACCTCGCGCGCGAGGCGGGACCGCAGGACCGCCATGGACTCGAAGCGTCGCGCCGGGTCCACCGAGAGCCCCCGCCGGACCACGGCCACGAGCCATGAAGGCACACCGCGCTTCTCGGGACGCACCTCCATGCGCTGCATGGACGTCAGCAACTCCTCGCGCGTGTTGCCCGCGAAGGGCCGCTGCCCGTTGAGCGCTTCGTAGAGCGCGACGCAGAAGGCGAACTGGTCCGAGCGCACATCCCCGCGCTCGCCACGGAGTTGCTCCGGCGACGCATAGCCAGGGGTCCCCAGGAATACCCCCGTGACGGTGAGCGACGCTCCGTCGGGGACGCGGGGACGCTCCTCTCGCGGTGACTCCAGCGCCGCCGCGTTGGACAGGCCGAAGTCGGTGATGCGCACCTGTTCGTCGCGCGTGAGCAGGACGTTGTCGGGCTTGAAGTCGCGATGGGTGATGCCCAGCGCATGCGTGGCCGCGAGTCCATCGGCAGCCTGGATGAAGGGCTCGAGGATCTCCCGGCGCGTGCGCGGCTTCTCCGTGAGCCACCGGCGCAGTGTGCCGCCCTCGACCAACTCCATCACCAGGAAGAGCTGCCCCTGGAACTCACCCACGTCATGAAGTTGGGCGACGTGGGGATGCGACAGTCGAGCCATCGTGCGGGCCTCGCGCTCCAGTCGCTGACGCGCCTGTCCGAGAGAACCCTCTCCGAGCCTCGTGAGGTTCAGCAGCTTGATGGCCACCTTGCGGTCCAGCTCCGGGTCGTAGGCGGCATGGACGCGGCCCATGCCTCCCTCGCCCAGGAGCCCCAGCACCACGTAGCGCCCCACGCGCGCGCCTGTTCCGACCGACGGAGGAGGTGTCTCCAGCCCACTCAACGCGGCGAGAACGCTCCGGCATTCCGGACACCCCGCGACGTGTTCGCGCACGCGCGTCGTGCTCTCGGGGTCCAGCCCTGCCCTCGCGTAATCGGAGAGAGCGTTCTCGTCCGGGCAGCTCACGGCCGTCCTTCCAGAAGTCCCGAGAGGCTCAAGTCCAACCGACCCTGGATGGCGCGCATCAGGCTGTCCACCTCCGGCTCGGGCAGCGACAGTCGCTCGGTGAGCGCGCGGCGCGTGCGCTTCTCCAGCAGGGACTGCACCACGGAGAGCCGGCGGGAGAGCGTGGACTTGTGCAGGCCGAACAACGTGCCCATGCGCTCGAGCGACAGTCGCTCGACGAAGTGCAGCCTCAACAACTCGCGGTCCTCGTCATCCAGCGAAGCCACGGCTCGGATGAAGGCCGCGCGCACGTGACCTCGGGCCTCCTCGCGGACGAAGCCCAACTCCAAGCCTCCAGGCGCGGGATGCGCGGCGAGCACCTCGGCATCGACGAGCGACTCGTCTCCGAGCGCCTTGCGCATCCGCAGCGCGAGCCGCACCGCGGAGATGCTCACCCAGTGCAGCAGCGGCCCCGAACCCGCGTACCCGAGCAGCCGCGAGGGCGCATCCGTGCGAGGCATCAGGAGGTTGGCGCGCAGGACCTGAAGCACCTCGTCCACGAACATGGGCGAGGGGTGGATGCGCGACAATGGGACGTGCAGCTTGAGGAAGACGTCCTGCTCCAGCAGCGCACGGGCCGCGGGCACTCCTTCCGCGCACGCGAGCGCGAGCGCGAGGTCCCGGCTGTGCAACCGCTCCAACGCGAGCAGCGGGTCCGTGGCGCGCGCGAGCTGCGCACCGAGATGTCGTGTGAAGGTTCGGACATCGGGCGCGGCGTCACCGAGGGCCGCGGCCTCGGAGGCAGCGCGCGTCACGGCCTCCCGGGCTCCTGGAGATTCGCGGAGCCGTGCAGCGGACGACTCACCGGCGGACCGCAGCACCGCATCGAACGGCTCGGAGTCAGGCCCATGCACCGCAAGCACTCCTGTCATCAAGGCCGCGAGTCGACGGAGCCAGGGCCTCGCCCATTCACACCTCGCGCACGAAGGATGAATCGGGACCCAGGCCTCCGGAAATTATCACGGAGGACCCGGCCCACCGAACGTGGCGTGCCCACGCGCCACTTCGCAGCACGCCTGCGCCGCTCTCGCGTCCCACGAATGAAACGACCCGCACTCCAGGAGAACCGTCTCGCAACTCCGAAGCGGACAGGAAGGCGAGCTGCCGCCCTGAAGTGAGGCCCCACGAGCAACAGCCCCGAGCCACCACACGGGTCTTCGCTTCCATCTGACGCCTCCCTCGCGGGGTCGCCCGTCTACCGGGGCCTCGTGCACCGCGAACTCTCGGCTCCACCACTCGATGCTGCGTCGCTCGCACTTCACGAGGTGGGGGCCAGCCTGGACCGCCTCCGGTTGATGACTCCCTCGCGAGGGGTCGTCCGACTCCCGGGGGCATCACGCCTTGCGTACTCAGCTCCATCGCCCGATGCCTCGTCGCTCGCACTTCACGAAGTGGGGGCCGACCTGGACCGCCTCCGTTTGATGACCCCTCGCGAGGGGGCGTCCGACTCCGGGGGCATCACGCCTTGCGTACTCAGCTCCATCGCCCGATGCCTCGTCGCTCGCACTTCACGAAGTGGGGGCCGACCTGGACCGCCTCCGTTTGATGACTCCCTCGCAAGGGGGCGTCCGACTCCGGGGGCATCACGCGTTGCGTACTCAGCTCCATCGCCCGATGCCTCGTCGCTCGCACTTCACGAAGTGGGGCCGACCTGGACCGCCTTCGCCTGACAGCGCCCTCGAGGGAGCGCCCGTCTCCGAGGGCCTCATGCACCTCGCGCGCGGGTCCATCTCTCCCTCACTCGTCGCTCGCACGTCACGAAGTGGGGCCGACCTGGACCGCCCCCTTCTGACGACTCCCGCGCAGGGCCGCCCGTCTACCGGGGCCTCGTGCACCACGCGCTCTCGGGGCCATCGCGCGAGGCTTCGTCGCTCGCCCGCTGTTCGTTGCTCCCTCCCGACACCAGATTGGGTAGGACACCCGGCAGGAGCCCACTTCATGAGCCGACCCCGCCGTCCCTCCCATGCAGGCACGCCCAGCGACCGCCCGACAGGCTTCGTCCGCGTCCGAGGCGCTCGGGAGCACAACCTCAAGAACGTGGACGTGGAGATGCCACGCGACGCCCTGGTGGTCTTCACCGGCGTCTCAGGCTCGGGCAAGTCCTCGCTCGCCTTCGGCACGCTCTACGCGGAGGCCCAGCGACGCTACTTCGAGTCCGTGGCCCCGTACGCCCGCCGGCTCATCGACCAGGCGGGCATCCCGGAGGTGGACGCCATCGAGGGCCTCCCGCCCGCCGTGGCCCTCCAGCAACACCGGGGCGCGCCGACGACGCGCTCGTCCGTGGGCAGCGTGACGACGCTGTCGAACTCACTGCGCCTCCTGTACTCGCGCGCCGGCACGTACCCGCCGGGACAGCCCCATCTGGACTCGGACGCGTTCTCCCCCAACACACCCGCGGGCGCCTGTCCGAACTGTCACGGCCTGGGCCGCGTGTACGAGGTCACGGAGCGCTCGCTCGTCCCCGACGACTCGCTCACCATCCGCGAGCGGGCCATCGCCGGCTGGCCTCCCGCGTGGCACGGGCAGAACCTGCGCGACATCCTGGTGACGCTCGGCTACGACGTGGACCGCCCCTGGCGCGAGCTCCCCAAGAAGGACCGCGACTGGATTCTCTTCACGGACGAGCAGCCCACCGTCCCCGTCTACGCGGGCTTCACGCCGGCCGAGACGCGCCAGGCCCTCAAGCGCAAGTCGCCCCCCAGCTACATGGGGACCTTCAGCAGCGCGCGGCGCTATGTGCTCCAGGCCTTCGCCACCACGCAGAGCCCGCTCATCAAGAAGCGTGTGTCCCAGTACATGGAGAGCGGCGAGTGCCGCATCTGCCACGGCAAGCGCCTGCGCCGCGAGTCCCTGTCCGTCACCTTCGCGGGCCTGGACTACGGCGAGCTGTCCCGCCTGCCGCTCAAGCGCGTCGACACGCTCCTGCGCCCCTTCGCCGACGGCACCGCGCCGGGCCTGAAGAAGCTCACCCGCGAGCACCCGGAGAAGGCGCTCGTCACCGAGCGCATCGCGAAGGACCTGGTGGAACGACTTCACGTCCTGATGGAGCTGGGACTGGGCTACCTCTCGCTGGAGCGCGCCACGCCCACGCTCTCACCAGGAGAGCTCCAGCGACTGCGGCTGGCCACCCAGGTGCGCTCCAACCTGTTCGGCGTGGTGTACGTGCTGGACGAGCCCTCCGCGGGTCTGCATCCCGCGGACACCCAGGCCCTGCTGCGCGCGCTCGATGCGCTGAAGGGCTCGGGCAACTCACTGTTCGTGGTGGAGCACGAGGTGGATGTCATCCGCCACGCGGACTGGGTGGTGGACGTGGGCCCCGCCGCTGGCGAGAAGGGCGGCGAGATCCTCTACAGCGGCCCGCTGGACGGGCTCCAGCAGGTGGAGAACTCCCAGACGCGGCGCTACCTCTTCGGAGAGCAGACCGCGCGCACGCACGCGCCCCGCGAACCCAAGGGCTGGCTGCGACTGAAGGACGTGTCGCGCAACAACCTGCACGGCCTGGACGTCGACTTCCCGCTGGGCGTCTTCACCACCGTGACGGGCATCTCCGGCTCCGGCAAGTCGAGCCTGGTGAGCCAGGTGCTCGTGGAGCTGGTCGCCACGCACCTGGGCCACGCGCCCCCCGAGGAGGATGAGGAGGGCGAGCCCCTGGAGCGTTCAGAGGTGAAGACCACGGGCGGCCGCATCGTCGAGGGGATGGAGGGGCTGCACCGGATGGTGCGCGTGGACCAGAAGCCCATCGGCCGCACGCCGCGCTCCAACCTGGCGACGTACACGGGCCTGTTCGACCACGTCCGCAAGCTCTTCGCCGCCACGCCCACCGCGCGCTCGCGCAAGTACGACGCGGGTCGCTTCTCCTTCAACGTGGCCAAGGGCCGCTGCGAGACGTGCGAGGGCGAGGGCTTCGTGAGCGTGGAGCTGTTGTTCCTGCCCAGCGTCTATGCGCCCTGCCCCACCTGCCACGGCGCCCGCTACAACGCGAAGACGCTGGAGATCCGCTACCGCGGCAAGAATATCGCCGAGGTGCTCGGGATGACGGTGGACGCGGCCCACGCGTTCTTCACCGAGGAGCCCCACGTGGCCCGCGCGCTCGGCGTGCTGCGCGAGGTGGGCCTGGGCTACCTGCGCCTGGGACAGCCGGCCACGGAGCTGTCCGGCGGCGAGGCCCAGCGCATCAAGCTGGCCACCGAGCTGCAGCGCCCCCAGCGGGGCCACACGCTCTACGTCCTGGACGAGCCCACCACGGGCCTGCACCCGGCCGACGTGGACAAGCTGATGACGCAGCTCGAGGGCCTGGTCGACGCGGGCAACACCGTCATCCTCGTCGAGCACGACATGCGCGTCGTCTCCGCCAGCGATTGGGTCATCGACATGGGGCCGGGGGCGGGAGACGAAGGTGGGAGCATCGTCGCGGCCGGGCCTCCCGCGAAGCTCGCGCGCTCAACGACGAGCCGCACCGCGCCGTTCCTCACACTAGGATGACCGTCCCCAAGCGCCCTGACGGGCGGAGGTGACGGTTCATGAGACGCTGGCTCGCGCCATCCTGCATCGCGTTCATCCTGCTGCTGGGCTGCGACCCGGCGGACCCCATCAAGCCGGGCCGGCCCTCCACGGAGACGGACGCGGGCACGCAGCCGCCGCTCACCAAGAGCGTCAAGCGCGGCATCGCCTTCGACCTGGCCACGCCCGAGGACCTGGCCGCCGTCTCCCCGGGCGTGAGCTGGTGGTACAACTGGAGCCCCCAGCCGCACGCCAACGTGCCCGCCGACTTCCGCACCCGCTACGGGATGGATTTCATCCCCATGCTGTGGAACGGGAACTTCGACGCCGCGCGCATCGAGCAGATGCTGCGCGCCAATCCCCACATCCAGTACCTGCTCCTGCTCAACGAGCCCAACCTGACGGACCAGGCCAACATGTCGCCGCAGGCCGCGGCCCGCCTTTGGCCCCGCTACGAGAGCGTCGCCGCCAACACCGGCGTGAAGCTGGTGGGCCCGGCGATGAACTGGGGGACGCTCGCCAACTACTCGGACCCGGTGGTGTGGCTGGACGCCTTCTACGCCACGTACCGCGCGGAGAACGGCAACCGGGAGCCGCGCATCGATTACCTGGCGTTCCACTGGTACGACTACGGGCTCGACGGGCAGCTCAACCGGCTGAAGAAGTACGGCAAGCCGTTCTGGGTCACCGAGTTCGCCAACTGCCACCAGCAGCGGGACGGCGCGCAGATCGACTCCGTGGCGAAGCAGAAGGCGCAGATGACGGAGATGGTCGCCGTGTGCGAGCGCCGCGAGGACGTGTTCCGCTACGCCTGGTTCACCGGCCGTTGGACGAACGACCCGTGCTTCGCGAGCCTGCTGGGCCCCAACGGCGCCCTCAACGAGCTGGGCCAGCACTACCTCTCGCTGCCCGTGCCGTGAGCCCGAGCCGGCGCGGGACACTCAGCGCTGCGTGAGCAGCGTCATGGACTCGTACTGGCTGCCCTCGAGCTGGAACGCGCCGGGGGCCTTCGAGTCCTTCTCCAGCTGGCTCTGCACGCCCTTGGGGAGCTGCGCGTACAGGTCCTGACCGAGCAGTTCCTCGATGCGGTCCACCGGCACGCGCGCGTTCTCCAGCAGCGGGACGATGGCCTCCTTCTTCGAGGGGCCGTCCTTCAGGTTCGGCACCATGTACGCGAACATCGTCAGGTTGCCGTTGGGCAGCTCCAGCAGCACCGTCTTGAAGTTGTGCGTGGGGACGGCGATCTTCCGGTCCTTCGCGCCCGTGGTCGCAATCTCGTCCTTCGGCAGGGGCTTGCCCTGGTCGTCGAGGAAGAGGTTGCCCGTGACGATGTAGGCCTTGCCGCCCGTCTGCTCCACCAGGCCGTGGATGCCCTTCTCCAGCGTGCGCCACACCTGCTGGTTGTGGTTGCCGTACTGGGGGGCGATGTTCGACATCTGGTGGCTCTCGTTCATCGCCTCCTGCGTGGGCGAATCCTCCGCGGGCTTCATGTGGCCGCGGTCGAAGCCGGTGTTGTTGTAGTCCGAGTCCGTGATGCCCGTGAGCGGCAGCGACGGATCTCGCACGAAGGTGCTCTTGTTGCGGTTCACCTCCACGGGCGTCTCGTGGATGTCCGCGGCGGAGAGCATGTGGCTGACGAAGGTGGGCAGGTTCTTCCCCTCGTCCAGCATCAGTCGCGAGTACTGCTTCACCAGCTCCAGGCCCTTGCCCGCGCCCCCTTTGGGACGGAGCGGGTCCACCTCACCGGCGGCCTCCGCGACGCGACTCTGGAAGGCGGCCATCTGCTGGTCGGGCACCCACTTCGTGCCGTCCACCTGGTTGGCCTTGGACTTCTGGATGTAGGCCGCGAGCTCTTCCTGGCTCACCTTGCCGTCGCCGTTGCCACCCAGCAGGTCGGCCCGCCTGGCGAGCCCGTCCTGCCACTTCGAGTCGAAGGCATCCACCTTCACGGAGCCGCCGGCCTGGGTGAGCTTCGCGTCGAGCGCGGCGCGGCCCTGCTGGAGCGCGGTGGAGGTGAGGTAGCGGCCGTCGGTGGGCGCGGTGAGGTAGGCCTGGATTTCGGCCGCGGAGACCTTGCCGTTGCCTCCGCGCGTCTTGGTGCCCGCCTGGTCCGCCGCCTTCAGCAGGCCGGCCTCCCAGCTCTGGTCCGTCCAGCCGAACTTGGTCTGCAGCTCGGCGATGGAGACTTCGCGAGCGCTGGAGCGAGCCCAGGCGCTGGTGTCCTGGGGCTTGAGGCCATTGACGGGCGCCGCCTCGGTGGACACCGAGGGGGACGGGGTGCTGGCGCGAGAAGTGGGTCGCAGCGTCGTCATGGCTTGAGACGTCCTTGGGCCGACCAGGGGCTGGCGCGGAGTGAGGCCCGGCATCTCTATCGTCGGCCCGACGCGGTGCCCGGTTGCGTCACGCCATCACATTTCTGTCACGAAGTTGCGACTACGGCTTCTTGCCCGGGGGAGCCTGGACGCCCCGTGCGTCCGCCTTCGCCTGCTGGAGTGTGCCGACGATTTGCGCCTCGGCCTGGAGGCGCTCGACGTAGTCGGCGGCGAGCCCCGCGTGCTCGGCGGCCAGGGCCAGCGTGACGAGGAAGGCCTCGCTGATGGTCCCCTGGGCCGCGGGGGTGGCCCTGGGCGGGGGCGTGAAGGCGTGGGCGGAGAGCAGGGCGCCGGTGGAGGTGCGCACCTTGACGGGGCGGGAGGTGGAGGCCTCGGCGATCACCGCCTCCAGCCGGCTCACCGCGTCCCATGCCTCCGGGGAGAGCCGACGCAGCACGCCGGGGAGCTTCTTGCCCGGGGCATCCACCAGCCGGGCCACCTTGCCGCCCCAGGCCAGCGAGGGCACGTCGTAGACGACGTCCACGTCCAGGGCGTCCACCAGCTCTCCGTCCGGCAGCGCGGGCAGGGCCGGAAGCCCCGGCAGGCGCTCACGCGCCGTCACCGGGGACAGGTCGACGGAGAAGGCGAACCAGGAGCGCGGCGAGGGCATGGCGGCGGACATGATGTCGAGTCTCGACGGGGCGAGGCCCAGGGACAAGCCCCGGCGGGTGTGAGCCGGAGCCATGGGCCGTCAGGCACGAAGCCCCGTCAGAAGAGGCTGGAGGAGCATCCGACGCGACGCCCTCGAGCACGTGGCCGGGCGAGCGCGCCGCCAAGGCGGAGGCCATCGGGGACAAGGCCCTGCTGGACAAAGCCGGTCGAGCGTACCGCCGAAGCGGAGGGCGTCAGCGACGACGCCTCGCACGAGCGCGCCGCCAAGGCGGAGGGCGTCAGCGACGACGCCCTCCTGGACGAGCCGGCTCGCCCCTACTTCTCCGTCGTGCGGTTCGCGGCGAGCTCGATGACGTTGACCATCAGGTCCTTCACGCGGCGGGGCTTCTCGCCACCGTTGTCGCGGAGGATGAGGTCGATGTCGTCCTCGGGCTCGTGGTACTCGGGGATGAGGTCGCCGCCGCCCTTCGGGTTGGACAGGCCCTCGAAGAGGAAGAGCACGTCCTCGCCCTTGCGGCCGAAGACGGCGCCGTCCTGGCGGTCCCGATACATGTTGATGTCGCGGTTGATGCGGTCGAACGGGTCCGGCAGCTGCGCGTTGGCCTGCTCCACCACGTCGCGGAAGTAGTTGGCCTGCCCGCGGCGGTCCGTGTCGACGACGGACAAGCGCTGGTCATCCCAGCGGCCCACCATGTCCACGTTGATGACGCCCGTAATCTGCTCGGTGCCCAGGCCCGGAATCGGGTGGTCCACGAAGTACTGCGAGCCCACCAGGCCCTTCTCCTCGGCGCCCGTCCAGATGAAGAGCACGGAGCGGTCCAGCTCGCCGCGCTTGGCGGCCTCCGCCAGCTCCGGCACCGCCGCCATCAACACCGCGCTGCCCGACGCGTTGTCGTCCGCGCCGTTGTGGACGTTGCCCCGACGGTCCGTGCCCACGTGGTCCAGGTGGGCCATCACCACGATGACCTCGTCCTTGTGGGGACCCGAGCCCGGCAGGAGCGCCATGGTGTTGACCGCCTGCCCGGACTCCGTCGCCAGCGAGCGCAGCTCCTCGACGCTGCGCAGGCCACCGTTGCGCGCGGGCGCGAGCGGCTGGCCCTCGGCCTTCATCGCGCTCTCGTACTTCTTGTTGAGCATGGCCAGCGTCTCCCGGGGCATGCCCTCCTCCAGGTAGAAGCCCTCCTCGAAGAGCTTGTGGCCGAACTGCTTGTGCGCCTTGTGCTCGTCGCCGCCGTGCACCTGGTTCGCGTCGGTGTTGCCCACGAACGAGAACACGTCGAAGCGCTGCTGGAACGGGTTCTCGGGGCTGTTCACGTTGGGGCCCACGAGGCCGTACTTCTCGACATGCGCCTGCACGTAGGCGGAGGCCGCGTCGAGCCCGGGCGACGGGCTGTCACGCCCCTGCAGCTCGTCCGAGGCGAGGTACGCGATGTGCGTCATCGGGTCCGCGTCCGCGAGGTTCGGCGCGGGCTCGGAGGGCTCCTCGGGCGTGGGCTCCACCGGGCCCTGGCACGGAGGCGGGGGCACGGGCGCCGGCAGCTGCGGGAGCGGCTGGGGCACCGGGGCCGGAAGCTGCGGCAGCGGGGCCGGAAGCTGCGGCGCGGGGAGGCGGGGCAACTGCTGGGTGGAGCCGGTCTCGAAGCGGTCCTTGTTCCAGCTCGAGTCCAGCGCCTTCGCCTTGTTCTCGGGCGGCGGAGGGGCCTTCGCGGCCGGGGCTCGCGACGACGCGGTGGGCAGGGGGCGAGGCGTGTCGCTGATCTTCGAGGCCATGGTTTGGGGGATCCCGATGGAGAGCGTGAATGGCGCGCTTCGGGATTATCGCCACAGTGTGCCCCCAGGTTGCGCGAGAACCACACTTCCTCGTGATTTCAGTGAGTTGTCTCAAGACATGTTTCACCCTGGGCGGATCCGCTGATCGCCAGAGGCCCACGCCGGGCACCGAGCCCCGGCTCAGAGGTGCCGGAACTCAGCCGGGGGCTTCGAGAAGTCGTCGTCGCGTCCGTTGACGTAGGTGATGGGCGAGCGCATCAGCTCGTCCACGTCCACGTTGTCCAGACAGTTGACCTTGACGGTGTAGTACTTGCCCAGCTCCGTGTCGTCGCCCCAGCCGAACGCGTGCACGCCGCAGTGCTTGCAGAACAGGTGATGCAGTTGCTTGGAGCGGGCCTGGTACTCGGTGAGCGCGGACTCACCGGCGAGGAGCCGGAAGTCCTCGGGACCGATGACGGATTGCCACAGCCGCGCCTTGGTGCAGATGGAGCAGTTGCACTTGTAGGTGCCCTGGCTCAGGTCGACATCCGCTTCGTACCGGACCGCTCCACAGTGACAGCCTCCGACGTACGTCTTCTTCACGAGTGACGCTCCTCATGGCCCCAGCCACGAGCCCCTCCCTCCAGAGAGCCCCGCCGCCAGCCCCTCGTCCGGGGGCTTTTTCCGTTCTGGTGGAGCAGAACACGAGAAGGCCCCAGGGCCACGGCCGGATTTCGCCCCACCGTGCCCTCATCCACGAGGCCGACATCCGGGACGTCGTCACGCCAACGACCCGCCGCGCGAGCGTCGCATACCGGCGACGAGGCCCCGGGTGGCACGTCCTGCATCCGACGGAGGACCGGGCCCCCTCGAGTTCGTCATTCGCGCCCACCCCACCGCGTCCGTGCCCGGTCGCCGCCAGTCCGGAGATACGCTCCGGCCGCGCGCACCCACCTCATGGACCTCACGCTCTGGGCCACCTTCACGCTGACGATGGCGCTCTTCGCCATCACTCCGGGACCCGCTGTCTTGCTGGTGGTCTCGCAAGCGATGTCGCGGGGGTTCCGGGCGGGGATGAGCGCGACGTGGGGCATCCAGGCCGGCAATGCCGTGTACTTCCTCATCTCCGTGGCGGGCCTGGGCGCCGCGCTGGCCACCTCACGCATCGCCTTCAACACCATCCGCTCCGCGGGCGCCGCCTACCTCGTCTACCTGGGCGTGAGCACGCTGTGGGCCGCGAAGAAGAGCCTCACGCTGGCCGAGCGCCCCAAGCCGCCCCTGTGGCAGGGCGCCTTCGTGCAGGGCTTCGCCAAGCAGCTGGCCAACCCCAAATCCATCCTGTTCTTCGGCTCACTGCTGCCGCAGTTCGTCCAGCCGGGCCCTCACGCGGGGCTGCAGTTCACGGTGTACGGCGTCTCCTGCATCGTGGTGGAGGTGCCGGTGCTGGCCGGGTA
Organism: Myxococcus guangdongensis; assembly: GCF_024198255.1. Classification (NCBI taxonomy): domain Bacteria; kingdom Pseudomonadati; phylum Myxococcota; class Myxococcia; order Myxococcales; family Myxococcaceae; genus Myxococcus; species Myxococcus guangdongensis. The sequence continues at coordinate 882,473 of NZ_JAJVKW010000001.1, forward strand.
CGCCTGGCTGGGCGTCGCCGGAGGCCGCGTCTCCAGCTCACCGCGCGCCCAGGTCTGGCGGGAGCGGCTGTCGGGCCTCGCGCTCATCGGCATCGGCGTGGTGCTCATCACGATGCGTCCGCCGGCGTGAAGCCCCCGCACGGCGCCCCCACTCCGAGGGCGCCGTGTCAGACGTCCTCTCAGGGCGACGGCTTCGACTCGGGCGCGTCCGCGGGCTGCTCCTTCAGCGCCTCCAGCTCCCGCGCGTTGGCCGCCCGGGTCTTGGGCTTGCCCTTCTCCATGCTGATGAGCGTGGCCTTGTTGCCCAGGACGCACGCCAGCGTCTCGCCCAGCGCGGGGACCTTCTTCACCGCGTCGCAGCGGCCCACGTAGGCCACCTGCCGGCGCGCGGGCTCGATGCCGAACGCCACCGCGAAGAACTTCCCCGGGTTGCCATCGAAGGGGCCGCCGGACACGAGCGTCACCCAGGAGTCCTTCAAGAGCTCCGGCGTGTAGAGCACGTCGTAGCTCTCCGGCTTGCACTCGCGCTGGGTGCTTCCGGCCTTGCAGCGCTGGGCGCCGCGAACCTTCTCGAACAGCGCCGTGTCCACCCGCGCGGTGAACATGGGCGCGGGCAGCTCGTAGCGCACGGGCCCGGCCTTCTCCAGACCCGCGCAGGGGCGCTTGCCATCCGTCGCGGAGATTCGCAGCGTCAGCGGCATCTGCTGCGTGCCCGTGGACGAGGTGAGGATGAACGCGGTGCCCGTCTGCGCCAGTGACTCGGGGACGGTGACGGAGAAGGCCCCGATGAAGTCCGAGGGCCCCTCGTCCGAGTCGGTGAGCAGCAGGTGCAGCGAGCCGCCCACGCCCACCGGGAGCCAGGCCCCCGAGCGCGTCTCCTCCAGGAAGAGGCTGTTCCACAGGAGGGTGGTGGCGTCCTCCTGCTTCGGGCCGATGACGACGGGTGAAGCGCCTTCAACGTCGACCGCCATCGCGGTCAGCTCCGGGTCCGCCGAGGAGCCTTCGTCCCACGCGGAGCCGCTGGCGTTGGTCGCCTCGACCTTCGCCGCCAGCGGGGACACGAACAGCTCCTTGCACGCCCGATAGTCCTGCGCCCCCGCCTGCGTGGAGACACAGAGCCCCAGCAACAGCCACCGTCGCATCATGCTTCCTCTCACTCCAGCCTCGGCGTCAGCGCCTCGGCTATAGCCCCAACGCGTATACCTTGTTCCGGTCCACCACGTAGACCCGGTCCTTCACGATGACCGGGTCCCTCAGCGCGCCGCCGTCCGAGGTGCCCACCAGCGACAACTTGGTGGCGCTCCACAGCGTCGACAACGTGGAGACGGCGACGACATGCAACCCGGTGCGCGAGGTGATGACCAGCGTGGGGATGCTCACGCCCGCATCGTCCTTCGTCCCCGACGCCGCCGCGATGCTCGTGCTGCGCCTGCCCGCGAAGGGCGTGGTGGAAAAATCCAGCAGGTTTCGCCCGTAGTACGGGACGGTGACGTCATACACACCCGTCAGCGTGGTCGTCAGGGGCGTGCCGCCCGAGAGCGCGTCGAAGGAGTACAGGACGGTGCCCAGGTTGGAGCCGGAGGTCTCCTGGGCCGCGAAGATGGCGCGTCCCGCCACGAGCACCGGCGCCTGATAGCCGGTGAGGTGCGTGCTGGGCAGCGGCGCGGAGCGGAAGAGGCTGGCGCCGTTGTAGCCCGCGTTGCGGATGTTGAACGTCACGGTGCCGGTGCCGGGGTCCCGCTCCAGCAGGTAGATGCGATTGCCGGACACGCTGATGTGGCTGGCGGGCTCCAGCGCCACGCGGGGCCAGCGCGCCGTGCCCGTGGCGACATCCCAGCCATACAGGCCCGTGGCGAAGGGACGCGGCTCGGTGGCGGAGCAGTTGGTGGAGCACTGGAAGTTGTAGATGGCGGCCAGGTAGATGAAGCCGCCGTCCGCGGCGATGGAGCCCAGGTGGTCCTCGGCCGTGTCCCACTGGTGCTGGGGGAAGACGCGCGTGCCGCCGTAGTAGCCGTAGGTGTTCAACTCCAGGAGCAGGTTGCCGCGCTTGTCCATGGAGCGAAGCCCCAGCTTGGGGCCGTGGTAGTGCAGCTGGTTGTAGACCCACAGCCGCGTGCCGTCCGACAGCGACTGGCCCCAGCTGTCGTTGGGCGCCTGCTCGTACTCGGCATAGGGGATGGTGCCCCCCGAATAGTAGTTGGCGCCGAACTGCTGGCTCCACGTCCGGATGCCGTCATCGTTGCGGACGATGCCTTCCTTCGCCTCGTAGACACCGCCCCCCACGTTCTTCTCGTAGGTGAACATCGTCGGCCAGTGTCCCCGGTTGTCATTGAGCTGCCGGTCCACGCTCCACACGTTGGCGCCGGTGTCCACGGCGAGCTTGTCCAACGCGGGGCTGCCGCCGGAGCCGACGTAGTTGGGATTGGAGTTCCACGTCAGGTAGACGCCTCCGGTGTTCGCCACCGCGCGCTCGACGCCCTGCACCGTGCGCCCCGCGCCCGCCGTGGGCGCGTACTCCCAGAGCTTGCGCAGGGGATGCCATGCGCAGCCGTCGGAGGTGGAGGAGCGGCGGGCATCATGTCCCAGCGTCGACCAGGCATTGGTTCCCGTGCACGGTGGCACCACGGCGGAGGTGACGACTCCCGCTGCCTCCGCCGAGGGTGGAGGGGGTTCTGCCCCCGAGCCTCCACAAGCGACGAGCCCCACGGTCGACAACAACAGCACCACGCCTCGTGTCTTCAGCGTCATGGCACGACCTCCCCGTTAGAGTGCCCACGCTAGCGGTTCACGACACCGCTGTCCCCACCGCCCCCTTCCCCGCTGGCAGCCGGAGGGGCTGAGCATGGCCATACGTGAGCGAGCGCCACAACCACTCCACGGGTCCGAAGCGGAAGCGGGAGAGCCACAGGTGGCTGAGGACGATCTGGACCGCGAAGATGCCGAGCGACAGGAAGATGACCCGTGACGGTGGCAACTTCGTGATGAGCCCCAGACCCCAGCCGTTGTAGATGAAGACGCTCACCACCGACTGCAGCAGGTAGTTCGTGAGCGCCATGCGCCCCACGGGCATCAGCACGGCGAAGACGCGCTGGACCCAGCCACGCCGGGACAGGAGCGCGAAGAGGGCGACGTAGGCCGCGCCCAGGAAGAGGCAGCCGAGTTCCTGCGCCTGATTGAGCAGAATCGACGTGTCGCGGCTCATCTCGTCCATCAACCCGAGCGAGCGCAGCCGCCAGAGCACCAATCCCAGACCGTTGCCGATGACGCCGAGGAAGAGGCCCCAGAACAACAGGCGGTGGTGCACGCACCGGTTGCCCTCGATGTCCTGGAGCAACAAGAGCCGCCCCGCCAGCAGCCCGAAGAGGAAGCGGCCCAACGCGAAGCTCATCCAGACGAGGCGGTTGGGCTGAAGGAACGTCTCCACGTTGAAGCGCATGCCGCCGACCATCGACGTCCAGAGCGAGTCACTCGAGTACGCCTCCAGGAGGCGCGTACGCGCCGCCAGCTCCGCCGCGCGCGTGGCCGTCGCCGTGGCCTTCGCGGCCTCCGCGCCGTGGAGCCATATCGGGATGTGGTGTGACAGCAGTTGGACGGTGCTGGGTATCACCGCCATGCACAGCACGGCCCAGATGAGCACCGTCCTGTTCGAGGCCTTGCGGAACAACAGCAGCAGGAAGCCCACCAGCGCGTAGGTGTGCAGGATGTCGCCCACCCAGATGACGTACTGGTGGAACAGGCCCAGGCCCAGCAGCACCAGCAGGCGCCGGGCATAGAGCCGGGTGATGGAGTCGCCGCGCTTCTCCGCCCGGGACATCTGGATGCTGAAGCCCAGCCCGAAGAGGAACGAGAACAGCGTCACGAACTTCTGGTTCACGAAGAAAAGGTAGAGGTTGTTGATGACGGTCTCGAAGAGCGGCGCCGTCAGCGCGCGCGCCTCTTGGGGCGGCATCAGCACCCGACCACTGAACCAGGCCGCGCTGTTGGAGACGAACACACCGCAGAGGGCAAAGCCTCGCAGGGCATCCAACAGCGTGACGCGCTCACCGACGTCCACCGGGCGAGCCTCGGCGGAGGGCGGCGATGAAACGACAACGGGCTCGGACATCGCTCAAGCAGATGTCCGAGCCCGTTCTTCGTCAACCGGGACTTGCTACATGAGCCCCATCCAGCTCGACCCGAGGCCGACTACCCCCGGCGCGGCGTGTTGGACGCGCACCAGCCATACCCGCGGCGCTCGCACTCGGCGCGCTCCCGACGCTCACGCTCCAGCCGGGCCAGACGCTCCCGCTCCTGACGCTCGCGCTCGATGCGGGCCTGACGCTCGCGCTCCAACCGCGCCTGCCGTTCACGCTCGACGCGGGCCTGCCGCTCCCGCTCCAGCCGCGCCTGCCGCTCACGCTCCAACCGCGCCTGCCGCTCCCGCTCCAACCGCGCCTGACGCTCCCGCTCCTCACGCTCCCGCTCCAGTCGGGCCTGACGCTCACGGTCCGCGCGCGAGACGTTGCGCTGCCCCTCCGCCCACTCCGTCACCTTCTGCGTCGCGATGGGGGAGGCACCATGAACCGACTGCGCGAGGACGGGAGAACCCATCGTGAGGGAGCACACCACCAGGACTCGCATCAGCTTGCTGTTCATGACGACCTCCTTCGCAGCGGGTTGCGCCGCGTTCTGTCCCTTCTGACGCACCTCCCCCTGGCCTATTCAGTCCCCGTCCCCCGCATGGGGCAGGACGTACACGGAGTCCAGGCTCCGCTCGGGACACAGGAAGAAACAACGAGACTCCCCGTCCTGGCGGCCGCTCCGCATACATCCACCTCCTCACGAGAGAGGCCCCCGAAGTGCCTCGGCGCTCTCCTTCGCGCACCGCGCACGAAGGCATCGGAGTGCCACCCCGGTTCTCGCGGGTCAGCAGCATCCCGCCCTCCGCACAGAGGGGAACAGACGTCTGGCGCGACGCCTCATCGGGCCGTCCGTACAGGCAATGGCTGCTCAGCCCTCCGCGGAGCCAGGCGTCTTGTCCGGGTCCGGGAAGGGATGCACGCGGTGGGGTGCCTCGTCGTCGTCACCCTCCGCCACCCCGGGCGTGTGCCCGGGCACCTCCTCCTCGTAGCCCGCCTCCCGCGCCGTCCTGTCCTCCGAGGGGTCGTCCGCGCGTTGGCGCTCGTCGATGTCCGGCATCACGTCCTCCTGTGTCGTCCTCGCGAAAAAGATAGGCAGTGCCGCGCACGAAGGCGGCACGCCGGGTGATGATGCGTGGCACAGCGGAGGCGACGGCATGGGCACACATCTCGGGAGCACCCTGCGACAGTGGAGGGACCACGCCTCGCGGCTCATCCAGAACTCCGTCTCCCTGGCCGCGACGGTGTACGTCACCCTCCGGCCCGACCGCGCGGGGAGCGAGCGGGCCCAGCGCAACGCCGAGCGCATCATCGCCGCCTGCCGCGAATTCCAGACGCGACAGGGACGGCTCCCGGAGGCCCTGTCCGAGCTCGTCCCCGACCTCCTGTCCGAGCTGCCTCGGGCGAAGTTCGACGGCCCGCACTTCGGCTTCACCTATGACGTGACGCATCAGCGCCACGTGCTCGGCTGGACAGACCGGATTCCCTTCGGCCGCCCCTACTACGTCTTCGAGGAGGACCGCTGGGGCTACCTCGATTGACATCCATCCCGGGGGCAGCCTGCGCGCGTGACACGGTGTTGGGTTAACGTCCCCGACATGCGCGTCTCGCGACTGTCGACCGCCGCCCTGTTGCTATGTCTCGCCGTGGTGGGTTGTGAGCGCACGGCCTCCACGGCCCCGCCCGCGCCTCCCAAACCCGCGACGACGCCCGAGAGCTTCGCCAAGGCGGGCCTCGCCGCGCCCACGACGGTGTCCGGTGTCGTCGACCCGGGAGAGGTGGATGTCGCGGAGCTTCGCGACGCCCTCGCGAACCCCACGCTCCTCGACGATGACACGATGGAGCGCCTGCTCAACAACCTGCGAGCCGAGAGCGGATTGTCTCTCAGCGAAGCCGAGGCGCCTGTCGAAGGCAGGCCGCCGCCCAGGCCAGGGGCCCTCCAAGCGCCCCCGCCACCTCCCGCCTCACCCGCGCCCCGGGAGGTCCCCGCCGTGGCCTCCTCCCTCGACGTGCCACCGACGGACTCCGTGGCCCGCCCCGCCCCCACCCGTTCCCGTGAAGCCCTCCAGGTCATCCGCGGAAGCAGCGGTGGTGGCGGACCCGAGACGCAGGAGCCCTCCAAGAAGGAGCGGGCCGACGGCTCGCCACCTCCCACGAACCTGCCCACGCCCGTGCTGCCCAAGGTGGACGCGGCGCCTCGCGCGGCCAAGGTGCTGGTGCGCGACGAGTCTGGCCGCTACCAGCCGCTGAAGACCCGCGCGATTCGCGTCGTCACGTACATCCAGGGTGCCCGCGCGCGCACCGTGGTGGACCACCTCTTCGAGAACGACACGACCCGCGCGCTCGAAGGCACCTTCTACTACCCGCTGCCCGGAGGCGCGTCCGTCGCGGGCTTCGCGCTCTACTCCGGCGCGGTGGACGCGAACGGCCCTTCCCTCTTCCAGTCCTCGGACCTCTTGCCCGCGCTGGGGGACGGCACCGCGAACCTGGAGCAGCTCACCGCCGCCGCCCCGCCCAGTCCGAAGGGCGCGAAGCGCTCGTGGGGCGAGGTGCAGGAGGCCCGCGTCGTCGAGCAGAAGCGCGCCCGCGAGGTCTACGAGGACATCGTCCGCGACAACGTCGACCCGGCCCTGCTCGAGTGGGCGGGCGCCTCCACGTTCAGCGCCCGCGTCTTCCCGCTGCCGCCCCGCTCGCTCAAGCGCGTGGTCATCGCCTACGAGCAGACGCTCATCCACGACGGCCGACACCTGCGCTACACGTGGCCCCTCCCCACCGGCGCGGGCACGGAGGTCCAGGTCTCCGCGCGCGTGCACGTGGACCCGACGCAGGTGAAGGACGATCTCGTCTCCCCCGTCGCCTCGGGCAGCGGGCGCAAGCTCGGCGCATGGCGGGTGCACGACTGGCCCCGACTGAAGGGTGACGGAGCGCTGTCCGTCGCGCTCGCGCCGAAGGACGGCGACGCGGACGTGTTGGTGGGCAAGGACGATGCGGGACTTCCGGGCCAGGCCTTCCATGCCCGCGTCCGACTGCCCGCGAAGCTGACGTCGACGGCCGAGGGCCCTCCCACCGGGCGCGCCGTCCTGGTGGTGGACACCTCCCTCTCCACCGAGGACGGGAACGCCTGGGCGCTCCAGGCCGCCACCCTGCGCGCGCTCCTGGAGAAGGACTCCACGCTGAACGAGTACGCGGTGCTCCTCTTCGACGTGCGCCCCCGTTGGCTGCACGGCACGGGCTGGCGGACGAACGACGCCGCCCGTCGTCAGGAGACGTTCTCCGAGCTGGAGCGCGTGTTCCTGGAGGGCGCGTCGCACGTGGACGGGATGCTGACGGAGCTGGACCGGGCCGGCGCGGACTGGCTCAAGCCCGCCCAGCCCGGAGCGCGCGTGACGGCCCTCCTGCTGTCGGACGGCAACGTCACCTGGGGCCCGAGCACCATCGAGTCCCTCATCTCCCGGCACACCAGCGCGGAGTCGCTGCGGTGGGTGACGTACCGCTTCGGAGAGGCCGCGGTGAACACGGAGCTGTTCGATGCGCTCGCGCGGGCCAGCGGAGGCCGGGGCGTGTCGGTGCTCTCCGGGGCCCAGGTGGACGTCGCCGCGACGGCGCACCGGGCCAGTCCCGTCGTCCTCTCCCGCGTGGAGGTGAAGGGCGCGCCCGTGAAGGACCTGGTCATCGCCGGCCGTCCGCACCTGGTGTTCCCGGGCCAGGAGCTGCTCGTGGCCGGACGGCTGCCGGAGGCTGGGGCCGCGGCGCTCGTGGTGGCCACCCGCGTGGGCGACGTGGAGAAGACGCTCGAGGTGCCCCTGCCTCGCGACACGGACAGCGCGTTCGCGCCTCGCGCCTGGGCGGACCTCTTCGTCTCCCGACTCGTCTCGCTGGACGACGTGCGCCTGGACCGGATGGTGGTGGCGCTCAGCCAGCACTACCACCTGGCCAACGCGCGCGCGTCCATGCTCGTGCTCGAGACGGCGGCCGAGTACACGCGCTTCGCCCTGCGCGATGAGCGCGTGGAGCTGAACGACCTGGAGCTTTTGCGCAAGCGGGAGCAGGACCAGCGCCGGGACGCGCTCGTGGGGCTGGACATGGACGCGGTCCCCAAGTCGGGGCGCGCGGTGGTGGACGCCCTGACGCTGCAGCGCGCGGTCCTCGCGCCCTCGCACCCGCGCCAGCCCTTGCGCGACGAGCCCTACGCGGGCGGCGAGGCCCGCCTCACCGCGGAGCTTGCGTACCGCAAGGCGCGACGGGAGAACCGGGACGATGTGACGCTGTACGAAGGCATCGCCCGGGAGCGCGCCTTCGCCGGTGACACCGGGGGCGCAGTGCGGGCCCTCTCCTCCCCCGTGGAGCTGCGCCCCAAGGACCCGGAGGCGCTGCGGCTGGTGGGCTATGGCCTGCTCGCCCTGGGCCAGTACGCCGCGGCGACGGAGCTGTTCGAACACCTGCGGCTCAGCCGCACCTTCGAGGGACAGGCCTACCTGGAAGAGGCGCTCGCGCTGGACGCCGCGGGCCGCTACGCCGAGGCCGCGCGCAACTACGAAATCCTGCTCGCCCGCCCCTTCCCGCGGCACCCCGGTGAGCTGCGGCTGGTCGCGAGCTACCACTACGGCCGGATGCTCTCCGCGCTGGCGCGACACCCGCGCGCGGAGCCCATCGTCCAGGAGCTGCGCGCGCGCCTCGCCGAGCTTGGGAAACCCGAGACGTCGGGCATGTATGGCGACGCCTTCTCCCGCGCGCCCATCGGTTATCAGCTCACCACGCACTGGAACTCGGACCAGACGGACATCGACCTGTGGGTCATCGAGCCCGACGGCGAGCGCTGCTACTACCAGCACAAGCAGACGCGGCTCGGAGGCCAGCTCTACTGGGACATCACCGATGGGCTGGGGCCGGAGCTGTACCACGCGCGCAAGCTGGTACCGGGGCCCTACCATGTCGTGGTGCACTTCTACGGGCACCGCGCCCCCAAGCTCGCCGTGCCCACGGCCGTGCTGCTGGTGAGCGACAGGAATGTGTTCTCTGTCGACGAGCCCACTCAGCGCCGGTTCCAGCTGCGCATCCTCCCGAAGAAGGATGCGAAGCTGCTCCTGCGCCGCGAGGAGTTCATCCCTCGCAAGACGGCGGCCATCGCCACCCAGCCCACCCCCTGACGTCTCCACCCGCGCGAGGTCCGGCATGAGTCACCATCGCAAACCCCGAGGCCCCGTCGGCCGTGTCGGCGGCCTGCGCCGCGTCGAGGGCGCCGACGCCATCCTCCGGGTCCGCGCCCTCGAGCGCGTCTCGGGGCCCCAACGCATCGAATCGAACGACGTGGCGAGGCGCTCCTTCTCCGAGGCCCTGGACCGCGCGTCGCGAGGGCTGCACAGCTCGGAGCCACTGCCCACCGTGCGCCGTCCGTCGCCTCCTCCCGTACACCCCACGCGCGAGGAGGACGAGCCGATGACGTCTCCGGAGCCTCCTCCGGAGAGCTTCATGGGCATCCTGTGGTGGAAGATGCGGGGCAACCGATAGCGCCCGCCGTCCGCGTCAGAAGGTGAAGCCGGCGCCGAAATAGGGGCCGTGCATCCGGTCCACGTGGGCCACGCCGTCCACCGTCCCCAGGTCGTCCAGGTACAGGCCGCGCCAGCCGCCGCGCAGCATCAAGCTCCCCAGGTGCAGGGCCAGCCCCACCGTGGCGTCGACCTGGAGGAACGGCAGCGGCGTCAGCTGCGCGCGCGCCTCGAAGTCCAGCGGGGAGAACAGACACGCCTCGAAGGACAGCGCCACACTCGGGCCCGCCAGGGTGATGTCCGGCGCGTGCGCCGTGCTCAGTCCGCCCTCCGCGCGCAAGCGGAACGCGTCGCGCACCAGGAAGGCATACGTCAGGTGCGCCGACACCAGCATGAGGTCGTCCTCGCCCACCGTGCCGTCATCCGTGGGCTGCTTCAGCAACATCATGCGGGTCTCCACCCCGAAGCGATGACCTTCCAGCCCCGCGAGCAGGTCCACGCCGCGCACGTCGTCGAGCATCAGCAGTCGCTGCGCGCTCAACCGGAAGGACAGCGGCACCGCGTGCCGCTGCCCCGCGAGGAGGGGCTGGGAGGTCTCCGGGTCGAGCCGCTCCGACAGGTGCGTCCCCGTGTTGGCGATGGTCCGGGCGGCGCCCTCGAACAGCCCGCTGAGGAGGCTCGCCACGATGCCCCCCGACGCGTCGTCGTCGTCATCATCCGAGCAACAATCATCGTCGTCGAACGAGTTGCGCGAGCGGGGCTTCTTCCCATCGTCATCGTCGTCCTCGGTGCCGATGGCGGAGGCCTCGTGTGTGTCCGGGTCCGCGCTGGAATCGTGCGTGCTCGACTTCGAGTCGCTCGGGGTGTTGCGCTTGCCGAAGCGCGCCTCGGCGACGGGCGCCCAGACGAGCCCCGTCAACAACCCCACACACCACAGCGTCTTGAATGGGAACACGCCCCCTCCGCGTCGATGGACGCGGACCGGCCACCGCGCGGAGGGCATTCAACCGCGAGCCGGGGCTGGATTGTCAATCAGCCCCATGGCGCGCTGTCAGCGACGACGGCGTGGAACGGATTGCGCCCCGAAGGTGTCGCACGCCTCGAGCGTGCCCTGCGTCAGGCCCCGCTTGAACCACTCGACGCGCTGCGCGGACGAGCCGTGGGTGAAGGACTCGGGGACGACATGTCCCTGGGCGCGGCGCTGGAGCGTGTCGTCGCCGATGGCGGACGCGGCCCCCAGTCCCTCCTCCACGTCACCCGGCTCCAGAATCTGTCGCTCGCGCTGGGCATGGTGCGCCCAGATGCCGGCGAAGCAGTCCGCCTGGAGCTCCTGGAGCACCGACAGCGCGTTGCCATCCTCCGGCGACGCACGCTGCCGCGCGGCCTGCACCTGACGGGAGATGCCCAGCAGGTTCTGCACGTGGTGCCCCACCTCGTGCGCCACCACGTAGGCCTGCGCGAAGTCGCCGGGCGCGCCGAAGCGGCGGTCCAGCTCGTCGAAGAAGTCCAGGTCCAGGTACACGCGCTGGTCCGGCGGACAGTAGAAGGGCCCCACCGCGCTCTCCTGGAAGCCGCAGGCCGAGCGCACCGCGCCGGTGAAGAGCACCAGGCGCGGGTCCACGTACTCGACACCGTGAGGCTCCAGCAGGCCCGGCCAGGTGTCCTCCGTGTCCGCGAGGATGACGGAGACGAAGTCCTTGAGCTGGGCCTGCCGAGGGTCATCGGGCACGCCCGAGCCGCCCGTGCCGTCGTCGCTGGACGGCCCGCGTCCACCGCTCGGCGTGGTGACGACCGAGGGGTCTCCTCCGAGCAACATCACCAGCAGCGCCACCACCAGCGACGCCGCCCCGCCGCCCACCGCGAGCGGGCGCCCCAACCCCGCCCCTCGCCGGTCCTCCACATTGGAGCTGCGACGTCCTCCCTGCCACCGCATGCCTGCCCCCTCGCGGATGTCTTCCTGTCCAGGCAAGGTAGTCAGCGTCGGAGCGGGAGGACGCAGGGCCCCGCATGCCTCGCCTGGGTGTACGGGCACCAGGCGAGGGAGCACTCTATCTGTCAGGGCGTGGACAGGGCCTGGAGCATCGGCTGCACCCGGTCCTTGTCCGCGACGACGCCCACCACCAGACGCTTCAGGCAGCCGTCGAACTCCTGCCTCACCTGCTCGGCCGTCACCGCCTGGAGGTGCGCGGGGCGCTGGGCCAGCGACTCCGCGGGGAAGCCTCGCACGCGCGCGTCCAGGAGCGACTGGACCCACGACTCGGAGGAGATGAACGACACCGCGTCCCGCGAGAGCAGGCGCTTCCTGGCGCGCGCGAGCTCCGCCTCGTCCACGCCCCGGGCGAACGACGCGAGCGTGTCCTGCACGGCCTTCGCGCCCTCCGCCATCCGCGCCGCGTCCACCAGGCCCTCCACCAGCAGATGCGCGGCACCACCGCGTCCCAGCCACGTGCTGGCGCTGAAGCCGTAGGACGCGTCCTGCCGCGCGCGCACCAGGTCGAAGCTGCGCCGGCCCACCAGCTCCGCCATCACGTCGTAGCGCGCCTCGGCCTCGGGCGTGGCCGTGGGCAGCCGACACGCCAGCTGCAGGTGGCCCTGCGTCGCGCCGGGCCTGGACGTCACGAGCGTCCGGGGCTTCGCGGCGGGCGACGGCAGCCCCGGCGCGGCGGGCACCTCCACCGGCGAGGTCGGCCCGTGCTTCCAGCCGCCCAGGTACTCGCGCACCAGCGGCTCCACCGTCGCCGCGTCGAACTCACCCGCGATGACCACCACCGTGTTGGCCGGGCGGTAGACGTCCCGAATCCAGGCCATCATGTCCTCCTCCGACACCTGGGACAGCGCCTCACCCGTGGCGTGGCGCGCGTAGGGGTGCGGCTCGTAGAGCAGTTGCATCAGGTCGCGCTGCGCGCGCTCCTCCGGGTGCGAGTCCAATGTCTTGCGCCACGGCACCACCTGCTCCTGCAGGAACCGCCACGCGTCATACGAGGTCCGCGTGGAGGAGAGCTGCTCGGCCAGCATCGCGAGCATGTTGCCGACGTTGCCGGACGTCCCGGCCACCTCGAAGCGCTGATGATCTCTCCGCATCCCGCCGAACACATGCAGGCCCCAGTGGCTCGCGTTGCCCTCGAACCAGGACTCGCGGAAGGCGCCATAATCCGCCATCTCCGCCACGCCCGACTTGGGCCCGTACGTGCGCCCGCCGCCCAGCACCGCGCCCACGCGCACCACGGGCAGGCCTGGACGGGGCGCGAGCAGCACCTCCATCCCGTTGTCCAGCTTCAGCGTCCGCACCGGCGCGGACAGCGCGGCCTGAGCCGCCTGGGTGACTCGCTCCGACTGAGCGCTCGCCGGCGGCTCCTCCGGCAGCGCCACGGGAGCGGCCACCACCGCACCGCCCGACCCACCGGGCCGCACGAGGATGATGCGCGCGCGCTCGCGCTGGAGCCACTTGTAGGCGAAGTCCGTCACCTTGCCGCCGTCGAGCGTCATCAACGCCCGCTGCGAGCGCGTGTACCCGCGCGCATCCAGCATGAAGTGCGTCAGCTCCGCGCGTCGCACGGTGCGCGACAGCAGCTCCTCGGACTCCAGCACCATGCCGGTGATGACGTTGCGGCGCAGGGCCTGGAAGTCGTACTCGCGGCCGAGCACCGCCCCCGCGTGGCCGGGCGCCTGGCTCCACGTCCACTGGACCTCATCCAACATGTTGTCCGCCGACTTGCGCGGGTGGCTGCCCTGGGTGAGCACCACCCGCACCACCAGCAGCGACGCGCGCGTGCCGGGCAGCAGCAGGGTGGAGAACCCGGCGATGTCCCCGTCCCGTCGCATGGAGCCCCCCAGGCTGCGGCCCAGGTTCACCCGCACGAAGTCATGGATGGCGCTCGCCTCGTCGAAGGAGCGCGGCAGCACCCAGGAGATGTACAGCTCCGGGGAGCCGACGGCGGCCTGATACTCGGGCATCTGCGCGGGCGCGGCGCGCGGGGACGGCTCGGACACGGGCGGCATGCGCGAGTCCACCGCCAGCGGGGCCCCGGTGCCCACCCACTCCGGCGGAAGGTTGTCGAGCAGCACCGCCTCCACCCTCGCCAGGTCCACGTCTCCGGCGATGACCAGCGTCGTGTTGTCCGGCCGGTAGTGGGTCCGCGCGAAGCGCTGCGCGTCCGCCAGGGACAGGGCCGTCAACGAGTCGTGCGTGCCGATGATGGGCCGCGAATACGGGTGCTCCGGCGCATAGGCGGACGCGTGCACCCAGCTGAAGACCTGACCCACGAAGCCCGTCTCGTTGCGCTGGCGAAGCTCGTTACGCACCACCTCGCGCTCCACCGCGAAGGTCTCGGGCGTGACCCCGGAGAGGGGCGCGGACAGTCGCTGTCCCTCCATCTTCACGAGCATGTCCAACGACTGCTTGGGCGCCACCCACTGGTACACGGTGTGGTCCAGGCTGGTGAAGGCATTCGAGTAACCCGCCGCCGCGTCCTCCAGCCGGGTCGACACCGAGGGGCTGCCTGCGTGACGCGCGCGGAAGGCCAGGTGCTCCACCACGTGCGCCAGGCCCTCCTTGCCCGTCGGGTCGCCGGAGCCCCCCACGCCCACCAGGGCCACCATCGCCACCACCGGCGCGCGCGCGTCCTGCTCCACCACCACGCGCAACCCCGACGGCATGCGGAAGTCGCGCAGCGGGAAGGACACGTCCCGCATCACCACCTGCCCCCGCTGCGGCAACGTGGAGCACGCGCCCAACACGACGCAGAGCAATCCCACGACAGCCGACACCACCCTCCGCCCACGCGGAGGATTCCCAACCTGGATTTGTGAGCTCATATGAAGCGGACTTGCGCGACTGCGGGACCCACCCACCGCGCCCCCTCCGGGCGCCAGCCCTGGGTCCATAGACCAAAGGCAGCATGCAACGCCATCGGCGCCCGGTCTGGAATCACTGTCACCCCGAGCCACTCACCGCCGCGGCGACGTGCTGGCTGCCCCAATGCGCGACGCCGAGGATGCTCTCCATCGGGTTGACGCCCAGCGCGGAGGGGAAGACCGAGCCATCCACGACGAAGAGGTTGTCGGAGTCCCAGTAGCGCAGCGTGCTGTCCACCACGCTCGTCTCGGGGTTGCCCCCCATGGCGCAGCCGCCCATCTGGTGGGCGCTGAGGACCGAGCACTCGAGCGGAGCGTAGGGCGCGTCATCCAGCAGCGGGATGTCCTGCTCGCTGCGCATCACCACCGGCTTCGAGTGCGGGCTGAGCACCACCTCCGCCCCCGCGGCGAACTGGATGCGCGCGGCGACCTTGAGCGCCTCGCGGAAGGCCTCCCAGTGGAGCTCCCCGAGGGGATAGTCCACCTTGAAGCGCGAATACTCGCCCGCGCCGCGCAGGGCCACGGTGCCGCCCTCGTCCCCGGGCTGGACCCCATCCAGACAGATGGAGATGAGCGCGTTCGCATGCGGCAGGCCCGCCATCAAATCCTGATGCCCCGCACCGAAGCCGTTGAGCGCCACCGCGCTCAAGAGCGGCAACAGCGGGGGCACCTCCAGGAGCCACCCCATCCTCCCCTGCCCCCGGTCGATGAACTGCCGCGAATACACGGTGAGCGGCGCGCCCGAGTACGCCTCCACGCGCTCGCGGAAGCGCGCGTTGGACACGACCACCGGATGCAGGAACAGCCGCTTGCCCACGCGCCCCCGTCCGGTGAGCCCGCTGCGCAGCAACAAGCCCGGCGAGTTGAGGGCGCCTCCACACACCGCCGTCACCTTCGCCTTCACGGTGAGCTTCTTGCCCGTGGGCCGGTTCGTCCTCGGGTCGAGGATGTCCCCGTGCACGGCCGTCACCCGGCCGCCCTTCGTCTCCAGCCGCCGCGCGCTGACGTTGGCGTACAGGCGCATGCCCCGCTCCACCGCCTCCGGGATGAGCGTCACCAGCGTGGACTGCTTGGCGTCCGTGGGACAGCCCAGGCCACACGCGCCCAGGGACGCGCACGCGCGCACGTTGCGCTTCACCGTGCCGCGGCCATATCCGAGCGCACCCAGCCCGTCCCAGAGGATGCGGTTGTTGCGATTGGCCTGCTCGATGGGCCAGTCGCGGATGTTCAGCCGCTCCTCCAGCCAATCCCAGTGCGGCGCGAGCGTGGCGGAGTCCAGCCCCTTCACGCCGTGCGCGTCGCGCCAGTGCTCGAGAATCTCGGGCGGCGTACGGAAGCATGCGCACCAGTTGACCGCGGTGCCGCCGCCCACGGTGCGCCCCTGGTAGATGCCGATGGACAGGTCGTCCGTCGCCCGGTTGCCACCCTCCTGGTAGAACGTCGCGTAGGCCTTGGCCTCCTTCAGGTCGAAGTCGCGACGGGTGTGGTAGCCGCCCTCCTCCAGCATCACCACGTCCAGCCCGCGCCGGGCCAACTCCAACCCCAGCACCCCGCCGCCCGCGCCGCTGCCCACCACGCAGACATCACACGTGAGCGTCGAGTCCTCGGTCAGCTCGTCTCCCGTCCAGATGCGTCCCGTCATGGCGTGCCACCTCCCGAGCCCGCGAAGGGACCATCCGCGGGCCCCCGCCACACCGGCGCGTCCGCGACGTGAAAGCCCTCCGGTGCGACGAAGCCCGTGGCGGCCATGGCGGCCGGATGCGAGTAGTAGGCGGCGTACAGGAGCCCTCGCAGCGCGTGGTAGCCCCCGCGGCGGAACACCAGCCGCGACGTCCTCCAGGATTCGAGCACGGCGTCCTGCGCCTCGGGCCCCAGCCGCGAGAACGGGGTGACGTGTCCGGTGAAGAGCAGCCCCGCCAGCGCGTTGTCGAAGAGGCCCACCACCGCCTTCACCTCGTTCGCGACGACCGGGTCCAACCCCGCGAGCAGCCCGTCCACCAGGAAGGCCACGCGCACCGTGTCCGCGTCCGGCCAGCCCTCGCGCGGCTGGAAGGCCCGGCGGGCCATGGCCTGGAGCGTGGCGTACTCGCGCGCACCGAGCACCTTCAGGCCCTCGGGAGGAAGGGGCAATGACAATCCTTCACGCGTCCACAACAGGCCGCCGCCTCCCAGCGCGAGCAGCGCGCCTCCGAACAACCCTCGCTTGAGCAACCCTCGACGTGACAACGAGGGCGGCCCGACAGGAGACGGGGACATTCATCCTCCGAGACGACGGGTGTACAGGGGCGCGATGAGACGCACGGAACTCTAGCGCGCGGCCCCCGCCGCGACGCAATCACTCACGTGTCCCATGTGTCACGGCGCCGGAGGTGCTGGCTTCGACTCCGGAGCCGGCGGCGCAGCGGCGGGAGAGGGTGCGTCCCTCAACACCTGCCCCGTCAATTCCTTGCGCGTGGTGGCATCGGCGTAACCTTCCACCACCAATGCGCTCAGGTCAAAGGGGACGCCCTGCGCCTTCTCGACCTTGTTGGCAATCGTCTCCAATGCCTGACGCGTCTGCTTCTCCGGATAGGGTACGCCCACGAAGATGCGATTGGCGGCGCTGGCCACCTCGAAGGTGTAGAGCTGGGTGAAGCCCGCCTGCCAGGTGCGGAGCATGGAGGGGAACAGGGGGTTCGGCGGGTATTCCCAGACGTTGCCCACCACCGCGCCGCGCGCCGTCAGCTTCGCGCGCACGGAGGCGAGGAACTCCACGGTGCCCAGGTGCTCGGGGATGCTTTCGGGGCCGTAGGCGTCCAGGAAGATGAGGTCGTACGCGGGGCGCTTCGCCTCGATGAAGGCCCGGCCGTCCGCCACGTGGGCCTTCAGGCGCGCGTCCTCACGGAAGCCGAAGAAGCGCCTGGCCACGTCCACCACGTCCGGGTCGATGTCCACCACGTCGATGTGCGCCTCGGGCAGCACCGCGCGCAGGAACATGGGCATCGCGCCGCCGCCCAGCCCCACCACCAGCACGCGCTGGGGCTTGGGCACGAAGGCCAGCGCCACCATCGACACGCGCGTGTACGCCAGC